>DATAAV010000467.1:0-6935 GCA_036259935.1 Geodermatophilus sp. | reverse complement strand
GGGCGCCACGGTGGGGTCGGTGCTGCCGACGAAGGGCGCGATCATCCCGGCGGCGGTCGGCGTCGACATCGGCTGCGGGATGATCGCCGTCCGCACGCCGTGGGCGGCCGACGAGGTGCGCGCCCGGGGACCGCTGGGCCGACTGCGCGGCGACATCGAGCGGGCCGTGCCGCTCTCGGCCGGGAAGTACAACAAGAGGCTGACCGAGTCGGCCCGCCGCCGCGTCGAGGAGCTGGAGCGGTACGCCGACGAGCTCGGGGACGGCGTGCTGTCCGCGGTGACCTCGGCGGCGCCGAACTGGCCGCTGCAGCTGGGCAGCCTCGGCTCGGGCAACCACTTCATCGAGGTGACCGCCGACGAGCAGGACCGGGTCTGGCTGTTCCTGCACTCGGGCAGCCGCGGCGTCGGCAACAAGATCGCGTCGCGGCACATCGCGATCGCCCAGCAGCGGGCCCGCCGCGAGCACTTGGACCTGCCCGACCGCGACCTCGCCTGGCTCGACGAGGGGACGCCGGAGTTCGACCGCTACATCGCCGAGCTGCGGTGGGCCCAGCAGTTCGCGCTGCTCAACCGCGAGGAGATGATGGACCGGGTGGCCGCCTGCCTGGCCCGGCACATGCGGGTCGACCAGACGCCGGAGCTGGAGCGGCTGAACTGTCACCACAACTTCACCCAGCGGGAGCGGCACGACGACGAGGACCTGTGGGTGTCGCGCAAGGGCGCGATCCAGGCCCGCCTGGGCCAGCCGGGGCTTATCCCCGGGTCCATGGGCACCGCCAGCTACGTCGTCACCGGCCTGGGCAACAAGCTGGCGCTGGAGTCCTCACCCCACGGCGCCGGCCGTGCCTACTCCCGCGGCGCGGCCCGGCGCACCTTCACCCGGGCCCAGCTGGAGGAGGCGATGCAGGGCATCGAGTGGCGGCACAGCGACGCCTTCCTCGACGAGATCCCCGCGGCCTACAAGGCCATCGACGTCGTCATGAAGGACGCCGCTGACCTCGTGGAGATCCGGCACACGCTGCACCAGCTGGTCAACGTCAAGGGGAACTGACGTCGGCAGGAACCCTGGCAGATCCGGAACGTCGTTGACCCCGTTCCTCCGTGGGGCGGAGACTGGGCTCCTCGCGGAGGGAGCCGACCATGTCCTGGGTGCTGGGCGCCGAGAACGGTCGGCCGGGCCGGTTCGACGGCATGTTCCACCCGGCGGGATCGAACCTGACGACGGCCGAGGCGCGGCACTCGCGGATCGACGCCTTCGGCATCCGGTACGAGGGCAGGACCGGCCTGTCCACCTCCGAGTTCTCCTCGTCCGCCTGACCGATGGGCGCCCCGGCGCAGGAACGCCTCCCCGGAGGGGAGCTCGTAGCGACCTTCGCCGCCGTGCGCGTCCGGCTGCGGCTGGTCGCCGCGCTGTTCGCCCTCGCCGGCGTCGGCTGGTGGTGGGCGGCCGAGCGCATGTGGGGCATGGACGACGGGCCGTGGACGGGCTTGGGAACGCTGGGCTGGTTCCTCGGCGTCTGGGTCGTGATGCTGGCCGCGATGATGTTCCCGTCGGTCGCGCCGACGGTCGCGCTGTACTCCTGCATGACCAGGCGGCGGTCTCCGCTGTCGCCGCCGCTGTTCGCCGCGGGCTACCTGGTCACGTGGGTCGGCGCGGGCCTGGTCGCCTTCGCGGTCGCCGCGGCCGTGGAGAGGCTCGCGGGCGACGTCCTCGCCTGGGACCGCGCGGGCCGGTGGGTCGCGGGAGCCACGCTCGTCGTCGCGGCCGGCTACGAGCTGACCCCGCTCAAGGACGTCTGCCTCGGCAAGTGCCGCAGCCCGCTCGGCTTCCTCCTCGGCTCCTGGCGGGAGGGCCGATGGGGCGCGCTGCGGATGGGCGCCCGGCACGGCGCGTGGTGCGTCGGCTGCTGCTGGGCGCTGATGGCGTCGCTGTTCGCGCTGGGCGTCATGAGCCTCGCCTGGATGGCCTTCGTCGCCGGGCTGATCGCCGTCGAGAAGACCCTGCCGTGGCGCCGGGTGGCGATCTACGGCACGGCGGGCGTGCTGCTCGCTCTCGGCGTGCTGCTGTTCGTCGCCCCGGGTGCGATCCCGGCCCTCACCATCCCCGCGGGGATGTGATCGGAGTGGCGCCGCGGGGTGACCCCAGCAGCGCCACTCCGTCGATCAGACGGTGACGCCCTGCTCGCGGGCGCAGGAGGCGACCGCCTCGGCCACCGCGGTGGCCACCCGGCGGTCCAGCGGGCTGGGGACGATGTAGTCGGGACGCAACTCGTCGCCCACGACGTCGGCGATCGCCGTCGCCGCCGCCAGCTTCATCTCCTCGGTGATGCTCGTGGCCCCGGCGTCGATGGCGCCGCGGAACACCCCCGGGAACGCGAGCACGTTGTTGATCTGGTTGGGCAGGTCGCTGCGGCCGGTGGCGACGACGGCGACGTACCGCGCGGCCATCTCCGGGTCGACCTCGGGGATCGGGTTGGCCAGGGAGAACACGATGCCGTTGGGAGCCATCGCGGCGATCGCCTCCTCCGGCACCGTCCCGCCCGACAGCCCGAGGTAGACGTCGGCGCCCTCCAGCGCGCCGATCATCGTGCCCGCGTAGCCCGCGACGTTGCTGTTGTCGACCAGCCACTGCTTGATGTCGGTCAGGTCGTCGCGACCGGAGTGGAGGATGCCCTTCGAGTCGGCGACGGCGATGTCCCCGACCCCGGCCTCCAGCAGGATCTTGGTGCAGGCGACCCCGGCCGCCCCGGCGCCGGAGACGACCACCCGCAGGTCGCCGAGCTCCCGGCCGACCACCTTGGCCGCGTTCCGCAGCGCGGCGAGGACGACGATCGCCGTGCCGTGCTGGTCGTCGTGCATGACCGGGATCGAGAGCCGGTCGCGCAGCCGGGCCTCGATCTCGAAGCAGCGCGGCGCGCTGATGTCCTCGAGGTTGATCCCGCCGAACGAGGGGGCGATCGCCGCGACGGTCTCGACGATCTCGTCGACGTCGGTCGTGGACAGCACCACCGGCACCGCGGACAACCCGGCGAAGTCGCTGAACAGGCAGGCCTTGCCCTCCATCACCGGCAGCGCGGCGGCCGGCCCGATGTCGCCCAGGCCGAGCACGGCCGTGCCGTCGGAGACCACGGCCACCACCCGCGGCGCCCAGGTGAACCGGCGGGCGAGCTCGGGCTCGGCGGCGATGGCGCTGGAGACGCGGGCGACGCCGGGGGTGTAGGTGAGCGCGAGGTCGGCGATCGACTCGATGGAACGGGTCGGGCGTACGACGAGCTTGCCCCCCTCGTGCACCGCGAACGCCGGGTCGTCGGCGAAGCGATCGGGGCTCCCCTGCCGGGGACTGTCGTTCTCGGAGACGTGGTTCCCGCCCATGTACGCGAAGCGTAATCGGGCGCCCGTGAGTGCTGTCGCTACGGTGCGCGGGTGCAGATCCGGGAACTGACCGTCCGGGACGGCTACGTGATCGACCTGGTGCCGCACGGCGATGCCCGTGGCCGGTTCACCGAGTGGTACCGGGCCGATGTGCTGGCGGAGGCCACCGGGTTCGGGCTCACCCTGGCCCAGGCCAACCACAGCGTCTCGGCCCGCGGTGTGCTGCGCGGCGTGCACTTCGCGGCCGTCCCGCCCGGCCAGGCCAAGTACGTGTACTGCCCGGCGGGCAGGGTGCTCGACGTCGTCGTCGACCTGCGGGTCGGCTCACCGACGTTCGGCACGCACGACGCCGTCCTCCTCGACAGCGAGCAGCCGCGGGCGGTGTACCTGGCCGAGGGCCTGGGGCACGCCTTCCTGTCCCTGGCCGACGCCAGCTCGGTGACCTACCTGGTGTCCACCGGCTACTCCCCCGGCCGCGAGTTCGGCCTCTCCCCGCTGGACCCGGCGCTCGGCCTGCCGTGGCCGGCCGACGTCGAGTTCGAGCTCTCCGAGAAGGACCGCCGGGCACCGACCCTCGCCGAGGCGCAGGAGCAGGGTCTGCTCCCGACGATGGAGGAGTGCGTGGCGCGCTACGCCCAGTTGCGCGCCGGCTGAGTTCCGCTCCGGCTCGGCATCTCGGCCGTGACCAGGGCTCTTGAACCCGGGACGGCCTCCCCCGACCATGGGCTCCCCCGACAGCGACGTCGGAAGAGGGGTGCCTCGTGACCGATCGCCATGTCCCTGTCCTGGTGGTGGGAGGCAGCCTCGTGGGGCTGTCGACCTCGCTGCTGCTGGCCTCCTCCGGGGTGCCGCACCTGCTGGTCGAGCGGCACCGGGGAACGGCGGTGCATCCCCGGGCAGCGTCGTTCCACCAGCGGACGATGGAGATCTTCCGCAGCGTGGGTCTCCAGCAGGCCGTGGAGGCCGCCGCCGAGAAGGAGTTCGTGCAGAACGGCGCGATCGTCTCGGTGGAGAGCCTGGCCGCCGAGGAGATGCGGTACTTCTTCCGGCACTTCAACGAGGGCGTCGAGCGGCTCAGCCCCACCTCGCGGCTGTTCATCACCCAGATCGGCCTCGAGCCGCTGCTGCGGCAGCACGCCCAGGACCGCGGAGCCGAGCACCGCTACGCCACCGAACTGGTCGACTTCGAGCAGGACGACGACGGCGTCACCTCGGTCATCCGCTCCCGGGACGGCGGCGCCGAGGAACGGGTGCGCTCGGACTGGCTGGTGGCCGCGGACGGCAGCCACAGCCTGGTCCGCGAGCGCTGCGGCATCGGGATGCTCGGCCGCGGCGCGTTCGCCCACTGCGTCACGATCTACTTCCGGGCCGACATGCGGGAGCTGATCGGCGACCGCAACCTCAGCGTCGTCTACGTCAACCACCCCGAGCTCCTGGGCTTCTTCCGCTTCTCCATCACCGGGGACGCGGGGTTCCTCGCCGTCTTCCACACGGTCGAGCCCGACGGCAGCCGCGACACCCACGTGGCCGCGGACCTGGACACCGCCCGGTGCGTTGCGCTGGTGCAGAAGGCGCTCGGCGCGGACATCCCCGTGGAGATCGACGACGTCCAGCGCTGGACGGCGGCGGCCGGCTGGGGCGAGCGCTTCCAGGACCGGCGGGTGTTCCTGGCCGGCGACGCGGCCCACGTCATGCCGCCGACCGGCGGGTTCGGGGGCAACACCGGCGTCGGCGACGCGCACAACCTCGCCTGGAAGCTGGCCCTCGTGACCGGCGGGCGGGCGGGTGCGGCGCTGCTGGACACCTACGACGCCGAACGCAGGCCGATCGGCGAGCTGATCGTGGAGCAGGCGTACACGCGCTACGTGCTGCGGGTGGACCCGTCGCTGTCGAGGGAGGGCCTCGCCCAGCCGATGGACGAGGCGTCCATCGAGCTGGGGCCGATCTACCGCTCGGCGGCGGTGCTCCCCGACGGCGAGGACGACGGGGCGCCGGTGGAGGACCCGCGGACGCCGTCGGGGCGGCCGGGCACGCGCGCCCCGCACCTGGCCGTCGAGCTCGACGGCGCCCGCGCGTCGGTGCACGACGTCCTCGGCCGCGGCTTCGTCCTGCTCGCGGGCCCCGACGGCCAGGACTGGTGCGCGGCCGCCACCGAGGTCGCCGAGAGTCTCGGCGCGCCCCTCGAGGCCCATCGGGTCGCCGTCGACACCCCGCTCGCCGACCCCGCCGGCACCTTTCCGGAGGTGTTCGGGACCGGCCCCGACGGGGTGGTGATCGTGCGGCCGGACGGGGTCATCGCCTGGCGGGCCGGTGCCGCGTCCCGCGATCCGCGCGCAGACGTGGAGCAGGCGATGCGCCGCCTTCTCTTCCGCTGAGGGACCCGGGACGCCGGTTCATCCGGCGGGGGCGGCCGGCAGCCTGCCCGGGCGCGGCCAGAGGCGGGCCACCACCCGGCCCACGACGACGGCCGGACCGAACGCGCGGCTGTCGTCGGTGACGAGCGGGTTGTCGCCCACCACCCAGTGACCGCCCGGCATCGCGCGGTGCACCCTCTTGACCACCAGCAGTTCGGGGCGCGCCGGGAACCGGGCCAGGACGACGTCACCGGGCCGGACCCGGTGGAACCGGCCCAGCCGCCGCACCAGCAGGCGGTCGCCGGACCGCACGGTCGGGGACATCGACGGACCGGTCACCCGGGCGAGCACCCACCGCGTGACCAGCGGAGAGACCGGCTCAGGAGCCGGCTGCCGGGACGTGTCCGCTGAGATCACCGCGAGTAGGGTCGCAGACGACCCAGTCCGCGACATCCGGAGGCAAGTCCATGCGTCTGTTCCGCCTGTTCTCCGCCGTGGAGGCCACCGCGCACTGCGACCTCCCCTGCGGCGTCTACGACCCGGCCCAGGCCCGCATCGAGGCCGAGTCCGTCAAGGCCATCCAGGAGAAGTACCAGGCCAACGAGGACCCGGTCTTCCGGCAGCGCGCCGTGCTGATCAAGGAGCAGCGGTCCGACCTGGTCAAGCACCACCTGTGGGTGCTGTGGACCGACTACTTCAAGGCGCCGCACTTCGAGAAGTACCCGCAGCTGCACGAACTGTTCAACAAGGCCACCAAGCAGGCCGGCGCCTCCGGCGGCAAGGGCAGCATGGACCCCGCCGAGGGCCAGAAGCTGCTGGACTACATCGCCGAGATCGACAAAATCTTCTGGGAGACCAAGGCCGCGGCCTGAAACGCGTCGATCGCTGATCGGACCCAGGGACAGAGGCTGTCCCGACCGTCCAGGGAGGCACGCCGACCGGTGGCAGGGGGCCGACCACTGACGGGATGTCGGTCCCCACATCACCGGTGACCGTGGCCAGCCCGTGAGCCCGCCGGCGCATCCCCGAGCTGGGCACGGGTCGCCAAGGCAGCCGCCCCGGCGCGGTTGGCGACGCCGAGCTTGCTGTAGACGTTGCGCACGTGCCGCTCGACGGTGTTCACGCTCAGCACCAGACGCGCGGCGATGCCGGCATTGCCTGACACCTGCTGCCAGCAGGGACAGGACCTCCGCTTCCCGGGGGGTGAGC
>DATAAV010000466.1:0-22635 GCA_036259935.1 Geodermatophilus sp. | reverse complement strand
CAGAACGTCGCGCGGTAGAGCGAGCAGCCGGCGCAGACGGCGGGCGGGGTGTCCCCGAGCAGAGCAGACCGGAACTGCCGGTACGCCTCACCGGTCCAGATCTCGGCGAGATCGGCGTCAGCAAGGTTGCCCATCGAGACGCGGTCGTCGCCCATCACCATGCAGCACGGCTGGACCGTTCCCGACGCGGTGACGTACGCGGCGTCCCAGGGCCAGGTGCAGCCGGGGCGGCCCGGCTCGCGCACGGGCGGTGCGGCGTCGGGAGCGGGGAGGCGCAGCGCGACGCCGGAGCGCTCGGCCTGCGCACGGGCCCGCGCGAACACGTCGGCCACCTCGTCCGGCGGCGCGTGCTCCAGCGTCTCGGACCGCGCGAACTCCCGGATCCCGGCGTAGGCGCCGGCCGGGTCGGTGTCGTCGAAGGTGTGCGAGAGGCCCTGCACGTGCAGTTCGTTCACCTCCCACTCGCCCAGCAGGCGCACCAGGTCGGGCAGTTCGTGCACGTTGCGCCGCATGGCCACGAACACCACGCGCACCCAGGGCTTGTCCGTTCCGGCCGCCCGCTTGGCGTCCCGGAGCCCGCGCAGGTTGCGGGCCACCCGCTCGAAATTGCCGCCGGACCGGATGCCCTCGTAGGTCCGGGCGGTCGCCCCGTCGAGCGAGACGTGCAACCAGTCCAGGCCGAGCGCGACGAACCGGTCGGCCCGCTCCCGGCTGAGCAGCATCGCGTTGCTGTTGAAGCCGACCTCGATGCCGCGCTCCTTGGCGTACCGGACCATCTCCGGCAGGTGCGGCTGCAGCAGCGGCTCACCGAGCCCCTGCAGCGTCAGCCGGGTCAGACCGGGCGTGCCGTCCACCAGCCGCCGGAACAGCTCGAAGGGCATCGCCCCCTCGGCCCGGTTGACGGCGGGCCGGTAGCTGACCAGGCACATGGCGCACGACAGGTTGCAGGCGGATGTCACCTCCAGCTGCAGGTGGTGGGGCAGGGGGGGAGTGCCCAGAGCCCCGTCGCTGGTACCCATGGCCGACCGGATCTTCCCCGGGCGTGGCCGCCGAAACCCCAGGGCGGGAGAGAAGACCGCGTCAGGCCGACCTGGAAGTGCCAACGGGTCATCCGAGACTCGCCGGTCCCAACACGCTGTTTGCGACCTTCCCTCGAGTCGTTGTTGGATGCAGCCCCACCCGGGGGGCGTGGTCCATGCGGGGCTCCGTCGATGGGGGGCTGTCATGCCACGAATCGCACGCCGACGCAGTGCCGCCGCGGTCGCCCTGGCGGCGCTGCTGCTGGGGACCGGAGCGCCCCCCGCAGGCGCGGATCACACCGGCGTCGGGGAGACGCCCGCCGGCTCCCAATCCGTTCCACAGCTGACCTGGGCCGACTGCGGCACCGGCGACGCGGGGGTCGCGGCCGGCGTCCAGTGCGCCACCGCGGATCTGCCCATGGACTACGACCAGCCGGACGGCATGCAGGTCCGGATCGCCGTCGCCAGAGTCCCCGCCCGGGACCAGGCCGATCGCATCGGCTCACTGTTCTTCAACTTCGGCGGCCCCGGCGCCCCCGCGGTGGACTACCTCCAGGCGGCCGGCGCCGGACTGTTCGGGACGCTCAACCAGCGGTTCGACATCATCGGCTTCGACCCGCGCGGCGTCGGCCAGAGCACCCCGGCGGTCGACTGCCGGGTGAACCAGGAAACCGAGGGCATCACCGCGCAGCCGCTCCCGACCCCGCTCGACATCGACGTCGACGCGTTCGTCGCCCGCATGCAGGCGTACGTCGACAGCTGCCTGGCCAACAACGGCGCGATCCTCGAGCACCTGTCGACGGCGAACGTCGCCCGCGACATGGACGCCCTGCGTGCCGCCGTCGGCGACACCCGGCTCACCTATCTAGGGTTCTCCTACGGCACCGTCCTGGGCGCCACCTACGCCGCCCTCTTCCCGGACCGCTACCGGGCCATGGTCCTCGACGCCCCTGTGGACGCCGAGAGCTACATCCACGACCCGATCGACTACGTCGCCGAGCAGACGGCTGGCTTCGAGGAGTCCCTCGGCCGCTTCTTCGCCGCCTGCGCGGCCGACCAGGTCGCGTGCGCGGGCTTCGGCGGCGCGAACCCGTCGCTGGCCTACGACGAGTTGATCGCCAAGGCCGAGGTGACACCGATCCCGGCGGAGGGCTTCGCGCCCGACCCTCGGCCGGTAACGGCCGACGACATCCGGCTGGCCACGCTGCAGCCCTTGTACAGCAAGCGCTTCTGGGGCCTGCTCGGACTGGCCCTGGCGCGCGCGGCGAACGGTGACGGCTCGCTCGTCCGTGCGCTGGTGGACTCCTATTACGGCCGCCGGGACGACGGGACGTACGACCCGTCCCGCGACCGCCTCTTCACCATCAGCGCCTCCGAGGCGCGGTTCCCCCGCGGCGACCTTCAGCCCTATCTCGACCAGGGTGCGGAGGCATGGGAGCGCTTCCCGCACTTCTGGTTCAGCAGCGGCTACACCGACATTCCCTGGGCGCTGTGGCCGATCCGTGACGAGGACGCCTACGGCGGCCCGTTCGCCGTCCCGCCGTCCGCCCCGACGCCGCTGGTCGTGGCCACCACTCACGACCCCGCGACGCCGTACCGGGGCGCGCAGCGGCTGGTGCAGGACCTCGGCAACGCGCGGCTGCTCACGATGGACGGCGACAACCACGCCGCCTACGGCGGGAACTCCGCCTGCGTCGACGCGGCCACCGAGACCTACCTGGTCGACGGGACGCTCCCCGAGGAGGACACCGTCTGCCCGCAGGAGGTGCCTTTCACGGCGCACGAGCAGGTGCCGGATGAGGCGCTGTCCGCCGTCGCCGCCGTCCCGGGAGCGGCGGCGCGGACCGATGCCCTGACCACGTCCCGGTGAGATCGGAGTCGGCCATGCTCTACGACACCCATCCCGTCCTCCGCTCCCTGCACGACCTCGGGCTCGCCGCGTGGTTCGGCGGCAACCTGATGGGAGCCGTCGGACTGAACCGGGCGGCCTCCGAGGCCCGCGACCCAGGAGAGCGGACCCGGCTCAGTTCGGCCGGATGGGCGGCCTGGCGGCCGTTGCAGGCCGCCGCGATCGGCGCCCACCTCGCCGGCTCGATCGGCATGTTGCAGGCCGACCGGGGTCGGGTCGCGGTGCAGCCCGGAGCGGCCACCGACACGGCGGTCAAGACGGTGCTCACCGCGGCGGCCCTGGTGGCGACCGCGGCCAGCGGTGTCCTGGGCGCCAAGGTCGAGCAGCGCTCGCCGGCCCCGGCGGCCGGCGCCACCGAGCCCTCCGCGGAGACCCCCTCCGATGCGGCGGCCGCCCAGCGGGCGCTCCGGCCGCTGCAGTGGGTCCCCCCCGCCCTCACCGGGGCGCTGATCGTGCTCGCCGCCCGCCAGGGCGAGCAGCAGCGGGTCGTCTCACCGGCGCGCGGCGCGCTGGGACGGGGCCTGCTCGGCGTCCGGGCGGGGCGGTTGCGCGCCGTCCGGTGACGCCCGCCGGCTGACCCGCCGGGCCCTGGCCGTGCCGGTCCCGGAGGAGCACGCTCGGCCCGCGCCGGGCCGGGGAGTGCCCTACCGTCCTGATGGTGGGCAAGCGGTTGGTCGTGATCGGGGGCGACGCCGCCGGCGGGAGCGCCGCGTCGCAGGCCAAGAAGCGGCAGTGCGACCTCGACGTCGTCATGTTCGAGCGGGGCCGGGCCACGTCGTATTCGGCGTGCGGGATCCCGTACTGGATCAGCGGGGCGGTGAAGGACGAGGCCGCGCTGATCGCCCGCACCCCGGAGCAGCACCGCGCGGCGGGCATCGACGTGCGCATGCGCACGGAGGTCGTCGGGATCGACCTCGACCGCCGGGTGGTCCGCTGGCGGGAGCTGGACGGCGGGGGCGAGGGCAGCGAGCCGTTCGACGAGCTGGTGTACGCGACCGGCAGCGTGCCGATGCGCCCGCCGGTGCCGGGGATCGACTCCGCCGGCGTCTACGGCGTCCAAGTCCTCGACGACGGCGCGGCGCTGCGCGCCGAGCTCGACGGCGGCGACGTCCGCCGGGTCGTCGTCGTGGGCGGCGGCTACATCGGCCTGGAGATCGCCGAGGCCTGCCGGATCCGCGGCCTCGACGTCACCGTGGTCGACATGTCGGCCACCCCGGTCGGCACCTTCGACCCGGACGTCGGCGGCCACATCGCCGACGCCGTGCGCCGCGAGGGGATCCGGCTCGTCCTCTCCGACGCGGTCGCCGCCGTGGACGTCGGGCCCGACGGGCGCGCCCGCGCGGTGGTGACCGCCAGCGGCCGCGAGCTGCCCGCCGACCTGGTGGTGCTCGGCCTCGGCGTGCGCCCCAACGTGCGGCTGGCGAAGGAGGCCGGCATCCCGCTGGGAACCTCCGGCGGGATCGCCGTCGACGCCCGCATGCGCACGGAGGCCGAGGGCGTGTGGGCGGCGGGGGACTGCGTCGAGTCCTGGCACCGGCTCTCCGGCCAGCGGGTCGTGGTGGCTCTGGGCACGCACGCCAACAAGCAGGGCCGGGTCGCCGGCATCAACATCGGCGGCGGCTACGCGACCTTCCCCGGCGTCATCGGCACCGCGATCACCAAGGTCTGCGACTTGGAGGCCGCGCGCACCGGGCTGTCCTCCGCCGAGGCCGAGGAGGCCGGCTACTCGTTCGTCACCGCCTCGGTCGACTCGACCACCCGGGCCGGCTACTTCCCCGGAGCCAGCCCCATCCGGATCAAGATGATCGCCGAGCGGCGCAGCGGCCGGCTGCTGGGCGCCCAGGTCGTCGGGCGCGAGGACGCCGCCAAGCGCATCGACGCGCTGGCCATCTGCATCTGGAACGAGATGGGCGTCGACGAGATCCTCTCGCTGGACCTGTCCTACGCCCCGCCGTTCTCCCCGGTCTGGGACCCGGTGCTCATCGCCGCGCGCAAGGCCTTCGAGGCCGTGGAGGCCGACGTCCGGGAACTCTGAAGCCGACAGCTTCACGTCGAGGACACCGACACCTCCGGTGGGCGTCATCCCCTAGCCGCGGACGGCGGCCAGCGTCCGGGCCATGCGCGTCATCGGCCATCGCGGCACGCCCACCGGTCCCCGTTCCAGCGAGAACACCCTGCCCGCCCTGCGCGCCGCCCTCGAGGCCGGCGCCGACGGCTTCGAGATCGACGTGCGGGCGACCCGCGACGGCGTCCTCGTCCTCTGCCACGACCCCGACCTCGGCCGCGTCCTCGGCACGGGCGCCGGCACCGGCCCGGTCGTCGCCCGGAGCACGGCCGCCGCCCTTCGCGCGCTCCGGCTGCCGCACGGGGCACGGGTCCCCATCCTGGGCGAGGCGCTGGACCTGGCCGCGGCCCACCGCGCTTGCGTCGTCACCGAGGTCAAGCGCGAGACCGGGCCCGACCGGCTGCGCACCGCGCGCCTGCTCGCCGCCCTGTTGCGGGAGCGCCGCCGGCGGCGGCCGGGTGCCGACCGGGTCATCACCTCGTCGTTCGACCCGCTCGTGGCCGTCGCCCTCGCCGGGCACGGCACCGCGGGCGGTGCGGTGATCCTGGAGCCGCACGTCGAGCCCGGCCCGCCCGCGCGCCGCGCCCGCGGCCAGGGGCTGACCGAGCTGCACCTGGGCGTGCAGCACGTCCGCCGCGACCCCTCCGTCGTGGCGCGGCTGCACGCGCTGGGCCTGCGGGTGGCCGCCGGCATCGTGGACGACCCCGAGGAGGCACGGGCGCTGGCCCGGCTCGGCGTCGACCTGCTCTGCACCGACGCGCCGGACAGGGTCGTCCACCGGGAAGTCGTCCACCGGGAACCCGTGGCGGCCGCGGCGGCGAGCTGAGGCAGCAAACGCCGACGGCGCGCGGTGCGCACAGGCACCGGGCGCCGTCGGCGTCCCGAGGAGGAGCGGCTCAGCGCGGGGCGGCCCCGACCAGCTCCCGCGGCGCGGCCTCGGCGGAGGGCGCGGCGTCCTCGCCGGCCTCGAGGTCGTGCGGGTCGAGCATCGTCGCCTCGTCGAACGGGCTGCGGCCCGACAGGGCGTCCGCGAGCTGCGCCCGGTCCAGCTCCTTCGTCCAGGTCGCCACGAGCACCGTCGCGACCGCGTTGCCCGCGAAGTTGGTCAGCGCGCGGGCCTCGGACATGAAGCGGTCGATGCCGACGATCAGCCCCACGCCGTCGAGCAGGTCCGGCCGGTGCGCCGACAGCCCGCCGGCCAGGGTGGCCAGCCCGGCACCGGTGACGCCGGCGGCGCCCTTGGAGGCGACGATCATGAACGCCAGCAGGCCGAGCTGCTCGCCGATCGACAGCGGGTCACCGAGGGCCTGGGCGATGAACAGCGAGGCCATGGTCAGGTAGATGGCCGTGCCGTCCAGGTTGAACGAGTAGCCGGTCGGCACCACGATGCCGGCGACGGGCTTGCTGACCCCGGCGTGCTCCATCTTGGCGATGAGGCGGGGCAGCGCGGTCTCCGACGAGGACGTCGAGACGATCAGCAGGAACTCGCGGCCCAGGTACTTCAGCAGCGCGAACAGGTTGACCTTGGCGACCAGCCGCAGCAGCAGGCCCAGGACGACGACCACGAACAGCACGCAGGTCGCGTAGAAGCCCAGCATGATGACCGCGAGGCTCTTCAGCGCGTCGACGCCGGTCTCGCCGACCACCGCGGCGATGGCCCCGAAGGCACCGATGGGCGCCACCCACATGACCATCGCCAGGATGCGGAAGACCAGCTTCTGCAGGTGCCCGACACCGCGCAGCAGCGGCTCACCGGAGCGGCCCAGCGCCTGGATGGCGAAGCCGACGAGCAGCGCCACCAGCAGCGCCTGCAGCACCGAGCCGTCGGTGAGCGCGGACAGCAGCGTCGTGGGGATCAGGCCCAGCAGGAAGTCGGTCGTCCCGCCGCTCTCGTGGGCGGTGGCGGCCAGGTCGGCGCCCTGCCCGCGCAGGGCCTCGCTGACCTGCAGGCCCTCGCCGGGGTGCAGCAGGTTGCCGACGACGAGGCCGATCGCCAGCGCGACCGTCGACATCAGCAGGAAGTAGCCGAGGGCCAGACCGCCGACCCGGCCGACCTTCGCCGCCTGCCGGATCGACCCGATGCCCAGCACGATCGTGCAGAAGATGACCGGCGCGATCAGCATCTTGATAAGGCTGACGAACGCGGTGCCCAGCCACTTGAGCTCGGTGGCGAACCCGGGGAAGACGAAGCCGACGGCGATGCCGAGCACGACGGCGGCGATGACGGCGAGGTAGAGCCAGTGCGTGCGGTCCTGCCGTCGCGTCGACGGCGGTGTGGTGACGGCGGCTGAGGCCATTCCTGCTCCTGGGGGTCGGCCGGGGGCGCTGTCCTGGATCGCGCCGGCCCGGTACGGGCGACACGGATCACAGTGCGGGGCGCCGTGACCGCCGTCACTGATTCGTTCATTGCGTACACGGGAGGCCGACGGCCTCCCGGCCGCGCGGGACACTCCCTGACGTGTCCACGCCCGTGTCCGGCACGCGCCGCCGGGACCGAGGATCAGCCAGCCTGGCCCAGCGCCTGCTGGTGCTCCAGGCGCTGGTCGTGGTCGCGGTCGTGCTCACCGCCACCGCCGTCGCCTACGTCGAGGCCCGCCAGGCGGTGCAGGAGGCCGCCGCGGCGAGGGCTACCGCGGTCGTCGAGAGCCTGGCGGACTCGCCCCTGGTGCTCGAGGCCGTGACCGGCCCCGATCCGACCGCGGTGCTGCAGCCCTACGTCGAGCGGGTCCGGGCGGACACGGACACGTCGTTCATCACCGTCTTCGCCCCCGATCGCACCCGGTGGACCCATCCCGACCCCGCCCAGATCGGGCGCCCGTTCCGGGGCACGATCGCACCCGCCCTGGCGGGGGAGACCTTCACGGAGACCTACACCGGCACCCTCGGGCCCTCGGTCCGGGCGACCGGCCCGGTCCTGGACGCCGACGGCGACGTCGTCGCCCTGGTGTCGGCCGGGATCACCGTCGACGCGATCGGAAAGGACCTCGCGGCGGCGGTGCCCGGCATCGCCGGCACGGCCCTGGCCACGCTGTTCGTGGGCGGGCTGGGCAGCTGGGCGCTCAGCCGCCGGCTGCAGCGGCAGACCCACGGCCTGTCGCCGGCGGCGCTGGCCCGGATGGTCGAGTACCACCACGCGGTGCTGCACGCCGTCCGCGAGGGCCTGGTGCTGGTCGACGACGAGCAGCGGATCCAGCTGATCAACGACGAGGGACGGCGGCTGCTCGGCCTCGACGACGATCCGACCGGCCGGCACGTCACCGAGCTGGGCCTGCCGCCCGCGCTCACCGAGGCGCTGTGCCGGCAGCGGACCGCGGTCGACGAGGTCCACGTGACCGGCACCCGGGTCCTGGTGGTCAGCCAGGCACCGGCCCGCCCGTCCGGCCGTCCCTGGGGCACGGTCATCACCCTGCGCGACCACACCGAGCTGCAGGCCCTGACCGGGGAGCTCGACAGCGTGCGCGCCTTCGCCGAGTCGCTGCGCGCGCAGGCCCACGAGGCGGCCAACCGGCTGCACACCACGGTCTCGCTGGTCGAGCTCGGCCGCGCCCAGGAGGCGGTCGACTTCGCCACCGCCGAGCTGGCCTCGGCCCAGCGGCTCACCGACCGGGTGGTGGACGCCGTCGGCGAGCCGGTGCTCGCGGCGCTGCTCCTCGGCAAGGCGGCGACCGCCCACGAGCGCGGCGTGCTGCTGGAGATCGACCCGGCCACGTCGGTGGGCAGCACCGGCATCCCCGGCGGCGACCTGGTCACCATCCTGGGCAACCTGCTCGACAACGCGATCGAGGCCGCCCTGGCCGGGGACCCGCCGCGGGAGGTCCAGGCCGCGCTGTGGGTGGAGGACGACCGCCTGGAGATCCGGGTCGAGGACACCGGTCCCGGGCTGGCCGAGGAGGACCTCGAACGTGTGTTCGAGCGGGGCTGGACGACCAAGGACACGGCCGGCGCGCCCCGGGGCCTGGGCCGCGGGCTGGGGCTGGCGCTGGTCGCCCAGGCGGTGCGCCGGCACGGCGGGACACTCTCCTGCCGCCCCGGCCCCGGGGCCGAGTTCCGGGTGTCGCTGCCCCTCCGCAGCCCGGTGCGGGCGGCGCCGTGATCCGCGTGCTCGTCGTCGAGGACGAGCCGGTCGCGGCCGAGGCCCACCGCGCCTACGTCGACCGCACCCCCGGCTTCACCACCGTCGCGGTCGCCGGCACCGGGGCGCGGGCCCTGGAGGTGCTCAAGCGGGTGCCGGTCGACCTGGTGCTGCTCGATGTGAACCTGCCCGACACCACGGGCATCGAGCTGTGCCGGCGCATCCGGGGCGCCGGAGCCGACGTCGACGTCCTCGCCGTCACCTCCGCCCGGGAGCTCACCACGGTGCGGGCCGCCGCGGCACACGGCGTCGTGGGATACCTGCTCAAGCCGTTCACCTACCCGGCGCTGCGCGACCGGCTGCTGGCCTACGCCGACTACCGGGCCCGCCTCGCCGGCGGTGGCGACGCCGCCGGCCAGGTCGAGATCGACCGCGTGCTGGACACCGTCCGGCCGACCCGGCTGTCGGCACCGCTGCCCAAGGGCATGGGCCGGGAGACCCTCGACGCCGTCGTGGCCGCCGTGCGCAGCGCCGACGGGATGTCCGCCGCCGAGACCGCCGAGCTGATCGGCGCGTCGCGCATCACCGCCCGCCGCTACCTCGAGTACCTCGCCGACACCGGTCTGGTCGAGCGGGTGCCGCGTTACGGCGGGGCCGGCCGCCCGGAGCTGGAGTACCGCTGGCGGTGACCCCGACGCACCCGGATCCGCTGGTGACGGGGGCAACCCCGCGGGGCCGACGCCTCCGGTTGACGGGACCGCGTGGGCGCACCATGCTCCGCAGCGTGACCGGTGCCACGCGACGAACCGTCGAGCCCGGATAACCCGTCCTTCGCCTCCGCCGGCGCCTGGGACGCGGCGGAGGTGCGCCGCTCCTCAGGAGGATCAGATGACCGCGACGCAGGAAAGCATGACCCGGGTCGGCGACAAGCTGGTCGGCAGGGTGGCCTTCGTGACCGGAGGAACCAGAGGGATCGGCGCGGCGATCTGCCGGAGCCTCGCGCGGCAGGGCGCGGACGTGGCCGCCGGCTACAGCGGCAACCAGGAGCGGGCGGAGATGTTCGCCCAGGACTTCGCCGGCGCCTACCCCGACAGCCACATGACCGTGCACCGCGGCGACATCGGCAACCCCGAGGACTGCCGCCGCACGATCCGCGAGGTCATCGAGCAGCACGGCCGGCTGGACATCCTGGTCAACAACGCCGGCATCACCGCCGACCGCACCGTGCTCAAGCTGACCGACGAGGACTGGCGGCGGGTGATCGACGTCAACCTGTCCGGCGCGTTCTACCTCTCCCAGGCGGCGCTGGCGCACATGCTCGAGCGCGGCAGCGGGCGCATCGTGATGATCTCCTCGGTCATCGGTGAGACCGGCGGCATCGGGCAGAGCAACTACGCCTCGGCCAAGTCCGGGCTCTTCGGCCTGACCAAGACGCTGGCCCGCGAGGCGGCCATGCAGGTGCAGAAGAGCGGCAAGTCCGACGGGATCGGGGTCACCGTCAACGCCGTCACGCCGGGCTACATCGCCACCGAGATGCTCGAGACCGTGCCGCAGAAGGTCCTCGACAGCCTCCGGGCCAAGATCCCGCTCGGCCGGCTGGGCAACCCCGAGGAGATCGCCCGGGTCGTGCACTTCCTGGCCGCCGACGGCTCGGCGTACATCACCGGGCAGATCTGGGGCGTCAACGGCGGCCTGGACATGTAGGTCCGGCGCGGAAGCGGCACGCCCGGCCCCGTGCCTCCCCAGAGGGCCGAGTTCACCGGTAGGGAAGGGGCAGGGTGTTCAGCCGTATCGCCGTCATCAACCGGGGCGAGCCCGCCATGCGCCTCATCCGGGCCGTGCGCGAGCTCAACGAGGAGCACGGCTACGGAACCCGGGTCATAGCTCTCCACACGGAGGCCGAGCGGCGGGCGACGTTCGTCCGCGCCGCCGACGAGGCCGTCCTGCTCCGCGAGAGCGGGAACGGGATCCCCTACCTCGACCACGAGGAACTGGCCCGCGCGTTGCGCACCAGCCGGGCCGACGCGGCGTGGGTCGGCTGGGGCTTCGTGGCGGAGGACCCCGCGTTCGCCGAGCTGTGCGCCTCCCTCGACGTGGCCTTCATCGGACCGTCGCCGCAGGCGATGCGTCGGCTGGGCGACAAGGTCGAGGCCAAGCTGCTGGCCGAGCAGGCCGGTGTGCCGGTCGCGCCGTGGAGCCACGGCCCGGTCGAGAGCCTGGAGGACGGCCGCCGGCACGCGGCCGCCATCGGCTACCCGCTGATCGTCAAGGCCCGCAGCGGCGGCGGCGGGCGCGGCATCCGCGTCGTCCGGGCCGACGACGAGCTCGAGGACGCGCTCACCCGCACCCGCACCGAGGCCGAGCGCACCTTCGGCGACCCGGTCGTGTTCATGGAGCGGCTCGTCGAGGGTGGCCGGCACGTCGAGGTGCAGGTCGTCGGCGACCGGCACGGCACCGTGTGGGCGCCCGGGGTGCGCGACTGCTCGGTGCAGCGGCGCAACCAGAAGCTGATCGAGGAGTCCAGTTCCCCCGCGCTGACCCGCGAGCAGGACCTCTCCCTGCGCGACTCGGCGATCGCGCTGGCCAAGGCGGTCGGCTACATCGGCGCCGGCACGGTGGAGTTCCTCTACCAGCCCTCCGAGCAGCTGTTCACCTTCCTCGAGGTCAACACCCGGCTCCAGGTCGAGCACCCGGTGACCGAGGAGACCACCGGCCTGGACATCGTGAAGCTGCAGCTGCACGTGGCCGCCGGCGGCCGGCTCGAAGGCGAACCGCCGCCGGCGCTCGGGCACGCCATCGAGGCGCGGCTCAACGCCGAGGACGCCGAGCAGGGGTTCGCGCCCGCTCCGGGCACCGTGGAGCTTCTGCGGCTGCCCGCCGGGCCCGGCGTGCGGGTGGACACCGGTTTCAGCGTGGGCGACGTCATCCCCCCGGCCTACGACTCGATGGTCGCGAAGATCATCGCGTGGGGCCGGGACCGCCCCGAGGCGCTGGCCCGGCTGCGCTGCGCCCTGCAGGAGACGACCGTCGTGCTGCGCGGCGGGACGACGACGAAGTCCTTCCTGCTCGAACTGCTGGACCGGCCGGAGGTCGTCGCCGGCACCGCCGACACCGGCTGGCTGGACCGCACCGGAACTGCTCCCGGGGCCGCTCCCGAGGGCTCCGACGTCGTGGCCCTGGTGCAGACCGCGATCGACGTCGCCGACGAGGAGGAGGCCCGGGAGCGCAAGGCGTTCCTCGAGTCCGCCCGGGGCGGTCGGCCGCGCGCCAGCCACGACGTCGAGCGCGGCGTGGACCTCGGCTACCGCGGCCAGTCCTACCGGCTCACCGTCGCCGGCCTCAGCGGGGACCGCTACCGCGTCGGGCTCGACGGCCGGTACCTCGACGTGGCCGTCGACCGGCTCAGCCCCCTGGAGAGCCGGATCGGCATCGGCCCGAACCGTTACTCCGTGGTGGCCGTGCACAGCGGCACCTCCCACCTGGTCGAGGTCGACGGGATCTCCCACCACCGCGTCCTGCGCGACGAGGCGGGGATGGTCCGGGCGCCGGCGCCGGCCGTGGTCGTCGCGATGCCCGTGGCCGTCGGCGAGGAGGTGGAGGCCGGCCAGACCGTCGCGGTCCTCGAGAGCATGAAGATGGAGACGGCCATCCGCGCTCCCTACGCCGGCCGGGTCCGCCAGCTGCTGGTCAACGTCAACACGCAGGTCGACGCGGGCGCGGCGCTGCTGAGCGTGGAGCGCGTCGGCGAGGAGCCCGTCGACGTCGCCGGGGAGCGGGTGGAGTTCCCGCGCACGGACGCCGGTCCGGCCGGCGACCCGCGGGAGACGGCCCTGGCGGCGCTGCGCGAGCTGCAGGCGCTGATCACCGGGTTCGACGTCAGCAAGAAGCACGCCCAGCAGCTGGTGACCGCCTACGGCAAGGCGCGCAGCGACCTGCCGCTCGACGACCCCGACCTGCTGCACGGCGAGCTGGCGGTGCTCACCACGTTCGCCGACCTCGCGGAGCTGTCGCGCAACCGCCCGGCGACCGAGGAGGAGGACGCCGACCAGCAGGTGCACAGCCCCCGCGAGTACTTCCACTCCTACCTGCACTCGCTCGACGTCGAGCGGGAGGGCCTCCCGGAGAGGTTCCGGGCGCGCTTGTCCCGGGCGCTGCTCCACTACGACGTCCACGACCTCGAGCCCGGACCGGCGCTCGAGGAGGCCGTCTACCGGATCTTCCTGGCCCAGCAGCGCACCGCCGACCAGCTGCCGGCCGTCCTCGCCCTGCTCGACCGCTGGCTCACCGCGGCCGACCTCCCCGACGGCGCCGCACGGTCCGAGGTCGGCGAGGTGCTCGACCGGCTCGTTGTCGCCACCCAGCTGCGGTTCCCGGCGGTGGGGGAGCTGGCCCGCGCCGTGCGGTTCCGCTACTTCGAGGAACCCGTGGTGCGGCAGGCCCGCCAGACGGTCCTGGCCGAGGCCGAGCGGCAGCTCGACGAGCTGTCCGAGCTCGGGGCGGACAGCGACGCCGCCGCCTACATGCAGCGCGTCGAGGCGCTGGTCGCCAGCCCCGAGCCGCTGATCAGCCTCCTGGCGCAGCGTTTCGAGCGCGCGACGACGGTCCCCGACCCCGTGGTGGAGGTCCTCACCCGCCGCTACTACCGCAGCCGCGACCTGGAGAACCTGCGGTCGTTCCTGCTCGACGGGCACACCTGCGTCACCGCCGACTACGACCTGCGGGGCACCCGGCTGCACCTGATCGCCCTGATGGCGAAGACGGAGGACCTGCCGGCGGCGCTCGCGGCGCTGAGCCGGCAGGCGGCGGAGGTCCCCGACCCCTCGACCCTGATCGTCGACCTCTACCTCTCCTGGCCGGACCGCCCGGCCGACGGCGACGCGATGGCCGAGCAGCTGCGTGCCCGGCTCGCCGACGTCCCGCAGTTCCGGTCCGGCCGCCGGGTGACCGTGACGGTCTGCACCCCCGACGGCGACGCGGAGCCCGTGACGTTCCGGCCGTCGGCGGACGGCCTGGCCGAGGAGCGGGTCATCCGCGGCCTGCACCCGCTCATCGGGCAGCGGCTCAACCTGTGGCGCCTGAAGAACTTCGACGGGGAGCGCCTGCCCTCGGCCGAGGACACCTACCTGCTGCGCGTCGTCGCCAAGGACAACCCCAACGACGAGCGCCTCGTCGCCATGGCCGAGGTGCGCGACCTGACCCCGGTGCGCGACGAATCCGGCCACATCGTCGCCTTCCCGACGCTCGAGCGGCTGCTGACCTCCTGCCTGGACGGTCTGCGGCGCGCGCAGGCGCAGCGGCGCCGGCGGCTGGAGAACAACGCGGTCTACCTGTACGCCTGGCCGTCGATCCAGCTGCCGCTGGAGGAACTCCAGAGCATCGCGCGCACCGCCGCGCCGCTCACGGTGGGCGCCGGGCTGGACGAGGCCATATTGATGGCCCGGATGCAGGAGCCCGGCGGCCCGCCCCGCCAGGTGGCGCTGCGCTTCTCCTACCGGCCCGGCACCGGCGTGGTCCTCACGGTGGAGGACCGGCCGACCGAGCCGGTGAAGCCGCTCGACGAGTACACCGAGAAGGTCCTGCGCTCCCGCGCCCGCGGCACGGTCTACCCCTACGAGCTGGCTCCGCTGCTGGCCGGGCCGGGTGGCTCGTTCGTCGAGCACGACCTGGACGAGTCCGGCCGGCTGGTGCCGGTCGAGCGGCCACCCGGCAAGAATCGGGCAGGCCTCGTCTGCGCCGTGATCAGCACGCCCACCGAGCGCTATCCCGAGGGCATGACACGGGTGGCGCTGTTCGGCGACCCCACCAAGCAGCTGGGTACCGTCGCCGAGCCCGAGTGCGCCCGGGTCGTCGCCGCGCTCGACCTGGCCGAGGAGCGCGGCGTCCCCGTCGAGTGGTTCGCGCTCTCCTCCGGCGCGCGCATCTCGATGGACAGCGGCACCGAGAACATGGACTGGGTCTCCCGTGCGTTGCGCCGGATCATCGAGTTCACCCAGGCCGGCGGCGAGATCAACGTGGTCGTCGCCGGGATCAACGTGGGCGCGCAGCCGTACTGGAACGCCGAGGCCACGATGCTCATGCACACCAAGGGCATCCTGATCATGACGCCGGACAGCGCGATGGTGCTCACCGGCAAGCAGTCCCTGGACTACTCCGGAGGCGTGTCGGCCGAGGACAACTTCGGCATCGGCGGCTACGACCGGGTGATGGGCCCCAACGGTCAGGCCCAGTACTGGGCGCCCAACCTGACCGCGGCGACGGAGCTGCTGTTCCGGCACTACGACCACGCCTACGTCGCCCCCGGCGAGCGTTGGGCCCGGCCGGCCCCGACGAACGACCCGCGCGACCGCGACGTGCGGGAGTTCCCGCACCGCCACGCCTCCAGCGACTTCACCACCGTCGGCGACATCTTCTCCGACACGGCCAACCCGGAGCGGAAGAAGCCGTTCGACATCCGGACGGTCATGCGCGCCGTCGCCGACCAGGACCACCCGGTGCTCGAGCGGTGGGCCGGCATGGCCGACGCCGACACGTCGGTGGTCTTCGACGCGCACCTGGGCGGTCACCCGGTGGCGGTCCTGGGCATCGAGTCCCACCCGATCCCGCGGCGCGGGGCCTTCCCCGCCGACGGGCCCGACCAGTGGACGGCCGGGACGCTGTTCCCACGGTCGTCGAAGAAGACCGCCCGCGCGATCAACGCCGCCAGCGGCAACCGGCCGCTGGTGGTCCTGGCCAACCTCTCCGGCTTCGACGGCTCCCCGGAGTCCCTGCGCAACTGGCAGCTGGAGTTGGGTGCGGAGATCGGCCGGGCGATCGTCAACTTCGACGGCCCGATCGTCTTCTGCGTCGTCTCCCGCTACCACGGCGGCGCCTACGTCGTGTTCTCCGGCGTCCTCAACGAGAACATGGAGGTGCTCGCCGTCGAGGGGTCCTACGCCTCGGTGCTCGGCGGGGCGCCCGCCGCCGCGGTCGTCTTCACCCGGGACGTCGACCAGCGCACCGCCGCTGATCCCCGCGTGCAGGAGCTCGAGGCCAGGGTCAACGCGGCCGAGGGGGTCGAGCAGGCCCATCTGCGGGTCGAGCTGGCCAGTCTCCGCGCCGCCGTGCGCTCGGAGAAGCTGGGCGAGGTCGCCGCGGAGTTCGAGGCGATCCACAGCATCGAGCGCGCCCGGCAGGTCGGCTCGGTGCACGCCATCATCCCCGCCGCCGAACTCCGCCCCCGGCTGATCGCCGCCGTGGAGCGGGGGATGGAGCGGGTGGGTCGCAGCTAGCCCTGTCCCAGCCTCGGACGCCTGAAAGGACCAGCATGAACGCGTTCGTCCTGAACAGCCACGGTCGCCTGGTGTTCCCCTCGAACATCATCCCGGAGCTCGACTTCTCGACCCTGGAGACGCTGGAGCAGTTGGACAGCGTCGTCCGCCGCGACTTCGAGACCAAGGCCCCGAGCGGCACCGACATCCTGGAGAAGGTCCGGACGGGCGGCTACGCCAGCCGTTACGCCCTCATGCGCGACCTCGCGCTGAACCTGTTCTGGGCCAACCGGTTCGCGATCACCATGTACGAGAAGCGGCCGACCCGGTGGGCCGACGTGCCCCGCAACCGGCCCGACGTCTTCCTGCCGGCCCTCGAGCCGTGGGAGGAGGGGGAGGCCAAGGTGGCCGCCGTCCAGGAGGCCTACCCGGCGCTGCCCGCCCAGTGGGACGAGGCCACCGAGGACCGCATCTTCGGCGTGCTGTTCGACGTCTTCGCCAACCGCCGGCACCACGCCACCACGCTGCCGGCGATCAAGCCGACGGTCGCCGAGTTCCTCGAGCAGCCGGGCAACCTCACCTTCCGGCTGAGGAACTACGACCCGGACTACCCGGTCTACACCTACGACGACATCCTCGACTGCTCCGAGGACGTGCCCGAGCTCGAGTCGCTGCACCGCTGGGCGATGGTCCTGCACAACCAGTACCCGTGGGACCGCTCGCAGATGGAGCTGGTGGTGGCCGGTCAGGTGGCCGACGACGACTACGTCGTGGTGTTCCACCCCCGGGACAAGGAGGTGCGGGACTTCCTGCGCCGGTTGCGCGCCGGTGCGCCCGCACGCGCGGCGGCACATCCCGCCGAGTCCCGGCAACCGGTGCGGCCGTACCCGGAGGTCGACGTGCGCCGGGCGTTCACCGTGATGCCGCGCCTGGAGGCGCTGGCGGCGGTGCACGGCGACCAGGCCTGCACCAACGACGACCTGATCCGCAACACCGCCTACAACTGGTCGCCGATGAGCGCCGCGGAGATCCAGCAGAAGACCGGGATCGAGGAGCGCCGGTACAGCTCGGTGAGCCTGGAGGAGCTCGCGCTGCAGGCGGCGCAGGCCGCGCTGGCCAAGGCCGGGCGCGGGCCGGAGGAGATCGGCGCCGTCCTGGTCTGCACCTGCACCAGCTCGCGGCTCATCCCGTCGCTGGCCACCTGGCTGTGCGGCCAGCTGGGGATGTACCAGGTGTACGCCGCCTACGACATCATCGCCGCCTGCGCCGGCATGCCCTACGGCATGGCCGACGCCACGCGGCTGCTCCAGGAGGTCGAGCGGCCGGTGCTGGTCGTCTGCGTGGAGAAGTTCTCCGACAAGATCGGGAACGTCCGGACCTCGCGGATGATCTTCGGGGACGGCGCAGCCGCGATGGTCATCGGACCGGCGCCCGAGGGCGAGGACCCGGACATCTTCTTCCTGAAGACCTACGCCAGCGGCCCGGCCAGCGAGGTGAACTCGATCCTCTGGCCCAACCCGGAGTTCGACAACAACATCACCGTCTTCGGGCCGGAGGTGAAGGCCCTGGCCGGCCGCTACCTCGCGCAGATGATCGAGGAGCTCAAGGCGGTGCCGGACCCGGACGGCAAGGCAGGCTCGCTGTTCGACACCGTCGACCTCGTCGTGCCGCACCAGGCGAACAAGACGATGGTGATCCAGCTGGCCGAACGGGCCGGACTCGGCGCGGAGCACCTCTACTTCAACATCGAGAAGGTCGGCAACACTTCGTCGGCCAGCATCCCGCTGGCCATCCA
This sequence comes from Geodermatophilus sp., assembly GCA_036259935.1. Lineage (GTDB taxonomy): Bacteria > Actinomycetota > Actinomycetes > Mycobacteriales > Geodermatophilaceae > Geodermatophilus. Next base: position 4,528 of record DATAAV010000466.1, on the reverse strand, counting down.
CGACGCGGTGCGCGAGGGCGTCATCACCGAACCGGTCCGCATCTTCGCGCCCGGTTTCGGTGCCGGCGCCATCGCGGGCTACTCGATCATGCGGCTGGACCCGGCCGTGGTCGCCGTGCAGGGCCCGCCGGCCGCCGAGGCCGAGCGTCCGCAGGACGCCGGGGCTCCGCAGGGGGAGCGGTCCACCGACTCCGACGACGTGCAGGCCGCGTTCACCTGATCCTCCCCGGGCGGATCGGCCTCCCTCCGCGACGGAGGCCGATCCCGCCCGGCGCGGCGCGGTTCCGCAGCCGCCCGCGGGGTAGGCGGCAGGGGTCGCCGTCCGTCCGTGCCCCCGAGGCGGGGACGGCGCAGCCCCCGACCGAGGAGATCCCTGCCCCGTGATTGCCGTTCCCGCCCGCGCCACGGCCGGCCCCGGCGCGCCCTTCGAGCCCACGACGATCCACCGCCGCGACCCGGGCCCGCACGACGTCGTCATCGACATCGCCTACGCCGGCATCTGCCACTCCGACATCCACACCGCGCGCGACGAGTGGGTCGGCACCCGCTTCCCGCTCGTGCCCGGGCACGAGATCGCCGGCGTCGTCTCCGCCGTCGGCCCGGAGGTGACCCGGTTCGCCGTCGGCGACCGCGCCGGCGTCGGCTGCCTGGTCGACTCCTGCCGCGAGTGCGACCACTGTCGCGCCGGGGAGGAGCAGTACTGCCTGCGCGGCGCCGTGGGGACCTACAACTCCGTCGGCCGGGACGGCCGGCCCACCGAGGGCGGCTACAGCCAGAAGATCGTCGTCGACGAGAACTTCACCCTGCGCATCCCCGACGGGATCGCCCTCGACGTCGCCGCGCCGCTGCTGTGCGCCGGCATCACCATGTACTCGCCGCTGCGCCACTGGGGCGCCGGCCCGGGCACGCGCGTGGCGATCGTCGGCCTCGGCGGCCTCGGCCACGTGGGCGTGCGGATCGCCAAGGCGATGGGCGCGGAGGTCACCGTGCTCAGCCAGTCGCTGAAGAAGCAGGAGGACGGCCTGCGGCTGGGCGCCGACCACTACCACGCCACCGGGGACGTGGACACCTTCCGGCACCTGGCCCGCTCGTTCGACCTCATCGTCTCCACGCTCTCGGCCAGCGTGGACGTGAACGCCTACCTGCGCCTGCTGAGGCTGGACGGCACCCTGGTCAACGTCGGGCTGCCCGAGCAGCCCATGACCGTCTCGCCCGGTGTCCTCGTCAGCGGCCGGCGCCGCCTGGCCGGCTCGGCGATCGGGGGGATCCGGGAGACCCAGGAGATGCTCGACTTCTGCGCCGAGCACGGCATCGGCGCCGAGGTCGAGGTGATCGACGCCGACCGGATCGACGAGGCCTACGACCGGGTGGTGGCCAGCGACGTGCGCTACCGCTTCGTCATCGACACCGCCACGATGGCCGGCTGACGGGCCCGCCCTCAAGTCCTCAAACGACTACTTGACAAGGCGCCCGGACGGCGGGACCGTTCCGGCATGGGCGGACGTGTCGCCAAGGACGCGCTCTTCGACGCCTTCGCCGGGACGGCCCGGGCGCTGGCCAGCGGCCGGCGCGCCGAGATCGTCGACCTGCTGGCGCAGGGCGAGCGGTCCGTGGAGGAGATCGCCGCCGAAGTCGAGCAGAGCGTCGCCAACACCTCCCACCACCTGCGCACGCTGGCCCGCGCGGGGCTGGTCGCCACCCGGCGCGACGGCACCCGGATCCACTACCGGCTGGCCGGCGAGCGGGTGGAGGAGCTCTGGGCCACCCTGCGTGCCGTCGCCGCCCACCATGTCGCCGGCATCGACCGGGTCGCGGAGGGCTACCTCGGGGACCGCGCCGCGCTGCGGACGGTGAGCCGGACCGAGCTCGCCGCCCTCGTCCGGCAGGGGGACGTCGTGGTGATCGACGTCCGCCCGGTCGCGGAGTACGCCGCCGGCCACATCCCCGGGGCGCGCTCGGTCCCGCCCGACGAGGTGCAGCGGCACCTGCGCGAGCTGCCGAAGGACTCCGAGATCGTGGCGTACTGCCGCGGCCCGTACTGCGTCTACGCCGACGACGCGGTGCGCACGCTCAGCCGCTCGGGCTACCGCGCGCGCCGGCTGGAGGACGGGTTCCCCGAGTGGCGAAGGGCCGGCCTGCCCGTGGCGGCCGGGGAGGGGCGGTAGCCATGTCCACCACGTCGGAGCTGCTGGTCGATCCCGCTGCCCTGCGCGAGCAGGTGCGGGAGAAGTACCGGGAGGTCGCCACCGATCCCACGCGGCCGTTCCACTTCCACACCGGGCGGGCGCTCGCGCGGCGCCTCGGCTACGACGACGACGTGCTGGCCGCCCTGCCCGACCGCGCCGTCGAGTCCTTCGCCGGAGTGGCCAACCCCTTCGCGCTGCGCCGGCCGGCCCCCGGGGAGCGGGTGGTGGACGTGGGTTCCGGCGCCGGCTTCGACTCCTTCGTCGCCGCCGGCCAGGTGGGCCCGGCCGGACGGGTCGTGGGCGTCGACATGACCCCGGAGATGCTGGAGAAGGCCACGGCGACCGCCGCCGTGCTCGGCCTGGACGGGGTGGAGTTCCGCTCCGGCCTGGCCGAGGCGCTCCCCGTGGAGGACGGCTGGGCCGACGTGGTGATCTCCAACGGCGTCATCAACCTCTGCGCCGACAAGCGCGCCGTCCTCAGCGAGATCCGGCGGGTGCTCAAGCCGGGCGGATGGCTGCAGTTCGCCGACATCGCCAGCGGCCGCCCGGTGCCGGAGGGGGCGCTGCGCGACATCGACCTCTGGACCGGCTAGATAGCCGGCGGGCTGCCCCGTGCGGGCTGGCGAACGATGCTCAGCGAGATCGGTTTCACGGACATCGCCGTCGGCGAGCCCGTGGACACCTTCGGCGGCGCCGGGGGGGAGAAGAACGCCCGGGCCTACGAGGTCTACGGCTACCCCTTCCTCGCCCGCAAGCCGCCCCACCACGTCGGGTCCGACCGGTAGCTGCACCACGGAGGAGGAGCGTCCCCATGTCCAACAAGGCCGTCATCAGCCTGACCACGGGCCTCGAGGACCCCGAGAAGGTCACCGTCGCGTTCCTGGTCGCCGTGGGCGCGGCCGAGTCCGGCCGGCCCACCCTGATGTTCCTCACCAAGGAGGCGGTGCGGCTCGCGCTCGACGGGGTCGCCGTGGGCGTCGCCTGCGAGGGCTGCCCGCCGCTGCCCGACCTGCTGAGGCGCTACACGGACGCCGGCGGGACGTTCTACGTCTGCCCGATCTGCTTCGACGCCAAGAAGCTCGACAAGGGGGACCTGCTGGCCAACGCGGAGCTGGCCGGGACCGTCCCGATGTGGCAGTGGATCGGCGACGAGGGCGCCACCACCTTCAGCTACTAGCCCCGGGGAGGGATCGTCGTGGTCGAGGTGATGCCGCTCGTCGACGTCGGGCTCGGAAACAGCACCTACCTGGTCGAGATCGGCGACGGGCGGGCGCTCGTGGTCGACGCCGGCCGGGACCTGCGGGGGGTGCGGGAGGCCGCCGGCCGGCGGGGCCTGCGGATCGCGTTCGCGGCCGACACGCACCTGCACGCCGACTTCCTCACCGGAGCCCTCCAGCTGGCCGCCGACGAGGGCACCCGGGTGGTCGCCGCCGCCCGCGGCCGGCGGGAGTTCGACCACCTCGGCCTCGACGACGGCGACGAGGTCGACCTGGGCGGACTGCGGCTGCGCGCCCTCTACACGCCGGGGCACACCGACGAGCACCTGTCCTACGAGCTGCTCGACGGCGGCACCTCCGTGGGGGTCTTCACCGGCGGCTCGCTCATCGTCGGCTCCGCCGCCCGCACCGACCTCCTCGGCCCGGAGCGCACCGAGGAGCTCACGCGGGCCCAGTACCGGTCGCTGCGGCGGCTGGCCGCGCTGGACGACGACGTCGCCGTGTGGCCCACCCACGGGGCCGGCTCCTTCTGCTCGGCGCCCGCCGGCGACCGGCGGATCACGACGATCGGCCGGGAGAAGGCGGGCAACCCGCTGCTCGGCGCCCCGGACGAGGATGCCTTCGTCGCGGCTCTACTGGCCTCGCTGGGCAGCTATCCCGCTTACTTCGCGGAACTGGCCGAGATCAACCGCCGCGGCCCGGCGCTGCTCGATACCCGCAGCGCCGGCCGCCTGGCGCGGCTCCCGGTGTCCACGGTCGACCGACGGCGGCAGGAGGGCGCGGCCGTCGTCGACGTCCGGCCGGTCGCCGCTCACGCCGCGGGCCACGTCCCCGGAGCCCTGTCGATCCCCCTGCGGCCGGCGTTCGCCGTCTGGCTCGGCTGGCTGGTCCCGCGGGGCACGCCGCTGGTCGTGGTCCGCGACGACGACCAGGACCCGGAGGAGATCGCGTGGCAGGCCCACAAGATCGGCTACGACGACCTCCTCGGTGAGCTGGACGGGGGCATGCCCGCCTGGACGGCCGCCGGCCACCCGGCCAGCCGCACGGCCCTGGTGCCCGCCGGGCAGCTCGACGCCGCCCTCGACTCCGGGCACGTCGACCTCCTGGACGTGCGGCAGGCCGGCG
>DATAAV010000465.1:0-6450 GCA_036259935.1 Geodermatophilus sp. | reverse complement strand
CCGGCGGCCTCGCACATCGAGAACAGCTGGGCCACCCAGCCCTCGAGCCGCTCGATCTCCTCCATCGCGAAGTCGTAGAACGGGCCCTCGCGCCAGTAGCTGCGCACCTCGCCGCCGGGCAGGTGGGTGCGGTTGTAGACCAGGCCCTGGGCCTCGATCTCGGCCTCCCACCCCGGCCGGACGATGCCGCTCTCGATGCGCCGCACTCACTCCCCCACTCGACGGCCGTTTCCCACGGCGAGATCGGCGATCTCGTCGCCATCAGCGGCTGGAGGTGACGAGATCGCCGATCTCGCCGAAAGGAGACGCACTCAGCCGCCCGCGGTCCCCGCGCGGTTGCCGACGCCCGAGCCGATCCCGCCGCTGACCCGGGTGCCGCCGCTGACCTTCCCGGTCGCGGGCAGCCCGGCCCGCTGGCGGGCGACGGTGTCGCGCGGGTCGATGCGGGTGCCCCCGCTGGGGAGCACGGTGCCGACCGGCAGGCCCGGCCGGAAGCCACCGAGGTAGAGGAAGAACAGCCCCGGCCCGCCGTAGTCGTCGTCGCAGTAGTCGTCGTCGACGATCTCGCCGTTCTCGTCGGTGCAGTACGCGACCTGCTCGTCGTCGTCCTCTTCCTCGCCGCCGGGCGCGCAGCCGGCCATGAACCCGGTGGCGGCGGTGGCCAGCACCGTCGTCGTCAGGGCGCTGCGGATGCGGTTGGAGAACGCCATGTCGCCTCCCGGCTCGGAGGGGTGTCGCCCGACCCTAGTTGGCCGCACGCCCCTGACCGGCTATCCGCTTCGCGGCACGTCGAGCAGGGCGCCTGATCAGCCGTTACCGTTCGACCGAGGACCCCGCCGCGGGAGGCGCCATGACCGCCAAGGAACCGGCCGAGATGGCCCGTGTGGCCAGCGAGACGGGAGCGAAGAAGGTCCACCGCAGCTGGGACCGGGTCCTGGTGAGCGGCTTCCTGGGCGGCGCCTACATCGCCTTCGGCGCGCTGGTCGCGATCACCGTCTCCTCCGGGCTGGACCCGCTGACCTGGGGGACGCTGCCGACGCTGTTCATGGGCGCGGCGTTCACCCTCGGGCTGGTCCTGGTCATCGTCGCCGGCTCCGACCTGGCCACCGGCAACATGCTGATGGTGCCGCTGGGCGCGATGACCGGCCGGATCAGCTTCGGCGACGTCGTCCGCAACCTCACGCTCGTGCTGCTCGGCAACCTCGTCGGCGCCCTGTTCGTCGCCTACTTCCTGGCCGTCTCCACCGGCGTGATCGGCGACGCCGCCTCCGACGCCGGCAGCAGCGGGGCCCTGACCTACCTGCGGCTGGAGGAGATCGCTCAGGGCAAGGCGGTCGGGCACTCGGCCTGGGAGACGTTCCTGCGCGCCGTCGGCTGCAACTGGCTGGTCTGCCTGGCGGTCTGGATGTCGCTGTCGGCCACCAGCGTCGCGGGGAAGATCCTGGCGATCTTCATGCCGGTCATGGCCTTCGTCGCCATGGGCTTCGACCACGTCGTGGCCAACATGTTCTTCCTGCCCGCCGCGATCTTCGCCGGCGTCCCCGAGGTCGGCTGGGGCGAGACGCTGGTCAACTGGCTGCTCGCCGGCGGGGGCAACCTGGTCGGTGCGGTGATCTTCGTGGGGACGTCGTACTGGTACCTGTTCCTGCGCGAGGAACCGCCCGCGCCCGCACCCCGGACCGAGCCGGAGGCCCCCGAGCGCGCCTGACCCCTCGAGTCGCGGCGGCGGCGTCCTCCGGGCACCGTTCGGAGGTCACCGACCGACCGGGAGGTCAACCGCAGATGAGGTACAGCGAGGGCGCCGACCTCGATCCCTCCGGCGTCCAGGACCGCCGCGGGGGCGGTGGCTTCGGCGGCGGCCGCGGGCTCGCCGTCGGCGGCGGGGGTCTCGGCCTGGTCGGGGTCGTGGTGCTCGTGCTGTTCCAGCTCCTCGGCGGCGGGGACGGCGGCACGGGTGCGGCGCTGGGCGGGCTGAGCGGCCTGGGCGAGGGCCAGACCGCCGACAACGCGCAGCTGGAGGAACGCTGCCGGACCGGGGCCGACGCCAACGAGTCGGTCGACTGCGCCGTCGTGGCCGACATCGAGTCGATCCAGGACTACTGGAGCCAGGTGCTCGGCAGCAACTACGTCCCGACGGACACGGTGTTCTTCAACGGCTCGGTGCAGACCAGCTGCGGCGGCGCCACCAGCGGCTCGGGGCCCTTCTACTGCCCGGCCGACCAGCTGATCTACATCGACCTGTCGTTCTTCGACCAGCTGCAGCAGCAGTTCGGCGCCCAGGGCGGGCTGTTCGTCAACGCCTACGTGATCGCCCACGAGTACGCCCACCACGTGCAGAACCTGCTGGGCACCAACCGGCAGGTGACGCCCGGGGAGGCCGGGCCGACCAGCGGCACGGTCCGGCTGGAGCTGCAGGCCGACTGCTACGCCGGGGCGTGGGCCCGGCACGCCGAGACGGTGCCCGACGAGTCCGGCCAGCCGCTGATCGCCGAGATCACCGACGACGACATCGCCCGCGCGCTCGACGCCGCGGGCCGGATCGGGGACGACTTCATCCAGACGAACCTCGGCGGCGGCACGGTGGACCAGAATGCGTTCACGCACGGCTCCTCCGAGCAGCGGCAGCGCTGGTTCCTCACCGGCTACGAGACCGGCGACCCCGCACAGTGCGACACCTTCGCCACCGACGACCTGGGCTGAGATGAGCGACTTCTTCCGCGTGACCCGGGACGGCGCCGTCGCCGTCCTCACCATCGACCGGCCGGAGAAGCGCAACGCGCTCACCGCGGCGATGTGGTCGGCGCTGCCCGAGGTCCTGTCCGGCCTGGCCGCCGACCCGGCGGTGCGCGTCCTCGTGGTCACCGGCGCCGGGTCGAGCTTCTGCGCCGGCGCCGACATCGCCGACCTCCTCGGCGGGCCCGACGCCGAGGACCCGATGGCGCAGCTGCGCCGGGACAACCTCACCGCCCAGGCCGCTCTCCGGGAGTTCCCGAAGCCGACGATCGCGATGATCCGCGGCCACTGCATCGGCGGCGGCGTGGAGCTGGCCACCTGCTGCGATCTGCGCTTCACCGACCCGACCGGGGTCTTCGGCGTGACCCCGGCCAAGGTGGGCATCGTCTACACGCCGGAGTCCACCAAGGCGCTCCTGGACCTGGTCGGGCCGGGCACGACCAAGTACCTGCTGTTCAGCGGCGAGCTGATCGACGCCGCGACGGCGCTGCGGACGGGGCTGGTCGACCGGATGGTCGACGCCGAGGAGCTCGAGCCGGAGGTGCGCCGCTTCGCCACGGTGCTCGCCACCCGCTCGGCGCTCACCCAGCGGGCCACCAAGGAGACCGTCGCCGCGCTGACCGCCGGCCGCGACGGCCGGGCCGAGGCCGCCCGCTGGTACCCGGAGACGATCGCCGCCGGCGAACTCGCCGAGGGCGTGGCCGCGTTCGCCGAGCGCCGCCCGCCCCGCTTCCGCTGGTCGGGGTGACCCCGGGGAGGTCAGCCGACGGCCAGCGCCTGCTCCTCGGCCTCCACCGCCGAGTTCCACGCCGCCTTCTCCGCCCGCCAGCTCTCGTCGGTCCGGCCCAGCCGCCAGTAGCCGGAGACCGAGAGGAGCTCGCGCGGCACCTGCCGCTCCAGGCGCAGAAACCGGCGCAGCTCGCGGACGAACCCCGCCTCGCCGTGCACGAACGCGTGCACCGAGCCGGCGGGCAGCGCCGCCCCGCGGACCGCCGCGACCAGCGCCTCCCCCGGCGCCCCGGTGCGGTGCAACCAGGTCACCCGGGCGCCCGGCGGCACCGGGAGCGCCTGTTCCTCGGCCGGGTCGGCCACCTCCACGAACACCTCCGCCGGCGCTCCGGCGGGCAGCCGCTCCAGGGACGCGGCGATCGCCGGCAGCGCCGTCTCGTCGCCGGCCAGCAGGTGCCAGTCGGCCGCGGCGCTCGGCGCGTAGGCGCCACCGGGACCGAGCAACTGCACCCGGTCGCCCGGCCGGGCGGCCGCCGCCCACGGACCGGCGACCCCGTGGTCGCCGTGCAGCACCACGTCGAGGGTGAGCTCCCCGGCCGCGGCGTCCCAGCGGCGGACGGTGTAGGTCCGCACCCGTGGCCACAGCTCCTGCGGGTGCTCCGCCTGCACCGTCTCCACGTCGAAGGGGGCCGCGTACGGGGCGCCGGGCGGCGGGAGCACCAGCTTGACGTAGGAGTCGGCGAACTCCGGGGCGAAGCCGGCCAGGCCGTCCCCGCCGAGGACGACCCGCGCCAGGTGCGGTGTCGGGCGGGAGGTCCGCAGCACGGTGGCCACACGGGGGATGCGGGGACGACGCGGGGCGGATCCGGCCACAGGCAACTCCTCGGACGGCAGGTTAGGTTCGCCTCACCTTACTCACGTCGCGGCGGCGGAACGGAACCGGTGCGCGCCGTTTCGTCCGGATGCGGGCGGGTAGATGCCTGTCTGCGAGACGGCGTGCGCACCCAGCCGCGGTGGGACGGACCGAGTCGGCGAGGACAGCCTTCCGGGCGCCGGACCGCACCTCCCCCTCCCCGGCGGGCGCGCACCGCACGCCCCGAGGCGCACCCACGCACCGGACCGCTGCATGGCGGTCCGGGCCGCGGCATACCCGCACATGGAAGATCGACGGTCGTCGATGTCACATGTGTGGATGATCGTGGTGTGGGTAGCGCCTGCTCGACCACACATATGCCGAGGAGGACCGATGACTCACTCCATCGACACCCCGTTCCCGCCGCCCCCCGCATCCGGCACGGGCGCCACCGCGGGCACGGGCAGCACCACCGCGGGAGCCACCGGCTCCCCGTCCACCACCGACGTCGCCAAGGACGAGGCGAAGAACCTCGGCCAGAGCGCCGCGCAGGCCGGCAGCCAGGTCGCCTCGACCGCCGCCGACCAGGCCAAGCAGGTCGCGCAGGAGACCCAGCGGCAGGCGCAGGACCTCGTGCAGCAGGGCCGCACCCAGCTGCGCGAGCAGGCCAAGAGCCAGCAGCAGAAGGCCGCGCAGGGCCTCTCCGGCCTCGCCGAGCAGCTGCGCGGCATGGTCGACGGCACGGGCACCCAGGCCGGTCCCGCCCGCGACCTGGTCCAGCAGGGCGCGAGCAAGGTCGAGGAGTTCGCCGGCTGGCTGCAGAACCGCGAGCCGGCCGACCTGCTCGAGGAGGTGCGCTCCTTCGCCCGCCGCAAGCCCGGCACCTTCCTGCTGGGCGCCGCCCTCGCCGGTCTCGCCGCAGGCCGGCTGACCAGCGGCGTCAAGGCCGCCCACAGCGACACCGGGACGGCCTCCGGTCAACAGCAGTTCGCGCAGACCGGCTACGCCGAGCCGGGCTACGTCGACACGACCTACGCCGGCTACGCCGAGCCCGCGGGCACCGGCTACACCGCGCCTGCGGCCACCGGCTACAGCCAGCCGGCGACCACGGCCACCCCGGTGCCGCCGCCTCCCTACGGCACCGTGCCGCCCGCCGGCAGCGTCGTCCCCCCGACGACCCCGGCCGGCTGGGACGACCCGACGCGCCGCACCGGCGGGGTGAGCTGACCGATGAGCACTCCCTACTCCGGCTCGTCCCCCATGGGGACACAGGGCTACGGGGAACCGGCGCAGCCGAACTACGCGGTCCCCCCCGAGCAGGCCTACGGCGCCCAGAGCGGTGCCATGGGCATGCCCACCACGGAGACCGGCCGCCCCGACGTCGAGGGGACCTCGGTCGGCCAGCTGATGGGTGAGGTCGCCAGGGACCTCTCCACGCTCATGCGCCAGGAGCTCGATCTGGCCAAGGCCGAGGTCAAGGCCGAGGCGGGCAAGGCCGGCAAGGGCGCGGGCCTGTACGGCGCCGCCGGCTTCGCCGGGTACATGACCCTGCTCTTCCTCTCGATCACCCTGTGGTGGGCCCTGTCGCACCTGGTCGGCCACAGCTGGTCGGCGCTGATCGTGGCGGCCATCTGGGGCGTCATCGCCGCGGTGACCTACTCGATGGGCCGCAAGCAGTTCCGCTCCGTCAACCCCAAGCCCGAACGCACCGTGGAGACCCTGCAGCAGGTGCCCGGCGCCCTGAAGCCCCACTGAGCCCACGGCCCGCGCGGCCCCTCCCGACATTGGAGTTGCAGACATGACCAGCAGTGACCCGGATGTCATCCGGCGGCAGATCGAGGACACGCGGCGCGAGCTCAGCTACGACGTCGACGCCCTCAACGAGAAGGTCAACCCCGCCCGCGTCATGGACCGGCGGGTCTCGGCGGCCAAGGGCCGCCTCACCCGGGCAAAGGAGAAGGTGATGGGGACGGCGCACGACACGCGGAACCGGATGATGGGCACCGCGCACGACACCCGGGCCGGCGCCCAGGACATGGCGGCCGGCGCCGCCGGATCGGTGCAGAACGCCGCCTCCAGCGCCGCGGGCACCGTGCAGAACGCGGCCTCCAGCGCCGCCGGAACCGTGCAGGACG
>DATAAV010000464.1:0-7640 GCA_036259935.1 Geodermatophilus sp. | reverse complement strand
GGGCGCCCGTCCGGTCAGGGGGATTCAGGTCAGTCGCGGCACTCCGTGTCGTCGGCGCACTCCGCGACGATCTTCATGACGACGCCGGTGTCGCCGTCCGGCCCGCCGGTGCGGTTCGCCAGGACGTACAGCTCACCGTTCTCGTCCTCGCCGAGGCCGAGGACGAAGACGTTGAGGTGCCCGTTGACCAGGTTGAACACCCGGGGCGTGCGGTCGTGCGGGTCGGCGGCGTCGGACTCGTCGACGTACATCACCCGGCCGTTGCCCGAGTTGAAGCCGTCGGAGTAGTCGCCGAACACGTACGTCCCGTAGAGCTCGGGCAGCTCCTGTCCGCGGTAGACGAAGCCGCCGATGGTGGCGACGCCCTCGTCGTGGTCGTACTGCGCCACGGGATCGATCAGCTCGGCCGGCGCACCGGGGCTGGACGCCCAGACGAACCCGTCGGAGGCGAAGCCCAGGAGCTCGGTCCCGTTCGGGTTGAACAGGAACGTGCCCTCCTTGACCCGCCAGCCGTAGTTGCCGCCCTCGACGATCCGGGCGTCGACCTCCTCGAGGTGGTTCTGGCCGACGTCGGCGGTCCAGATCAGCCCGGTGCCGCCCAGGTCGGCGCGGTCGGAGGAGGCGCGGAAGGGGTTGCGGAAGCCGTAGGCGTAGATCTCCGGCTCGCCGCCGAGCGTCGGGTCGAAGCGGAGGATCTTGCCGAGGGGGTTGTCCAGGCGCTGCGCGTTGCCAGGGCCCTCGTGGCTGATGCACGCCGGCTCGCCGGCCAGGCCCTGCTGGCCGTTCTGGTCGTCGGCGCAGCCGCCGTCACCGAGCGTGAAGTACAGGAGGTTGCGGTCCTCGGCCCGGGTCCCGAAGAAGAGTGCGCCGCCGTTGTGGTTGAACTGCGGCTGCACCGCCTGGTAGATCACCCGGCTCGCCGAGATCGGCAGCTGCTGCCGTGCCAGCGGGTCGGCCGTCGGGGAGGGAACCCGCCACTCGCGGATCGTGGACAGGTGGTTGGGCTGCTGGTCGGGCGTGGAGGCGGTGCCCGGGATCGGCTCCGAGGTCATCGTGTAGAGCAGCCCGTTGTCCGCGTAGTCCGGGTGGAAGGCCACGCCGAGGAAGCCGCGCTCGTCCGCGTCGAGGATGAGGGGGACCAGGAGCGGCGCGGTGTCGAGGACGACGCTCTTCGCCCCAGTCTCGGTGTCGACCGCCCACAGCGGGCCGTTCTGGTCCACGACGAAGAGCACGCCCGGCACGCCGGGTGCGAAGGTTCCCCAGTTCGGTGCGGTCAGGCCCTCGGAGACCGTCTGCAGCTCGAGCTGGATCGCGCCGTCCGCGATGTGCCCGGGGATGGGGTCGTCGATGGGGGTCGCCGGATTCGGTGGGTCGTCGAGGTGGCTGGCGTTGACGCCCACCCCGCTGGTCAGCAGAACCGTGGCCGCGGCGATACCCACGACCGCGCCGCCCCGCCGTGCGCTCCAAGCCCTCATGACCGATCCCCGTCCTTCGGTTCCCTCGGATGACCCGGGCCGGACGGTGGGAACACGACCGTCCGCTCCGGTGATCACGCGACACCGGAACGTAGGGATCGCACGTCGCACGCGGCACTAGGACGTTGGTCGCTGAACTTCCGGGCGATCGCGGAGCGGTAGTCGTCGGAGGTGGGAGCCGACGGTCCGCGAGCGGCCCGCGGGACCGCCGGAGCGCGGTGCCGACCCCGCGTCACGGCCCGCAGGGGCCGCGACCCCATCAGGCCAAGTTGGTCCCTCATCCGTCGTAGCGCAGTGTTACTGCACGAATACTCGTCGTAGCTCCGGGTCATGTCGCGGATGCCGCGTGGCCCCGTCCGCGGTCCGCCGGGGACGAGGTTGCCGCCGGGGACCGGGTCGCGCCGGCCCCGCTCGGCCGTGGCGACGTCATGGCCGACCAGCCCGCCGGCGACGAAGGAGCTGCCCCGCATGTCCACTGCCGCGCCCCCTGCCAGCCCGATCCCCACCCGCTCGCAGTCACTCCCCTGCCTGGCCGCCGCGGTCGGCGAGCGCACCGCGACCGTCGCCGTCGTCGGGCTCGGCTACGTCGGCCTGCCCCTCGCCCTCGCCGTGGCCCAGGCGGGTTTCGGCGTCATCGGGATCGACGCGGTGCCGGACAAGGTGGCGGCGCTCCGGGCGGGCCGCAGCTACGTCAGCGACCTGAGCGACGCCGAGCTCGCCCCGCTGTCCACCGCGAGGTTCACGACCGACCTGGCCGCGGCCGGCGACGCCGACGTGGTCCTCATCGCCGTGCCGACGCCCCTCCGCGACGGCTCGCCCGACCTCTCCCTGGTCGAGCAGGCCGGGGCCGCCGTCGGCCGGGTGCTGCGCCCCGGATCGTTGGTCGTGCTGGAGTCCACGACCTATCCGGGTACCACGGAGGAGCTCCTGGTCCCGCTGCTCGAGTGCGGCGGGCTGCGCGCCGGTCGCGACTTCGCCGTCGCGTTCTCCCCGGAGCGGGTCGACCCCGGTTCGACGCACACGCTGCGCGGCACCCCGAAGGTGGTCGGCGGGCTCACACCGTCGTGCGGCGAGCTCGCCGCGGCCTTCTACGCCACCCTGGTGGACCGGGTGGTCGTCACCCGTGGCCCGCGCGAGGCGGAGATGGCCAAGCTCATCGAGAACACCTTCCGCCAGGTGAACATCGCGCTGGTCAACGAGCTGGCCACGATCGCCCCCGACCTCGGTGTGGACATCTGGGCGGCGCTCGACGCCGCGGCGACCAAGCCGTTCGGGTACATGCCGTTCTGGCCGGGACCGGGCGTCGGCGGGCACTGCATCGCGGTCGACCCGAGCTACCTGTCGTGGCGGGCCGAGCAGAAGCTCGGCTACGGCATCGGGTTCATCCAGCATGCCCGCGCGGTGAACAACCGGATGCCGGCGCACGTCGTCGCCCGGGTCCGCGACCTGCTCGACGAGGCGGGCACGGCGCTGCGCGGGGCCCGGATCCACGTCCTCGGCGTGGCCTACAAGCCGGACGTGAACGACGCCCGCGAGTCCCCGGCGGTCGCCGTCGCCGAGCGGCTCCTGCGTGCCGGCGCCGACGTCTCCTACACCGACCCCTACCTGCAGCAGATCGAGCTCGACGGCCGCATGTTCGTCTCCGTCGCCGCCACCCCCGACCTGCTCGCGGGATGCGATCTCGTCGTGCTCCTGACCGCGCACCGCGGCCTCGACCACGACGCCGTCCTCGACGCGGCGCCCCGGCTGCTGGACGCCACCGGCAGCCTCCGGGACCGGACCGACGCCGTGGACGCCGGCCGGCTGGTGCTGCTGTGAGGGTGCTCGAGGCCTCGGTCGGCACGGTGCTGAGGATCGTGGTCCTCGGCTACGCGGTCGCCATCCTGGCGCTGATCTGGATGGCCCGTGAGCTGACGATTGCGAGCCTGACGCGGGACCCGCTCTTCGCCACCTACTCCATCGCGGTGCTCTGCTACGTGCTCGGTCGGTTCGCGCTCTCCCTGTTCTACCGGCCGTCCAGGGACGTCGGGCACCGGCCGAGCGTCAGCGTGATCATCCCCGCGTTCAACGAGGAGGAGGGCATCCTCGGCACGATCCAGTCGATCGTGCGCTCGGACTACCCGGCCGACCGGCTCGAGGTGGTTGTCGTCAACGACGGGTCCACCGACGGCACCTGGGCGCAGATCCTGGCCGCCAAGGCGCGCTGGCCGCAGGTCCGGGCGGTCGACCTCGGCGCGAACTACGGCAAGCGGGCGGCGATGGCCGAGGGCATCCGCCGGTCCCGCGGCGACGTCCTTGCCTTCGTCGACTCCGACTCCTACCTGCGCGCCGACGCGCTGGCCCACCTCGTCGCGCCGTTCACCGACCCCCGCGTCGGCGGCGTCGTGGGACACGCCGAGGTCAAGAACCGGCACGCCACCTGGCTCACCAAGATGCAGCAGGTCCGGTACTACGCCGCGTTCCGCATCATCAAGGGCACCGAGTCGCTGCTGTCCGGCACCGTCATCTGCGCCTCGGGGTGCTGCGCCGCCTACCGCCGCGACGTCCTCACCCCGTTCCTGCACGAGTGGGAGTTCCAGACCTTCCTCGGCCGGCCGGCGACGTTCGGCGACGACCGGGCGCTGACCAACCGGGTGCTGCAGACCCACCGGGTGGTGTACCAGTCGACCGCGCGCGCCGAGACCGTCGCCCCGGACACGCTGCGGCGCTTCCTGCGCCAGCAGCTGCGGTGGAAGAAGTCGTGGCTGCGCGAATCCCTGTACGTGGTGCGCTACTTCTGGCGCAAGAACCCGCTGGCGGCCCTGTTCACCTACGCCAGCATCGGCTTCCCGCTCTTCGCGCCGGTCGTCGTCCTCCACGCCCTGTGGTCGGGGCTGTCCGGCGGCACGGGGACCTTCTGGTTCTACGCCGTCGGCTCCTACGCGATGGCGGTCCTCTACTCGCTGTACTACGCCTTCGTGCGCCGCGACGGGCTGTGGTTCCACGGCATGACATTCGTCGGCCTCTACATGACCACGCTGGTGTTCCAGACCTACTGGGGCATGTTCACCATGCGGGACACACGGTGGGGGACGCGGGACTCGACGGTCGAGCACCGGCCGGTCGACCAGCAGCGGGTCACCGACCTGGCCCCCGGTGCCCAGCCGATCCTCGGCCTGCCCGCGAGCCGCCGCGACCTGGTGGAGGCCGACGCATGAGCCGCTCCGCCGGGGGAGACGCCGGCCGGCGCCGTCCGCTGCGCCAGTTCCTCGTCGGGGTGCTGGCGATCCCGCTGTCGATGGTGCCGCTGGTCGCCTACGGGCAGCTGACCGCCGAGGGGCGGCTGCTGGCCGCGCAGGCCCAGGTGCAGCTCGCCCCGCCGTCGCTGCCGGAGCTGACCGACGCGCAGGCGGCCCGGTATGCGGCCTCCGCGCCGTCCTGGTCGGGCCGGGCCGCCGTCCTCGTCTACCACGGCCTGGGTGCCGGCAACGGGGAGCAGCGGTTCAGCGTGACGGCGGAGGCGTTCGCCGAGCAGGTGGCGGCGATGCGGGCCGCCGGCATGACCCCGGTCACCGCGGCCGACCTGGCCGCGGCCCACCGCGGCGACCGCGCGCTGCCGCCGAACGCCGTGATGATCACCTTCGACGACGGCCGTACCGACGCCTTCCTGTGGGCCGACCCGGTCCTGGCCGACGCGGGCTGGCGGGCGACGATGTTCGTCATCACCGACGAGGCCTCCCGGCGCAGCCTGTACTACGAGGGCTGGGACACCGTCGCCGACCTGGCCGCGACCGGCCGGTGGGACATCCAGTCGCACACCGCCGGCCTTCACCACGAGCACGGTGTCGCGGGGGACCACCGGCTGCCGGCGCTGACCAGCCTGCGCCCCGGCGAGACGCTGGCGGAGTACCGGGAGCGGATCAGCGCCGACCTGGACGCCTCACGGCGGGCCATCGAGCGGCACGTCGGCGTCGCACCGGTCGCGTTCGCTTATCCGTTCGGGGCCTACGGCGCCGACCGCACCAACGATCCGCGGGTGCGGGACGTGCTCGCCGAGGTGCTCGGCACCCGCTTCGACGTGGCGTTCCAGCAGGACCTCCAGGAGGAGGTGCCGCTGGCCGGCTGCGGCGACCCACCACTGCTCACCCGCCGGCTCGAGGTGGGGAACTGGTCGGGAACCCAGCTCTTGGAACGGCTCACGCGGATGGCCGCCGACACCCCGCCCGGAGGGGCCTGTCCGGCCTGACCGCCCCGTCAGCGGGGCAGTCCCACCAGTACGTTCTCCCTCCTGGCCCTCGGGTGCGGTTCCACCCCGTCGACCTGGCGCACCGTCCGCCACTCACCCGGTGCCCAGGCCCGCACGACCAGGCCTTCGTCCGAGAGGGCGACGAGCACTCCGCTCTCCGTGGCGAGCAGGCCGGCCTCGACCCACTCGTCCTCGCCCTCCATGATCTGCACCGACCACACCGGCATACCGCGCTCCCCGGGGAATTGGGGCGCCATCTGGTGAACACCCGATGCAAAAACCCAATCGGGCACGGCGGCCGAGCGTCAACCGGTGCCGGGCGCGCCATCGCTGTCCGTCAACGGAACTACATAGAGCGAAATCGGGGCCGGTGACGCGCCCGATCTCAGCGGACGTGGCGGACCCATGGGCCCGCCGGCGCAGCTCCCGCTCCCGGGCGCGGCTGCGGCACGGTTCCGCGGCCGCGATCACCGAAGGTCGACGACCCCACCCTCGGTCGCGCTGCGGCGGGCGGCGTCCAGCACGGCGGCGGTCGCGACGGCGTCGCGCGGCGGCACCGGGACGGCGCCCTCACCGCGGACCGCCGCGGCGAACGCCGGGTAGAAGGTGTTCCACGCGCCCGGGACGGTGGGCACCGGCTCGCCGGCGTCCCCCCGGTACAGCCGGCCCCACCGCTCCGGGGGCTCGACCCCCCACCCCTCGCCGAGGGTGGCCGGCGTGTGGCCGGCCACCAGAGCCGCCTCCTGGCCGTCCATCGGTCCCTCGACGACGTAGCCCCCGGCCGTGCCGGAGACCCGGAACCTCGGCCCGGGCGCGGGCTGGCTCCAGCTGCCCCACAGGTGGGAGCGCGCGCCGCCGGCGTGGGTCAGGGCGACGAACACGTCGTCGTCGAGACCGCTGTCCCGCACCCGCCATTCCGCGTACACCGAGGTGACCGGACCCAGGAGCACCAGCGCCTGGTCGACCAGGTGGCTGCCGAAGTCGAGCAGCGTGCCCCCGCCGGCCGCGGGCGGCCCGGGCTCCGGGTCGAACCGCTCGAAGCGCGACTCGAAGCGGGTCACCGTGCCCAGCGCACCATCGTCGGCCAGGGCGCGCGCGGTGAGGTAGTCGGAGTCCCAGCGCCGGTTCTGGTAGGGCGCCAGCCGCAGGCCCAGCCGCTCGGCCAGCTCCACCGTGTGCCGGGCCGAGGGGGCGTCGAGCGCGAAGGGCTTGTCGCAGACGACCGCCAGCCCCAGCTCCAGCGCCTGCTCGGTGAGCGCGGTGTGCGTGCTCGCCGGGGTCGAGACGGCGACGGCCTCGGCACCGGCCGCGGCGAGCTCCTCGAGCGAGCCGAACGTCATCAGGCCCGGGTGGTCGCGGGCCACCAGCTCGCGCCGCTCCGCCGACGTGGTGACGACGCCGAGGAACGCGCACCCGGCCGCGGCGGCCAGCAGCGGGGCGTGGAAGTAGCGGCCGCCGAATCCGTAGCCCGCCAGGCCGAATCGAACCGGTTCCATCCCCGCCACGCTCCCTGCGCCGTCCCGTCGTCGAGCACAGGGCGATCATGCCGTGTCCCGTTCGGGGCACGGGCGCTGTGACTCTCCGTGCTGCTCTGCTCAACCGGGCGCGGCTGTTTCCGCTGGTCGTCACCGTATCGGGTGCGGTCCTCACCCTGGTCACCGCGTTCTCGTGACGCTTAGTATTCGGCGCTCGTTCTCCGGGACGTATGCGTACAGGAACCACCAACGGGGGCATCTTCATGAGGGTTTGGTCCACGGCTGCGCCGGTTCGGGCACTGGCGGGGCTGATGAGCCTCCTGCTGGTGGCCGGGGTGCTGGCTCTGCTCGCCCCCGCCGCGGCCCGTGCGGACTCCGCGCCGCCGTCCCCGGGGCCGGCGTCGCCGACCACCGCGAGCGCCGACGCGCTGCCCACCGTGCAGATCGACGGTGTCGTCTGGTCGC
>DATAAV010000463.1:0-6086 GCA_036259935.1 Geodermatophilus sp. | reverse complement strand
CGGCATGATCCCCGAGTTCATCGGCCGGCTCCCGGTGATCACCAGTGTGCAGAAGCTGGACCGCCAGGCGCTGATCAACATCCTCACCGAGCCGAAGAACGCCCTGGTGCGCCAGTACCGGCGGCTGTTCGAGCTCGACGGCGTGGACCTCGAGTTCACCGACGACGCCCTCGAGGCGATCGCCGACCAGGCCATCCTGCGGGGCACCGGCGCCCGCGGCCTGCGCGCGATCATGGAGGAGGTCCTCCAGTCGGTGATGTACGAGGTGCCCAGCCGTGAGGACGTCGCCTCCGTGGTCATCACCAAGGAGGTCGTGCTCGAGCACGTGAACCCGACGATCGTGCCGCGCAAGCCCGCCCGCGAGCGCCGCGAGAAGTCCGCCTGAGCTGCTGACCGCCCGACGGCCCGCTCCCACCAGGGGGCGGGCCGTCGCGCGTTCGCGGCCGCGTCCGCGGAAGCGATGTGCACCTGCGGCGAGTTCTGTGCTCAGAACCCGCCGCAGATGCACATCACCGCCGCGGCAGCAGGGTGCGCCGGGCCGCGCAGACGGCGAGGATCTCGCGGCGGCATGCCTCCGGGTCGCTGGTGAGACGGCGGTAGCTGAACCGGAGCACGACCCATCCGAGTGCGGCGAGCGCGACGTCCCTCCGGGTGTCCCGTTCGCGGGCGGCGGCGCTCCCGTGGAAGGCGGCGCCGTCCAGTTCCACCGCCAGCTTCAGCTCCGGGACGGCGGCGTCGAGCCGCACCCAGCCGGTGGGCAGCAGTACCGGGTGCTGCTGGGAGAACCGCGGCATGCCGCGCCCGGCCAGCACGTGCCGGACGCCCCAGATCTCCAGCTCGCTCTTGCAGCCCTGCTCGACCAAACCGGTCAGCTGCACCAGCTGCCGGCGTCCGGGCAGCGCTGGTCGTCTCTCCAGCTCGGCGCGGAGCTCGGCCACCGTCACGCGCCGGTCCCGCAGCGTGTCGATGACCGCGGCCCGGGCCTGCTCGACCGCACGGGGTCGGCTTCCTCTACCGGACGCGAGCCCCCACCTGTCGAGCAACGTGCGGGGGAGGAGCGTCACGGGGAAGGAGCCGAGCCGGTCGGTCACCAGGTCCTGCACACGGTGGACCATCAGGCCGGGGCGGCGCAGCGCCCGGTGGCAGGCGGGAACCGACACGTGGACCGGTCCCTCATCCGTGCCGACCCGCCACGCGGCCAGAGCGGAGGTGTGGCTCAGGGTCCCGCCCGTGGCCAGGACCGCAGCCAGCGCCCGGGTCGACCACTGGTCGCGAAACTCGGGGAGGACAACCACCCCGGGATACGGCCGCAACAGGCGTTCACGGGCGATCCAGGTACCGATCGTGTGCCGGTCCACCCGAGCGCTCAGGTCGGCCGCCCGCGCGACGCCGTGGGGACCGAGCAGAGCCGCGAGGTCGTGTGCCACGGCGCCACGGTCGTCGGCCGGATTCCCGGCAGGGCGGCGTGCGGCCGGTCTGTGGACGGCCGACGGGCTGTGGAGGGGGAGCGGTGTGCACCTGTGGCGCGTTCTGGCGTCAGAACGCGCCACAGGCGCACATCACCCGCTCAGCTCTCGGCGGGCGGGGCGAGGACGACGTCGACGGTCAGCGGGCCCTCACCGGCGACCACGGCGAGCTCGGCGATCCGGCCGGCGTCGGTGAGGTCGCCGCGCGCAGCCTCCACCAGCGGCACCTGCGCGGCTGGAGCGGTCACGGTCGCCGAGGCGACGTCGGCCCGCATGGACTGCTTGGCCTCCGACTTGGCCTTGCGGACCGCGGCCAGCGCCTCGGCCACGACGGTGACCACGGCCGGGTCACCGCCGGTCGGGAGCTCGGAGGCGGTCGGCCACAGCGCCCGGTGCACCGAGCCGCTCTGCCACCAGGACCAGACCTCCTCGGTGACGAACGGCAGCACCGGCGCGAACAGCCGCAGCTGCACCGACAGCGCCAGCGCCAGCGTGGCCTGGGCCGACTCGGCGGCCGGGCCGGTCGCGTACGCGCGGGACTTCACCAGCTCCACGTAGTCGTCGCAGAACGACCAGAAGAACGCCTCGGTGACCTCGAGGGCGCGGGTGTAGTTGTAGTCCTCCATCGCCGCGGTCGCCTCGTCCACGACGGAAGTCAGCGAGGCCAGCAGCCCGCGGTCCAGCGGCTCGGTCACCTTCTCCCCGGACAGCCCCGCCGTGGCGCCCAGGCCCAGCACGAACTTGCCCACGTTGAGGATCTTGATGGCCAGCCGCCGGCCGACCTTCATCTGCGCCTCGTCGAACGGCGAGTCCGCCCCCGGCCGCGCCCCCGCGGCCCGCCACCGGACGGCGTCGGTGCCGTAGCGCTCGAGCACGTCGATCGGGGTGACGACGTTGCCCTTGGACTTCGACATCTTCTTGCGGTCGGGGTCGACGACGAACCCGGAGATCGCCGCGTGCGACCACGGCACCGTGCCGAACTCGTAGTGGGAGCGGACCACGGTGGAGAACAGCCAGGTGCGGATGATGTCGTGCGCCTGCGGGCGCAGGTCCATCGGGAACACCTTGGCGAACAGTTCCGGGTCGGTGTCCCAGCCCGAGGCCACCTGCGGGGAGAGCGACGAGGTGGCCCAGGTGTCCATGACGTCGGGGTCGGCCATGAACCCGCCGGGCTTGCCGCGCTGGTCCTCGGTGTAGCCCTCGGGCAGGTCGGACGACGGATCGACGGGGAGGCTGCTCTCGGGGGCCAGCAGAGGGTCGTCGTAGACCGGCTCGCCCTCGTCGTCCAGCCGGTACCAGACCGGGAACGGGACGCCGAAGAACCGCTGCCGGCTGATCAGCCAGTCGCCGTTGAGGCCCTCGACCCAGTTCTCGTACCGGTGCCGCATGTGCTCGGGGATCCACCGGATCTCCCGGCCGCGGGCGATGAGCGCCTCCCGCAGGTCGGCGTCCCGGCCACCGTTGCGGATGTACCACTGCCGCGTGGTCACGATCTCCAGCGGCCGGTCGCCCTTCTCGAAGAACTTGACCGGGTGGGTGATCGGCTTGGGCTCGCCGTGGAGGTCGCCGGACTCGCGCAGCAGCTCCACCATCCGCTCGCGCGCCGAGTGGACGGTCTTCCCGGCCAGCTCGGCGTAAGCCGCCGCCGCGCCGTCCGAGGACAGCCCCGGCGGCGGGTCGGCGACCAGCCGGCCGTCCCAGCCGATGACCGCGCGGGTGGGCAGTTGCAGCTCCCGCCACCAGGTGACGTCGTTGAGGTCACCGAACGTGCAGATCATCGCGATGCCCGAGCCCTTGTCCGGCTCGGCCAGGCGGTGCGCGACCACCGGCACCTCGACGCCGAACACCGGCGTCCGGACCGTCTGCCCGACCAGCCCCTGGTAGCGCTCGTCGTCGGGGTGGGCGACCAGCGCCACGCAGGCCGGCAGCAGCTCGGGGCGGGTGGTCTCGATGAACACCGGGCCGTGCGGGGCGTGGAAGGAGATCCGGTGGTAGGCGCCGGGGCGCTCGCGGTCCTCGAGCTCGGCCTGGGCCACGGCCGTCCGGAAGGTGACGTCCCAGAGGGTGGGCGCCTCCTGCGCGTAGGCCTCGCCGCGGGCGAGGTTGTTCAGGAACGCCCGCTGCGCCGTGGCCCGGGAGGATTCCGAGATGGTGCGGTAGACGTTCGACCAGTCCACCGACAGCCCCACCCGCCGCCACAGCTGCTCGTAGGCGAGCTCGTCCTCCTCCGTCAGCCGCATGCAGAGCTCGACGAAGTTGCGCCGCGAGACCGGCACCTGCTCCTTGCCGGGCTTGGCGGGCGGCTCGAAGGACGGGTCGTAGTGCAGGCCGGGGTCGCACCGGACGCCGTAGTAGTTCTGCACCCGGCGCTCGGTCGGCAGCCCGTTGTCGTCCCAGCCCATGGGGTAGTAGACGTGCTGGCCGCGCATGCGGTGGTAGCGGGCGACGAGGTCGGTGTGGGTGTAGCTGAACACGTGGCCCACGTGCAGCGAGCCGCTGGCCGTCGGCGGCGGGGTGTCGATCGAGTAGATCTGCTCCCGCGGGGCCTGCAGGGCCGCGGCGCGGTCGAAGGCGTAGGTGTCCTGCTCCGCCCAGCGGGCAGTCCACTTCTCCTCGATCCCGTCCAGCGAAGGCTTCTCCGGTACGCCCACGGACGCTCCCGGGGCAGTGCTGTCCGGGGTGCCGATGTGGGTGACCATGTGCCTCATCCTAGGAAGAGGCCGACTGGCATCCTGAGAAGGATGACCAGCACCGGTCCGGGCGGGCGTCCGCCCTCGGGCGACGCAACAGATCCCGAACTCGCCCGCGTCGAGAAGGCGCTGCTCGCGCGGTGGCCGGAGACCCGGCTCGAGCCGTCGCTGACCCGCATCACCGCGCTGGTCGACCTGCTGGGCTCGCCGCACCGGGCGATGCCGGTCATCCAGGTCGCCGGCACCAACGGCAAGACGACGACGGCGCGGATGATCGACGAGCTGCTGCGCGGCTTCGGGCTGCGCGTGGGCCGGTTCACCAGTCCGCACCTGCAGTCCATCCGCGAGCGGATCGTGCTCGACGGCGAACCGGTGAGCGCCGAGCGGTTCGTCGAGACCTACGACGACATCGCCCCCTACGTGCAGATGGTCGACGCGGCCGGCGAGCACCCGCTGTCGTTCTTCGAGGTCATGGTCGGCATGGCCTACGCGCTGTTCTCCGACGCGCCGGTCGACGTCGCGGTGATCGAGGTCGGCATGGGCGGCACCTGGGACGCCACCAACGTCGCCGACGCCCGCGTCGCCGTCGTCACGCCGGTGGCGCTCGACCACGCCGAGTACCTGGGGCCGGACGTCGGCACGATCGCCGGTGAGAAGGCCGGGATCATCAAGCGCGACGCCGTCGCGGTCCTGGCCCACCAGCAGCCGAGCGCGCTCGACTCGCTGGTCCGGCGGGCCGTCGAGGTGGAGGCGGTGGTCGCGCGGGAGGGCACCGAGTTCGGCGTCCTCGACCGGCGGATCGCCGTCGGCGGCCAGCAGCTGCGGCTGCAGGGGCTGGGCGGGGAGTACGACGAGCTGTTCGTGCCGCTGTTCGGCGCGCACCAGGCGCAGAACGCCGCGGTCGCGCTGGCCGCCGTCGAAGCGTTCCTCGGCGCGGGCGCGGCCACCGGGCCGATCGACGTCGACACCGTGCGCGCCGCGTTCGCCGGCGTCCGCTCGCCCGGCCGGCTCGAGCGGGTGCGCACCTCGCCCACGGTGCTGGTCGACGCCGCGCACAACCCGGCCGGCATGGCTGCGACGGTCGAGGCGATCCGGGAGTCCTTCGACTTCACCCGGCTGGTCGGCGTGGTCGGCTGCGTCCGCGGCAAGGACATCCACGGCATGCTCGCCGCGCTCGAGCAGATCTGCGCCGAGCTGGTCGTCACCCAGAACAGCTCACCGCGGGCGATGCCGGCCGACGAGCTCGGCGCGCTGGCCGTCGACGTCTTCGGCGCCGACCGGGTGAGCGTCTCCCCGCTGCTGCCCGAGGCGCTGGAGTCGGCGATCGAGCTGGCCGAGGCCGGCCCGGACGACGCGCTGGGCGGCTCGGGCGTGCTGGTCACCGGCAGCGTGATCACCGCGGGGGAGGCCCGCACCCTGATGAGCGGGCGGGAGGCATGACCGCGCCGGATCCGGTCCGCGCCTCCCGGGCCCTGCGGGGCGCGGCCGCGGCCGTGCTGATGCTGGAGGGCATCGCGGTGCTGTTCGTGCCGCGCGGCATCGCCCAGAGCGGGGACGGCCTGACCGGCCCGCGGCTGGTCGGCCTGCTGTTGCTGGCCGTGGTGCTGATCCTCGCCGCGGGGGTGCAGCGCCGGTCGCGCGGCGTGGTGATCGGCACGGTGCTCCAGGTGCCGCTGCTGCTCACCGGGCTGGTCAACAGCGTGATGTGGATCGTCGCCGGCGCCTTCGTCCTGATCTGGCTCTACCTCCTGCAGATCCGCAAGCAGCTGCTCGGGGCGCCGTTCGCCGAGCCGTCCGCCCCTGCCCCCCGGAAGGACGACGACGCCGGATCGCCCGCCGCGTAGGCTGCCCGCTCGTGTCTTCTGCCACCGCTGACCGCACCCTCGTCCTCGTCAAGCCCGACGGCGTCGCCCGTGGCCTGGTCGGCGAG
>DATAAV010000462.1:0-1839 GCA_036259935.1 Geodermatophilus sp. | reverse complement strand
GGTCGAGCTCGACGAGGCGCGGCTGGACGAGATCTGCCGGCCGGAGCGGTACGTGGCCAACCTGGGGCCGCTGTTCGACCGGCTGGCCGCGCTGTCGTGAGCCTCGCTCTCCCGTTGGTCGCGCGGGGCAAGGTGCGGGAGGTCTACGACGCCGGCTCCGACCGGTTGCTCCTGGTCGCCTCGGACCGCATCTCGGCCTACGACCACGTGCTGCCCACGCCGATCCCCGACAAGGGCCGGGTGCTGACCCAGCTGTCGGTGTGGTGGTTCGACCAGCTCGCCCCGGTGCTGTCCTCGTTCGGCGCCACCCACCACCTGCTGTCGGCGTCCGACGTGCCGGCGGAGGTCGCCGGGCGGGCGATGCTGGTGCGCCGGCTGGAGATGCTGCCGGTCGAGTGCGTGGCCCGCGGCTACCTGTCGGGGTCGGGCACCGTGGAGTACCAGCGCACCGGGTCCATCCGCGACGTCCCGCTGCCGGCCGGCCTGGTCGAGGGCTCGCGGCTGCCCGAGCCGGTCTTCACGCCGTCCACCAAGGCCGAGCAGGGCGAGCACGACGAGGCGATCGACTTCGCCGCCGTCGTCGCCGCGGTCGGGTCCGAGCGGGCCGAGGAGCTGCGCGAGCTGACGCTGGCGCTGTACCGGCGCGGGGCCGAGATCGCGCTCGACGCCGGGATCGTGCTCGCCGACACCAAGTTCGAGTTCGGCGTCGCGGACTCCGGGCTGGTCCTCGGCGACGAGGTGCTCACCCCGGACTCGTCGCGCTTCTGGCCGGCCACGCTGTGGTCGCCGGGCGGCGTGCAGCCCTCGTTCGACAAGCAGTACGTCCGCGACTGGCTCACGTCGGCCGGGTGGGACCGCGTCTCCCCGCCGCCGGAGCTGCCCGCCGACGTGGTCGAGGCCACCCGCGAGCGCTACGTGACCGCCTACGAGCGGCTGACCGGTACCGCGTTCCGCTGACGTGGCCGTCACCCGCACCGGCATCGCGTACCGCTCCGGCGGGTCGGGCGACCACCTGCTCCTGCTGCTCCACGGGCTGGGCGCGACCGGCGCCGTGTGGGACCGGCTGCTGCCGCTGGTCGAGGACTCCTGGCCGGGCCCCTGGGCGGTCCCCGACCTGCGCGGACACGGCAGCTCGCTCGCCGAGCCGCCGTACGGCTACGCGCTGCACGCCGCGGACGTCGCGGTGCTCGCGGCGGAGTCGGGCGCGGCGCGGGTCACCGTGCTCGGGCACTCGTTCGGCGGCGTGGTCGGCGCGGTGCTCGGCGGCGGCTGGTACGGCGTCGAGGTCGTGCGGGTCGTGGCCATCGGCGTCAAGATCGACTGGACGGACGACGAGGTCGCCCGCGCCCGGTCGCTGGCGGCACGCCCGCCGCAGGTGTTCCCGACCGTCGCCGAGGCCGCCGACCGGCACCTGCGGCTGGCCGGGCTGACCGGGCTCGTGGACCCGTCCTCCGAGGTGGCCGCCGCGGGTGTGCGCGAGGTGTCCCCGGGGTGGACGCCGGCGCTCGACCCGCGGGCGTTCGGCGCCGTCGGCCCGCCGGTCGAGGAGGTGCTGCGCCGCTCGGTGGCGCAGCTGAGGCTGGCGGCGGGCGCGGCCGACCCGATGGTGGGCCTCGACGCGATGCGGCGCGTGGACCCGTCCGCGGTGCTGCTCGAGGGTGCCGGCCACAACGCCCACTGGGAGGCCCCCGAGGCGGTGTGGTCCCTGCTGGCGGCTCCCTGACCCCGCCTCGCCTCCCGACGGCAGCCGAGGCGGGGAGTGGTCCGCGCCACCCCGGTACCCTCGTCGGCGTGCCTCGGGTGGTCGTCGACGTCGTGCTGAAGCCGGAGATCTCCGAC
>DATAAV010000461.1:0-13540 GCA_036259935.1 Geodermatophilus sp. | reverse complement strand
GGCGCACCGCTCCCCGGCCACTCCGCTTCAGGCGATCAGGACTCGAACGCGGTGTCGATGTACTGGTCGACGTTCTCGGCCGTGACGACCGGGGCGTTGAGCACGATCTCCCGCGGCACCTCCTGGGAGATCAGGTCGGACAGGCTCTTGTTCTGCGCGACCAGCCGGGCCAGCCGGATGCCGTCGGCGGCCTGGGTGGACGGGTAGATGACGGTCGCCTCGAGCACCGACTCGCCGGACTGGATCTCGCGCATCGCGTTCGCCGAGCCGGCGCCGCCGACCATGAAGAACTCGTTGCGGCCGGCGTTGTTGATCGCGGCGAGGACGCCGACACCCTGGTCGTCGTCGTGGTTCCAGATGGCGTCGATCTGCGGCGCGGCCTGCAGCAGGTTCGATGCGGCCTCCTCACCGGACTCGACGGTGAACTCCGCGGCAACCCGGTTGTCGACGTTCAGGCCGCACTCGGCCAGCGCGTCGGCGAAGCCCCGGCTGCGGTCCTGGGTCAGCGGCAGCGAGTCGATGCCGGCGATCTCGGCGACGACGGCGTCGGGCTGGCCCTCCAGCCGCGAGCAGATGTAGGTGCCCGCGGAGACGCCCATGCCGTAGTTGTCGCCCAGGATCGTGGCGCGGGCCGCGAACGGGCTGTTGAACTCACGGTCGACGTTGATGACCGGGATGCCGGCCTCCATGGCCTGCAGCGCGACCGGGGTCAGCGCGGCGCCGTCGAACGGCAGCAGCACGATGGCGTCGACCTGGTCGTTGATGAACGTCTCGACCTGGCTGATCTGGGTCGCGACGTCGTTGGTGCCCTCGGCGACGATCAGCTCGACGTCCTCGTAGTTCTCGGCCGTGGCGCGGGCGGCGTTGGTGATGCCGGCCATCCAGCCGTGGTCGGCCGCCGGGGCCGAGAAGCCGATCCGGACGCTCTCGCCGGGCTCGTCGTTGTCGCTGGCGGCGTTGTTGCCGCCGCCCCCGCCACCGGCGCTCTCCGGGGTGTTGCCGGTGCAGCCGGCCACGAGGGCGCCGGCGCCGATCAGGGCGACCGCGGTGTGGGTCAGCCGGCGGTACGGGCGCCGCCTCGCTGCAGTCATGTTCTCTCCTCCGATAGCGCCTCCCTGGCTGATGCGGCCAGGTGGCCGTGGTGCGACCCAGCGCGCCGGGCGGCCCGCCGGGGTGGTGCCGACCGGTACGGGACGGGCAGCCGCCCCGTACCGGTCAGGTCGTGGGACCGTCGGCGGAGCCGCCGGGACGGGATCCGCCGGGCGCCCCCGGGACGGTCGACCCGCCGCTGGCCGCGCCCGCCGGTGCGCCGGACAGGGCCGGGCCGCCGCCCGACGCCGCCGACTTGGGGCTGCGCGTGCGGGACCCGGCCGCGGCCAGCCGCTGCTGCAGCAGGACGGCGGCGACGATGATCACGCCGCGAGCGACCGCCTGCGCCGAGCTGGACAGGTCGTTGAGCGTGAAGACGTTCCCGAGCGTGGTGAAGATCAGGACACCGAGGACGGTGCCCACGATCGTGCCGCGTCCGCCGATGAGCAGCGTGCCGCCGATGACGACGGCGGCGATCGCGTCGAGCTCGTAGAGCGTGCCGTGGGTGGAGCTGCCCGTCGTCGTCCGGGCCATGATCATCACGGCGGCGATGCCGCAGCAGATGCCCGACAGGACGTAGAGCTTCACCGTGTGCCGCTGCACCCGGATGCCGGCCAGCCGGGCCGCCTCGGCGTTGCCGCCGACGGCGAAGGTGCGCCGGCCGAAGGTCGTCCGGTTGAGCAGCACCCATCCGGCGACGGCGACGAGCGCGAAGATGATGACCAGGGTGGGGATGCCGAGGACGCTTCCGGAGAAGAAGTCCAGGAAGTCCCGGTCCTGGACGATCTGCGTGCGGCGGTTGGCGATGATCTCGGCCAGCCCGCGGGCCGCGGCCAGCATCGCCAGGGTCGCGATGAAGGCCGCGAGCTTGCCGTAGGCGATGACGATGCCGTTGATCAACCCGGCGACGCCCGCAACCACGATCGCCGTGAAGACCATGACGATCCAGTGGAAGTCCTCCGCCATCGCCTGGGTGGCCAGGGTGGTCGCCCACACCGAGGCGAGGGCCACCAGCGCGCCGACCGACAGGTCGATGCCCCCGCCGATGATCACGAAGGTCATGCCGACGCTGACCACGCCGATGACGGCGGCCAGCCGGAGGATCGTCAGCACGTTGTCGGCGCTGGCGAACCGGTCGCCGGCGGTGGCGACCCCGACGATGCAGAGGATGGCCAGGGCGACGACCAGGCCCAGGTTGCGGCCGATCGGGCCGGCCATGAACCCCGGCCCCTTCCCGCCGTTGCGACCGGGCGCCGCCGGGCCCGCGGAGGTGCTCTCCGCTCCCCCCGTCGTCGCGGTGGTGCTTCCGCTCATGCCACGTCCCCTTCGTGCCGGGTTGCTGCGGGGAGGGGGGCTCCTCGGTGGCCGATCCCCTCCATGACCAGGTCGAGCACGCGGTGCTCGTCGAGTGCGTCGGCCGGTTCCTCCGCGAGCACCCGGCCCTCGGCGAGCACGAGGACGCGGTCGGCCAGGCCGAGTACCTCCGGGATCTCGCTCGAGACGACGACGACCGCGACGCCGCGGTCGGCGAGGTCGCGCACCAGCGCGTAGATCTCCGACCGCGCGCCGACGTCGACGCCGCGGGTGGGCTCGTCGAGCAGCAGCACCCTGCAGTCGCGCAGCAGCCAGCGGGCCAGGACGACCTTCTGCTGGTTGCCGCCGGAGAGGGTGCGCACCTCGCGGTCGACGTCGGCGGGGCGGACCTCCAGCGCCTGCACCTGCTCGCGGGCGGCGTCCTTCTCCGCCCCGCGGGACAGGAAGCCGCCCCGGGCGAAGCGCGCCAGGCTGGAGATGCTGATGTTGCGGTAGACGGCGTCACCGAGCAGCAGCGCCTGGCTCTTGCGCTCCTCCGGCGCCAGGCCCACGCCGGCGGCGACCGCGCTGCCGACGTCGCCGGCGCGCAGCCGGCGGCCGGCCACCCGCACGGTGCCGCTCGTGGCCCGGCGGGCCCCGTAGATGGTCTCCAGGATCTCCGACCGGCCGGAGCCCACCAGCCCGGCCAGACCGACGATCTCCCCGGGGCGGACGGTGAAGGAGACGTCGGAGAAGCGCCCGGCCAGGCTCAGGTTCTCGACCTCGAGCAGGGGTGCCTCCTCGAGGTGCGGCTGCTGCCGCCGCTCGGGGAAGACGTACTCGATGGTGCGGCCGGTCATCAGCGTGATGACCTCGCGCGTCGGGGTGTCCCGGGCGGGCAGGCCGGTGGCCACGGTGCGACCGTCCTTGAGGACGGTGATCCGGTCCCCGATCTCCCGGATCTCCTCCAGCCGGTGGGAGATGTAGACGACGGCGACGTCGGAGGCCTGCAGGTCGCGGATGACCGCGAACAGCCGCTGGACCTCCTCGTTGTCGAGGACGGCCGACGGCTCGTCCATGATGATCAGCTTCGCGTCCTGGGACAGCGCCCGGGCGATGCTGACCATCTGCTGGGCCGCGGCCGGCAGCGACCCGACCTCGGCCGTGGGCCGGATCTCGGGATGCCCCAACCGGGCGAGCAGGGCGGCGGCCGCGCGGTTGCCCTCGGCCGGGCGGGCGATCCCGAAGCGGGACCTCTCCCGCCCGAGGAAGACGTTGTCCGCGACGGTCAGGCCGGCCACCAGGTCGAGCTCCTGGTAGATCGTCGCGATGCCGAGGGACATCGCCGCCTGCGGATCGCTCAGGGTCACCGGCTCGCCGCGCCAGAGGATGCGCCCCTCGTCCGGCTGGTGGGCCCCGGCCAGCACCTTGATGAGGGTCGACTTGCCCGCGCCGTTCTGGCCGAGCAGGCAGTGCACCTCCCCGGCGCGGACGTCGAGGTCCACGCCGTCGAGCGCGCGCACCCCGGGGAACTGTTTGACGATGCCGTGCATCTCCAGCAGTGGCGCGGAGCCAGAACTCACGGAGCCACTCCTTCCTGCAGGGGGGATGTGTCCGGGGCCGGAGCGGCCGCGGGCACGAGGGTGGGGTCGGCGAACACCGACGAGAGGGCGACGTGCGCGCCACCGCGGACCGCGGCGGTGAAGCCGAGCGTGGAGAGGACGACGCGGGCTCCCGCCAGCTCGGGGCCCAGCACGCGGGGCCGGAGCTCGGCGATGAGGGGCTCCATGAGGTACCGGCCGACGACGGCGAAGTAGCCGCCCAGGACCAGGACCTGCGGGTTGAAGACGTTGATCAGGATCGACGCGCCGATGCCCAGCTGGGTGCCGATGCGGGTCAGCGCGGTCAGGGTGCGCTCGTCCCCCGCGGCGGCCCGCCGCTCGATCTCGGCCAGCCGGGTCTCGAGATCGCGGGCGGGATCGCGCACCGGGTCGTCCTCGTCGGCGGCGTCGTGCAGCAGCGCCGCGAGCCCGACGACGGTCTCCCAGCAGCCGCGCCGGCCGCAGCCGCACACCCGGTCGGGGCTGCCGAGGGGCATGTGCCCGACCTCGCCGGAGAGCCCGCTGGCGCCGCGCAGCAGCTGCCCGGCCACCATGACGCCGCCGCCCACGCCGACCTCACCGGTCAGGTACACCAGGTCGGGCGTGCGGGCCTCCGAGCCCATCGCGTACTCGGCGAGGGCCGAGAGGTTCGCGTCGTTCTCCGCGTGGATCGGGAAGGCCGGCCGCCCCAGCCGCTCCCCCAGCTCGGCGACGACCGGGACCTCGCGCCAGTGCAGGTTGGGCGCCAGCGTGACCGTCCCCTCGGCGCTGCGCACCAGCCCGGGCACGGCGACGGTCATCCCGACCGGAGTGGCCCCGCCGGCGCTCACCCGCCCGATCGCCGCGGTGACGACATCGGCGACGCAGTCGAGCGTCCGCTCGGGGCCCAGGGCGGGCACGTCGAGGGCCACGCGCTGCTCGAGGAGGACCTGTCCGCGCAGGTCCATGGCGAGCACGGCGGCGTAGTCGACGTTCAGCTCGACGCCGATGCCGCACACGCCGTGGCCGTCGAGCTCGACCCGCACCCCCGGGCGGCCGACGGTCCCCTCCCGGTCCACCTCCCCGGTGCTGACCAGGCCGCGCCGCACCAGCTCGGCCACCAGGCTGGAGACGGTTGCCTTGTTCAGGCCGGTCTCCTGCGCGATCCGGGCCCGGGACCGCGGTCCGGCGTCGCGCAGGTGGCGCAGGACCAGCCCGAGGTTCATGCGCCGCACCGTCGCCTGGTCGGCAGGAGCCGGCCCGGTGGAGGGGTGGCCGGTAGACCGGACCTCGAGCACGGACCCCTCCCCCTGGTCGCCATTAGTCGGTTGGACCGACAAATTAAGGACCGCTCGGGCTGTGGTCAAGCGCACGTTGCGCCGTTACCGGATCGCAACACGGCTCTTGACGCCCGCCCGCGCGGTCCATAAGTTCAGCCATCCAACGAATGCGCCCGGCTCAGGAGGCTTCCCGTGCCCCCGCTTCCCGCCCCGCTCCGGACGGTCCGGCGGTGACCCTCGTCGCCGGCGTCGACAGCTCCACGCAGGCGTGCAAGGTCGTCGTCCGCGACGCCGGCACCGGGGCGCTCCTCCGCGAGGGCCGTGGATCCCATCCCGCCGGAACCGAGGTGTCCCCGCACGCCTGGCGCACGGCGCTCGCCGAGGCGACGGCCGCGGCCGGCGGCCTGGACGACGTCTCCGCGGTGGCCGTGGGCGGGCAGCAGCACGGCATGGTCTGTCTCGACGACGCCGGCGAGGTGGTGCGCGACGCCCTGCTGTGGAACGACGTCCGCTCGGCCGGTGCGGCAACGGATCTCGTCCTGGAACTGGGCGGCGGGGATGCGGCCGCGGGCCGCCGGGCCTGGGCGGACGCCGTCGGCCTGGTGCCGGTGGCGTCGTTCACCGCCGCGAAGCTGCGCTGGCTGGCCGACGCCGAGCCGGCCGCCGCCGACCGCACCGCGGCCGTGTGCCTCCCCCACGACTGGCTGACCTGGCAGCTGTCGGCGGACCGGGCCCTCGACACGATCGTCACCGACCGCAGCGACGCCAGCGGCACTGCCTACTGGTCGGCGCGCACCGGGGAGTACCGCCCCGACCTGCTGGAACTGGCGATGCGCGGGCGCCGCCCGCTGGTCCCCCGGGTGCTCGGGCCGGCCGCGGTCGCCGGCACCCTCTCCGGCTCGGCGGCGGTGCTGGGCCCCGGCGGAGGCGACAACGCCATGGCGGCCCTGGGCCTGGGGGCGGTCGAGGGCGACGTCGTCGTGTCGATCGGGACCTCGGGGGTCGTGTCGGCCGTGACCTCGACGGCGGTCGCCGACGTCAGCGGCACCGTCGCCGGCTTCGCCGACGCCACCGGCCGGCACCTCCCCCTGGTGGCGACCCTCAACGCCGCCCGCGTGCTGGACGCGGCGGCCACGCTGCTCGGCGTGGACCACGAGCGGCTGTCGGCGCTGGCGCTGTCGGCCCCGTCGGGAGCCGACGGGCTGGTCCTGGTGCCCTATCTCGAGGGCGAGCGGACGCCGAACCTGCCCCGGGCCACCGGTGCCGTGCACGGGCTGACGCTGCGCACGTCGACGCCGGCGCACCTGGCCCGGGCCGCCGTGGAGGGGCTGCTGTGCGGGCTGGCCGACGGCATCGACGCCCTGGTGGAACAGGGCGTGACCGTGGAACGGGTGCTGCTGGTCGGCGGCGGGGCCCGGTCGGCCGCCGTGCGGACGCTCGCGCCGGGGATCTTCGGCCGGCCGGTCCTGGTGCCACCGCCCGGCGAGTACGTCGCCGACGGAGCCGCCCGCCAGGCCGCCTGGGTGCTCAGCGGCGCGGCCGAGCCGCCGGAGTGGGAGCGGGCGGGTCTGCAGGAGTTCGACGCACCGGTGGCGACCGGCGTGCGGGAGCGCTACGCGGAGGTGCGGGGGCTCACGCTCGGCCAGTGAGCGGTCCGTGCGACACCTCGGCGAGGACCTCCTGCAGCACCGCGGCGACGTCGTCGGGGCGGGTCTGCACGGTCATGTGCGCCGCGCCCGGCAGCTCCACCAGCCGGCCGGCCGCCGAGGTTGCGACGAGGCCGGCCGCCCAGTCGTGCGGGCAGAGCCGGTCGCGGGTGCCCCGGACGACGGTGACCGGCACGCCGATCCTCCGCAGCCGCGCGTCGATCCGGTCGGGCGCGGCCGACCGCCACAGCGCGACCATCGCCCGCGGCCCCGTCCCGGCCCACTGGGCGAGGATCCGCGGCACGTGCCCGATCGGCTCGGAGACCGCCGTCCGCAGCCAGCGCCAGGCCAGGACGGGCAGCGACCGCAGCCGCGGGTCGGTGGTCGGCCCGAGCAGGACCAGCGCGACCACCCGGCGATCGCGCTGGGCGGCGGCGACCACCACCTGGCAGCTCTGCGAGTGGCCGACCAGCACCACCGGACCGGGACCGAGCCGCGCGCACAGCCGTGCGGCCAGCGCGTCGACGGAGGGCACCGGTGCGGCCAGGCCCATGCCGGGCAGGTGGACGACGTCGGCGTCGACCCGGGCCCGCAGCCCCGCCGAGGAGCGCCCGTCCAGGCCCAGCCCCGGCACGAGCACCGGACGCGGGGCGGGAACGGACACCCGACCGGTCTACCGGTTCCCTGCGTGAGCCGCGAACCGGCGGGTAGAGGGGATGCCTGTGGCCCGGATCGCTCGGGGCCGCGACACGGTGGGAGACGCCTCGATGGGAGGATGAGTCATCATGACGACATCACCTGCGACCGTTCCGGTCGGCACGAACCCGTCCGGGCGGCCGCGGGTCGTCATCATCGGCTCCGGCTTCGGTGGCCTCTTCGCCGCGAAGGCGCTCAAGCGTGCGCCGGTCGACATCACGCTGGTCGCCAAGACCGGCCACCACCTGTTCCAGCCGCTGCTCTACCAGGTGGCCACCGGCATCCTCTCCGAGGGCGAGATCGCCCCGCCCACCCGCGAGGTGCTGCGCGGCCAGGAGAACGCCCGGGTGGTGCTCGGCGAGGTCACCAACATCGACCTGGCCGCCCGCACGGTCACCTCCACCATCCTCGGCCGGTCGACGGTGCACCCCTACGACGAGCTGATCGTCGCCGCCGGGGCCGGGCAGTCCTACTTCGGCAACGACCGGTTCGCCGAGTTCGCCCCCGGCATGAAGAGCATCGACGACGCGCTGGAGCTGCGCGGCCGGATCTTCGGCGCGTTCGAGCTGGCCGAGCTGGCCACCGACCCGGCCGAGGTCGACCGGCTGCTCACCTTCGTCGTCGTCGGCGCCGGCCCCACCGGCGTGGAGATGGCCGGGCAGATCGCCGAGCTGGCCCACCGCACGCTGCGCCGGGACTTCCGCTCGATCGACCCCACCCAGGCCCGGGTGATCCTGCTCGACGCCGCGCCGGCGGTGCTGCCCTCGTTCGGCGAGAAGCTGGGCGACCGGGCCCGCCGCCAGCTGAACAAGATCGGCGTCGAGGTGCAGCTGGGTGCGATGGTCACCGACGTCGACGCCAACGGCATCGAGGTCAAGGACGCCGACGGCCAGGTCCGGCGGATCAGCGCCGCCACCAAGATCTGGGCCGCCGGCGTGCAGGCCTCCTCGCTGGGCCGGCAGCTGGCCGAGCAGTCCGGCGCCGAGGTCGACCGCGCCGGCCGCGTCGCCGTGCAGCCCGACCTCACCCTGCCCGGCCACCCGGAGGTGCACGTCGTCGGCGACATGATGGCGCTGAACCGGCTCCCCGGGGTCGCCCAGGTGGCGATCCAGGGCGGCCGGTACGCCGCCGACCAGATCAAGCGGCGGATCGCCGGCAAGCCGCCGAAGGGCCCCTTCACGTACTTCGACAAGGGCTCGATGGCGACGATCTCCCGGTTCTCCGCGGTCGCCGACATCGGCAAGCTCAAGTTCGAGGGCTTCATCGCCTGGGTTCTGTGGCTGGTCGTGCACCTGATGTACATCGTGGGCTTCAAGAGCCGCATCACCACGGTGCTGCACTGGGCGGTCAGCTTCCTCGGCCGTGGCCGCTCGCAGCGGGTGGCCACCCAGCAGCAGGTCTACGGCCGGCTGGCCCTCGAGCAACTCGGCCCGGGCTTCTCCGTCTCCAAGAGCGGCGGGCCCAAGGACGTGTCCGTGGTGGAGGACGCCACGCACCGCCGGTCCGCCTGACCCCGACGCGGCCTCAGGGGCTGTCCAGCCACCGGTCGAGGGCCGCGGTCACCAGGTCCGGCGTCACCACGTGGCCGCCGTCGAACTCGACGTAGGCGACGTCGTAGCCGACCGCGGCCAGGTTGCGCGACACCCGCCGGCCGCAGCGCTCGACGGGGAGCACGCGGTCGCGGGTGCCGTGGGAGATCCAGATCCGCGGCCGCCCCTGCCGTCCGGGCGCGGAGACGAAGCCCGGGGAGAAGGCGAGCACCGCGTCGAACAGGTCGCCGTTGGCCAGCCCGAGCGAGAGCGCGTAGGAGGCGCCGTCGGAGAAGCCGCCGACGGCCACCCGGCTGACCGGCTGGGCGGCGAACACCCGCTCCAGGGCGGCGTCGAGAACGGCGACGTCGCGGCCCAGGCCGCCGGCGAGCAGGTCCCAGGTCGAGTCGGCCGACGTCGTAGCGAGCACGAGCACCCCGCGGGCGGTGGCGAGGTCGCCGACGGCGGCCAGGCTCTGTGCGGAGGTGCCCCCGGCGCCGTGGCAGAAGACCAGCAGCGGCCGCGGGCCCGGGTGCCCGTCCGGGACGGCGAGCAGCGCCTCGGCCCGCCCGTCGAGGTCCAGCGCCGACACCCCGGCCGGCAGCGGGGCGCCCGACGCTGCCGGTGACGGCCGGCTCTCCAGCCGCCCCTCGGCGGCCCGGGGCGGCACGGGCGTCAGACGGCGTGCGCCAGCGGCGGCACGTGCTCCTCGGCGCGCTCGAGGTGCAGCGGCTGCAGCGGTGAGGTGTCCTCCAGGTACAGGAAGGCGTCGTAGCGCTCCCCGAGCACGGTGGGCACGTAGTTGCCCCACTTCTCCCGCTCGGGCCGGTAGACCACGCCGATCGCCCGGTGGTCCAGCCGCCGGTCCAGCCAGTCCGGCCGCTCCCCCGCCGGGACGACGAACAGCGCGTCCTCCCCCACCTGCTCGTGCAGCAGCGCCTCGAGGCTGCCGGGACGGGCCGGCGGCACCGGCATCCGCTGCATCTGCGCGCCCCACTCCGACCCGGCGATCACCCCGCCGGCGTAGCCGCCGAACCCGGCCAGGACGACGTCGCCGGCGCCGTGCCGCTCCCGCAGCAACTGGCCGACGTTCACCATCCCGGCGGCGGCCATGTCGGTGGCCCGGGCGTCGCCGATGTGGGTGTTGTGCTCCCAGACGACCGCGCGTCCGCCGGTGTGCTGCAGCAGCCGGTCGAGGGTGTCGGTCATGTGCACGTCGCGGACGTTCCACGACGCCGCCGACCCGGAGAGCATCGCCCGGTAGTACCGCTCGGCGCCGGCGACGACCGCGGCGTTCTGCTCGGCGGCGAAGCGGGCCTCGGGGTCGTCGCGGTCGACGCGGGCTCCGCGCTGCTCGCACAGGCGCTGCAGCAGGTCGACGACGGCTTGCTCGCAGCTGGAGGGCGCGAACCGGGTGGCGAAGGCGTACTCCGCGCCGTCCTCTCCGAACGGCTCCAAGCAGCGCAGCGCCTGCACTGCCGCGGCCGCGTGCTCGGGCTCGTTCTCCCGCAGCCAGCCCACCAGCTCGTGCATCGAGTCCCACAGGCTGTAGACGTCCAGGCCGTAGAAGCCGACCCGCTCGTCCTCGGGCCGGCCGGCGTTCACCCCGCGCAGCCAGCGGCAGAAGTCGACGACGTCGTCGTTGGCCCACATCCACGTCGGCCACCGCTCGATGGCATCCAGCGCCGTCCGCGGGTCCTCGTCGGCGCCTGGCCGCAGCCGGACGCTGCGGTTGACCCGGTAGCAGTCGGGCCAGTCGCCCTCCACGGCGACGAAGCCGAAGCCGTGCTCCTCGACCAGCCGGCGGGTGAGCACGTTCCGCCAGGCGTAGTACTCGTGCGTGCCGTGGCTGGCCTCGCCGATCGCCACGATCCGGGCCGCGCCGATCCGCTCCAGCAGGGGGTCGAGGTCGCCCGGGTCGCGCAGCGGCCGGGCCAGGTCACGGACGCCGTCGGTCATGCCGCTGGGCTACCCGGAGGGTGCGGGGAGCACGCCTTCCGGTCAGCGACCGCTGCCCTCGCGGACGACCTCCGCGGCGACCGCGCGAGGGTCGCCGGTGCGCTGCCAGATGCACCGCTGGCGGGCGGCCGAGGTGCCCCGCTGCAGCAGCGCGGTCAGCAGCGCGGTGACCTCCTCCCACTCGTCGTGGGCGCGCAGGTCCTCCTCCAATTCGGTGAGCAGCCGCCGGACGGCCAGCCGGGCGTCGACCAGCACGCCGAGCACGGGGTCGAACAACTGCCCGCCGAGGCCGTCGCGGGCCGCCCGCCAGCGCGCCGCACGCAGCAGTTCCGGCCGCGGCTGCGGGCAGGGGTCGTCCCGCTCGGCGCGGGCGGCGAGCACCCGCACCAGGGAGCGGACGAGGGCGGCGTGCAGGACGGCATCGTCGAGGGTGGTGCACACGTCGGCGAGGCGGAACTCCAGCGTGGGTAGGTGCGAGGAGGGCCGAAGGTCCCAGTACAGGTGCGACGCGTCGGCGATGACCTCGGAGGCGGCCAGCCCGGCGACGACCTCCCGGTACCGGTCGGCGCTGCCGAAGAACTCCGGGACGCCCGAGATCGGCCAGCGCGCCCACCACTGGGTGCGGAAGCTGTCGTAGCCGGTGTTCACGCCGTCGTGGAACGGGGAGCTCCCGGTGAGCGCCAGCAGCACCCCCAGGTAAGGGCGGGCGCGATCCATGACCGCGACCGCGGTCTCCAGGTCGGGGACGCCGACATGCACGTGGCAGCCGCAGATGTCCTGCTGCTCGGCGAGAACCGCCCATCGCGCGACCATGTCCTGGTAGCGCGGCGTGGCCACGACCTGCTGCTGCCGCCAGGAGCCGAACGGGTGGGTGGAGGCGGCGAGGACGGCCAGCCCCTCCCGCTCGGCCGCGGCGACCGCCTCGGCGCGGGTGGCCACCAGCTCGGCGCGCAGCTCCGCCAGCGAGGTGCACACCTCGGTGTTGGTCTCCAGCTGGGTCGTGGCGATCTCGGCGTGCAGGTGCGAGCCGGCCTGGCCGCTCAGCGCCGCGGAGGTGACCGCGGCGCTGGAGGTCAGCTCGAAGGTGGTCGGGTCGACGAGGTGGAACTCCTCCTCGACGCCGAAGGTGGCGCCCGCGGCGGCGCCCGGCCCCGGCAGGTGCGGGCCGGTGCCCTGCGGTCCGGATCCGCCGTGCGGGTCAGGCTGGGCCACGGCCGCGCGCGCTGCCGGAAGCCGGGCCACCGACGGGCCGGGCACGACGGGGGGAAGGGTCCACGGCTGCTTCCTCCGCGCACGGACGGGGCGACGCGCCGGTCCGTGGCGGTCGGCGACGCTGCCCACCGGTCGGCTCGTGCTGAGCCGTGCAGCGAAGGTAAGGCCTCGAAGCCGCAGGGCGCATCCTCTTCGTCCCGGCAACGCACCCGAGGGACTTGTCGGTACCGAAAGTTGAGGCGCCGGGGACTTTCGGTACCGAAAGTCGGGGGGCGCCGGGAGACCTTCGGTACCGAAAGTCCCGTGGTGGCTCAGCATTGCCGGCGTTCCTCCCCCGTTGCAGGTGCTGCAGGACCGGCAAGGCGCTGACAACGCCTGCAATGGCTTCGACACCCACGCAGTCCGGAACATGCCGTCTGACCTGCTATTTCACGTTGCCGGCGCCTGCCTGTCGCGATGACCTTCGAACAGGTGATCGAGTCCGGCGGGAGGTGCCATGGGCGGGTTGTCGGCGGCGTTGGACGCGCTGGCCGACGACGACCTGACCGTGATGTCCGGCCCGCAGCTGCTGCAGCGGCTCGGCGGGCTGCAGGCCGCGCAGAACCGGCTGGCCGCCGAGATCGCCCGCACCGTGCACCAGGCCGAGCTGGCCGGGGCACCGGAGCACGACGGGCTGAAGAACATGCAGTCCTGGCTGCGCGGGCACGCCCGGCTCTCGCCCAGACAGGCGGGGCAGGTGGTACGCGCCGGCCGGGCGCTGGAGCACCTGCCGGCGCTGTCCGCGGCGTTCGCGCGCGGGCACGTGACCGCCGAGCAGGTGGCGGTGGTGGCACCGGTGGTGACCGAGGAGCGCCGGGCGGCCGCCGCCGAGCAGGCCGTGGACCTCGGCGAGGTCGACCGGGTGCTCGCGGAGGTGGCCGCCACCCAGCCGCATGTGCAGTTGTCGCAAGTCGTGGGCCACTACCTGGCCCGGCTGGATCCCGACGGCACGGAACCGGACCCGACCGAGGGCCGGTCGCTGAGCATCGTCCGGCACCCCGACGGGCGGCGCAGTTTCCGCGGCGAGCTGGACGCGGTCGGCGGGGAGAAGCTGGAGGCGGCGCTGGAGTCGCTGGTGCAGGCCGGCCGCTGCGCCGGAGACCTGCGCACCCGCGCCCAGGCCCTGGCCGATGCCCTGGTGCAGCTGGCCGACAACGCCCTGGCCTCGGGCACGCTCCGACGCCGCGCACGGCCAAGCCGCACGTGATCGTGCGGAT
>DATAAV010000460.1:0-9421 GCA_036259935.1 Geodermatophilus sp. | reverse complement strand
GCGTCGGTCAGTGCCTCCTCGGCCAGCTCCACCGCGCCGGCGCGCTTCTCGGCGTGCTCGGCGGCGGCCCGGCCGGCCCGCCGTCCGAAGACGAGCAGGTCCGACAGGGAGTTGCCGCCGAGCCGGTTGGACCCGTGCATGCCGCCGGCGACCTCCCCTGCCGCGAACAGGCCCGGCACGCGGGCGGCGGCGGTGTCGGGGTCG
This sequence comes from Geodermatophilus sp., assembly GCA_036259935.1. Taxonomy (GTDB): domain Bacteria; phylum Actinomycetota; class Actinomycetes; order Mycobacteriales; family Geodermatophilaceae; genus Geodermatophilus. Next base: position 9,217 of record DATAAV010000460.1, on the reverse strand, counting down.
ACCTCGACACCACCCATCACGTAGTGGCAGGTGGGCCCGACCTCCATCGGCTCGGCGGTGATGTCGACGTCGGCCAGCTCCTTGAACTGGTGGTACATCGACGGCAGCCGCTTGCGGATGTACTCCGCCGGCCGGCGCGAGGCGATGTCGAGGAAGACCCCGCCGTGCGGGGAGCCCCGCCCGGCCTTCACCTCGCTGTTGATGGCGCGGGCGACCTCGTCACGGGGGAGCAGTTCGGGGGGCCGCCGGTTGTTCTTCTTGTCGGTGTACCAGCGGTCGGCCTCTTCCTCGGTCTCGGCGGTCTCCTTGCGGAAGAAGTCGGGGATGTAGTCGAACATGAAGCGGTTGCCCGCGGAGTTCTTCAGCACGCCGCCGTCGCCGCGGACGCTCTCGGTCACGAGGATCCCGCGCACCGACGGCGGCCACACCATCCCGGTCGGGTGGAACTGGACGAACTCCATGTTCACCAGCGAGGCGCCGGCCTGGAGGGCGAGGGAGTGGCCGTCGCCGGTGTACTCCCAGGAGTTCGAGGTGACCTTGTAGGCCTTGCCGATCCCGCCGGTGGCCAGCACGACCGACGGCGCCTGCCACGCGACGAACCGCCCGGACTCCCGCCAGTACCCGAACGCCCCGGTGATGCCGTCGGCGTCGGTGAGCAGCCGGGTGACCGTGCACTCCATGTAGACGTCGATTCCGAGGGCCACGGTGCGCTGCTGCAGCGTGCGGATCAGCTCCAGCCCGGTGCGGTCACCGACGTGGGCCAGGCGCGCGTACCGGTGGCCGCCGAAGTCGCGCTGGCTGATCAGGCCGTCCTCGGTGCGGTCGAACAACGCGCCCCAGTCCTCGAGCTCGCGGACCCGGTCGGGGGCCTCCTGCGCGTGCAGCTGCGCCATCCGCCAGTGATTGAGCATCTTCCCGCCGCGCATGGTGTCCCGGAAGTGCACCCGCCAGCTGTCCTCGGGATAGGCGTTGGCCATCGCCGCGGCGATGCCGCCCTCCGCCATGACGGTGTGCGCCTTGCCGAGCAAGGACTTGCAGACCACCGCCGTGCGCGCGCCGCTCTCGTGGGCCTCGATCGCGGCACGCAGCCCCGCGCCACCGGCCCCCACGACGACGACGTCGTAGGTGTGCCTCTCCAGTTCCATCAGAAGAACCTCAGGTCCGTGATCGTGCCGGTGGCGACCAGCAGGATGTAGAAGTCGGCGAACGCGACGAAGAACAGCGAGATCCACGCGAACTGCATGTGCCGGGCGTTCAGCCGCGAGACGACCGTCCAGAAGCGGTAGCGCAGCGGGTGCCGGGAGAAGGAGTTGAGCCGGCCCCCGACGATGTGCCGACAGGAGTGGCAGGACAGCGAATACAGCCACAGCAGGGCCGCGTTGGCCAGGAGCACCAGCGTGCCGACGCCCATGTGCCCCCACTCGCCTTCACCGTCGCGGAAGGCGAGCACGGCGTCGTAGGTGAGGACGACGTTGAAGACGAGCCCGAGGTAGAAGAAGTAGCGGTGCACGTTCTGCCCCAGCAGCGGCAGCCGGGTCTCGCCGGTGTAGCGCTTGTGCGGCTCGGCCACCGCGCACGCCGGCGGCGACAACCAGAACGACCGGTAGTAGGCCTTCCGGTAGTAGTAGCAGGTCAGCCGGAAGCCCAGCGGCACGATCAGGATGTAGATCGCCGGCGAGATCCATGACGGGCCGGTGAACAGCTCCGGGAAGGTCTCGCCCTCGCACCCCGTGGTGATGCACGGCGAGTAGAAGGGCGAGATGTAGGGCTCGGAGAAGTAGTACGCGTTCTGGAAGGCGCGGACCGTCGAGTAGACGATGAACAGCACCAGCGCGACGACGGTCAGCAGCGGCTGGAGCCACCAGCGGTCGGTCCGCAGGGTCCGCGCCGGGATCGCTGCGCGGCGCGGGGCGGCCATCCCGTTGCCGTGGCCGGGGGCGACCGCCCCGGTGCGGCGGGGGGCGGTGGCCGTCACGGCGCGGTGCGGCCGGACCCGCTGATGCCCTCGTCGTAGCCGTCGTCCCAGAAGACCGCCGCGGTAGGCCGGTCCCCGACGATCTCCCGCCCCCGCGCCGCACCGCACAGCAGGTTCAGGTCATCCCGCAACCGGGCGACGTCGATCCGCAGCCGGCGCGCATCGACGGTGTCCCCGAATCGCCTCGTGAGCGGGCCGCAGGCCTGCTCCAGGGCATCGACGGCTCGGCGAGCCGCCGCCACGTCCTGCTCCAGTGACATTCCTGCCCCCAGAAAGCTGCTGCTGGTGCCGCCGGCACGGCGGAGATGTGCAATAGATCACGGACGCCGGGGCCGGGGAAAGGGTCTTTCCCGTGGCACTTCCGGCCGGACGGCGCCGTGCCGCATCGGTCGCCCGGACGCCGCGGTAGCCGATCGAGCCCGGTGTGTCACGGCTGCTGCGGACGCCGGGCTACGGAGTGCTTCCGCTGCGTGAGGTGCCCGCGGGGATACAGCCTCACCAATATCAGGGATTGGCGGGCCGAAACGGCGGCGGGAGATTACGATCACAGCATGACGGCGAGCCCACGTCCCCGAGCCGACGGGTCGTTCCCCCGCCCCATCAAGCGCGGGGCGAAGGTCGCCGAGGCCCTGGCGCAGGAGATCGTCCACGAGATCGTCTCCCGCAAGCTGCCGCCGGGGACGCTGCTGTCCTCCGAGGCCCAGATGCTGGAGGACTACGGCGTCGGCCGCGGCTCCCTCCGCGAGGCGCTGCGCATCCTCGAGGTGCACGGGCTGATCACGATGAAGCCCGGCCGCAACGGCGGCCCGATGGTGATCGAGGTCGGCACCCGCGACTACGGGCGCATGTCGACCCTGTTCTTCCACCTCGGCGGCATGACGTTCCGGCAGCTGGTCGAGGCCCGTCTGGTCATGGAGCCGCTGATGGCGCGGATGGCCGCCGAGCGGCGCGGGCAGGAGCTCGTCGGGCAGCTGGCCGACCCGGACACCACCCGCGTGGAGGACGACGCCACCTACTTCGACGCCACCCAGGACTTCCACCGCAGCGTCGCGTCGATGTCGGGCAACCCGGTGCTCAACCTGCTCTGCGTCTCCCTCGAGGACATCTTCCGCGACCAGGTCAGCGGCGCGCTCTCGCCCAAGGAGGAGCGCAAGCACGTGCTCGCGGTGCACGCCGCGATCGCCGCCGCGATCGCCGAGGGGAAGGCCGACGAGGCCGAGCGGCTCATGCGCGAGCACATGCAGGACTACGCCGACTGGGTGAACGAGCGGCACCCGCAGCTGATGGACCAGGTCATCGACTGGCGGTGAGGACGGCGCCGGTCGCCCAGCGCCGTCCCCGGGTTCAACGGCCCCGCCAGACCGGCTCGCGCTTCTCGGTGAAGGCGCGGGCGCCCTCCTTCGCGTCCTCCGAGGCGCGCACCGGCTCGTAGATCTCCCACTGCCGGGCGAAGGCCTCCGCGGCCGGCCACTCGAGGCCCTCGGTGAGGATCCGCTTGGTGCCCTGGACGGCCAGGGGCCCGTTCCCGGCGATCCGCCGGGCCAGGTCCAGGGCGGCGTCGAGCGCTTGGCCGGCGGGCACCAGGCGGTTGACGACGCCGGCGGCGTGCGCCTCGGCGGCGCTGACCCGGTCACCGGTGAGCGCCCACTCCGTGGCCTTCGGCAGCCCGGCCTTGCGGGGCAGGCGCAGCAGCCCCCCTCCGCCGGCCAGCAGGCCGCGCTTGACCTCGGGCAGGCCGAAGGAGGCGTTCTCGGCGGCGACGATGAGATCGCAGGCGAGGGCGATCTCGAAGCCGCCGGCCAGGGCGAAGCCCTCCACCGCCGCGATCAGCGGGGTCGACGGCGGCCGCTCCACCAGCCCGGCGAAGCCCCGGCCGGGCACGTGCGGTTTCTCCCCGGCCAGGAACGCCTTGAGGTCCATCCCGGCGCTGAACGTGCCGCCGGCGCCGGTGAGCACTCCCACGAACAGGCTGTCGTCGGAGTCCAGCCGGTCCATGGCCTCGGCGATGAGGCGGGCGGCGGCGGTGTTGATCGCGTTCTTGACCTGCGGCCGGTTGATCGTGACGACAAGGACGGCGCCCTGCTGCTCGACGAGGACCTCGGGCTCGGCGGTCGGGGTCATTTCGGCTGCATCCGGATCGCGCCGTCGAGCCGGATCGTCTCGCCGTTGACCATCGGGTTGTCGATGATCGCCAGCGCCATGCGGGCGAACTCGTCGGGCCGGCCCAGCCGTCGCGGGTGCGGGGTCATCTGGCCCAGCGAGTCGCGCACGTTCTGCGGCAGCCGGGCCAGGATCGGGGTGTCGAAGGTGCCCGGGGCGATCGTCGCCACCCGGATCTGCCGGCTGGCGAGGTCGCGGGCGGCCACCAGGGTCAGCCCCACGATGCCGGCCTTGGCCGAGGCGTAGGGCAGCTGCCCGATCTGCCCCTCCCAAGCGGCGACCGAGGCGGTCAGCACGCAGACCCCGCGCTCCTCGTCGACCGGGTCGTGCGCCGCCATCCGCGCGGCCGCCTGGCTGAGCACGTTGAACGTGCCGATCAGGTTGACCCGGACGATCGACTCGTAGAACTCCAGCGAGCCTGGCCTGCCCTCCTTGTCGACCACGCGCATCGCACCGCCGCGGCCGGCGCAGTGCACCAGGGTGCGCAGCGGGGCCAGGTCGTCGGCGGCGGCCACCGCGGCGGCGACCGCCTCGGGGTCGGTGACGTCGGCGGCGACGAACTGGGTCTTGCCGCCCAGATCGGCTGCGGCCTCGGCGCCGGCCGAGGTGGGCAGGTCCACCAGGACGGTCGGCACCCCCCGCTCGACCAGGCGGCGGGCGGTGGCCAGGCCGAGGCCGGAGGCCCCGCCGGTGACGACCGCGGACCCGGATGTGACGTCCATGTTCAGCCCTTCGCGTTGAGGTTCTCGATCACCATGGCGTTGGCCATCCCGCCGGCCTCGCACATGGTCTGCAGCCCGTAGCGCTGCCCGGTGTCCTCCAGGTAGCCGAGCAGGGTGGTGGCCAGCCGGACGCCGGAGGCGCCGAGCGGGTGGCCGAGGGCGATGGCACCCCCGCGGGGGTTGAGCCGGGCGTCCTCGACGCCGAACTCCGCCTGCCAGGCCAGCGGCACCGAGGCGAAGGCCTCGTTGACCTCGACGGCGGCGAGGTCGTCGATCGACATGCCGGAGCGGGCCAGCAGCTTGTGGGTCGCCGGGATCGGCCCGGTCAGCATCAGCAGCGGGTCGTCGCCGGTGACGGCGGTGGCGACGACGCGGGCGCGCGGGGTCAGCCCGAGGGCGTCCGCCCGCTCCTCGCTCATCACCAGCAGCGCGGCCGCGCCGTCGGTGAGCTGGGAGGAGTTCCCGGCGGTGATCTTCCAGTCCAGCTGGGGGAAGCGGGCGGCTAGCGGGCTGCCCGCGAAGGCCGGCTTCAACCCGGCGAGCTTCTCGGTCGTGGTGCCGGGGCGGATGGTCTCGTCGGCGGAGACGACCCCGTCGGGGGTGGTGATCGGCGCGAGTTCCCGCTCGAAGACGCCGGAGGCGGCGGCCTCCGCGGCGCGGGCGTGGGACCGGGCGGCGTAGGCGTCGAGCTGCTCGCGGCCCAGCCCCCACTTCTCGGCGACCAGCTCCGCGGAGATGCCCTGCGGCACCAGGCCGGGGGCGTAGCGGGCGGCCACCTGCGGGCCGTGCGGGTCGGCGTCGCCGCGGGCCGAGCCCATCGGCACCCGGCTCATCGACTCCACACCGGCGGCGATGACGACGTCGTAGGCCCCGGCGAGCACGCCCTGGACGGCGAAGTCGAGCGCCTGCTGCCCGGAGCCGCACTTGCGCTCGATGGTCACCGAGGGGACGGTCTCCGGCCAGCCCGCGGCGAGCACCGCCTGCCGCCCGGGGGTGGCGGACTGCTCCCCGTTCTGGCCGACGCAGCCGACCAGGACGTCGTCGACCGTGGCCGGGTCCAGGTCGTTGCGCGCGGCGAGGGCGGAGAGCACCTGGGCGAGCAGGTCGACCGGGTGCACGCCGGACAGCGCACCTCCGGCCTTGCCGCGGCCCATGGGGCTCCGCACGGCGTCGACGATCACGGCGGGGGGCATGCGCGGGCCGTCCTCTCGGGAGCCGGTGTGGGCGTTGACACAATAACCATGAACACCAATAACATGGATAGTGGCCGTGGTCCGGTACGGAGCGGCCGTTCCCCCGTGACGCCACGGGGGCCGCACCCATGGGGAGGACCCCGGATGTCGTTCGAGTTGCCAGCCCACCACCGCGACCTGCTGGCGCGCGCGCGTGAGGTGGGGGAGAAGGTGCGCTGGCGGGCGGCGGAGGCCGATGCCGCCAGCGACATCGACCCGGTGATGCGCGACGTGCTGGCCCAGAGCGGCCTGGCGGCCCTCACCGTGCCCGCCGCGCACGGCGGGGCTGCCGAGGCGGTCGACTCCCTGGCGGTCACCGTCGTGCGGGAGGCCTTCGGCGGGGTGTCGGCGCACCTGGACTCGCTCTTCGCGATGCAGGGGATCGGCAGCTACGCGCTGTCGGCGGCCGCGTCCCCCCGGGTGCAGGCCGAGTGGCTGCCGAAGGTGGTCGCGCTGGAGGCGATCGCCGCGCTGTGCCTGACCGAGCCCGGTGTCGGGTCGGACCTCAAGGCGATCACCACCACCGTGGTCGAGCGGGACGGCGAGCTGGTCCTGAACGGGCACAAGTCCTTCATCACCAACGCTCCGGCCGCGGCGTTCTTCACGGTGCTGGCCAAGGAGGGCGAGGGCTACTCGCTGGTGTTCGTCCCGGCCGGCACCCCCGGGGTGCGGGTCGAGTCGGGGCCGGACCTGATCGCGCCGCACGTCATCGGCGACGTCGTCTTCACCGACGTGCGGGTGCCCGCCGACTCCCGGGTCGGGCAGCCCGGCCAGGCGTTCCCGCTGGTCCTGCAGACGCTGGCCACCTTCCGGGTGTCCGTCGCCGGCTCCGCGGTGGGGCTGGCACAGGCCGCCCTGGACGAGGCGGTCGCGCACACCACCTCCCGCGAGCAGTTCGGCAGCACGCTGGCCCGGCTGGGCCCGATGCCGCAGATGCTGGGCACCTGCTGGACGGAGATCGAGCAGGCCCGGCTGCTGACCTACGCCGCGGCCACCAAGGCCACCGAGGACCCGCTCGGCGCGCTGCACTGGTCGTCGATGGCCAAGGTCGCCGCCACCGAGACCGCCGGCCGGGTCGCCGACCGCTGCGTCCAGATGATGGGCCGCTTCGGCGTGGTCACCGGCTCGACCATCGAGCGGCTCTACCGCAACGCCCGCCCGATGCGCATCTACGAGGGCGGCAACGAGGTCCTCCTCGGCCAGCTCGCCAAGACCCTCACCCGTTCCGCGCGCGGCTGACCGCGCGTTCCCACCCCTCAGAGAGGACCGCCATGGTCGCCGTCGGCATGCTGCTCTCCGACGTCCCCACGTCCGTCAGCCCCGCCCAGCAGTTCGACGACGTGCGCCGCATCGTCGACGCCGCGCAGCGCAACGGGCTGACCTACATCGCCATCGGCCAGCACTTCCTGTACGGCGACCTGCGCTGGCTGCAGCCGGTGCCGCTGCTGGCCCGGCTGGCCGCCGACTGCGATCCGCAGACCCGGCTGGTCACCCAGATCATGATCGCGCCGCTGTACCACCCGGTGATGCTCGCCGAGGAGCTCGCCACGCTCGACGTCGTCACCGAGGGGCGGCTGATCTTCGGCGCCGGCCTCGGGTACCGGCCCGAGGAGTTCGACTACCTCGGCATCCCGTTCAAGCAGCGGGCCTCCCGGATGGACGAGGTCCTCGAGGTGGTCCTCAAGCTCTGGACCCAGGACGAGGTCACCCACCACGGCCGGTACTTCGACCTCGAGGGCGTCCGGCCGCACCTCAAGCCGGTCCAGCAGCCGCACCCGCCGATCTGGATCGGTGCGCAGAGCGTCGCCGGCGCCCGGCGGGCCGGCCGCCTCGGCGACGCCTTCGCCATCACCCCCGAGGCCAAGCCGGAGGAGATCGAGGAGCGCCTCGCCGTCGTCCGGGAGGGCTTCGCCGAGCGCGGCAAGCCCTTCGGGCCGCAGCCGCTGCGCCGCAACGTGCTGGTCGCGGACTCCCGCGAGGAGGCGATCGTCGAGTACGCGCGGGTGGCCAAGGGCAAGTACCTCAGCTACGCCCAGAAGGGCATGGCCGCCGCCGGCAGCACGGACGAGCTGGACAAGGACTTCCTCGCCACGGTCGGCGAGCACGCGGTGCTCGGCTCGGACGAGGAGGTCATCGCCCAGCTCACCGACCTGTGCACCCGCTTCCCGGTCGACCCGCTGCTGCTGCGGCCGCAGTGGCCGTCCATGAGCGCCGAGGAGACCATCGCCGCGATCGAGCGGCTGGGCAAGGAGGTCGTCCCGGCCATCCGCGCCCTCACCCCTAAGCAGCCCGAACCCGCCCCGGCTGCCGACCCCACCTCCGGAGGAACCCTCTGATGGCACTGCTCGAGAACAAGACCGCCCTGATCACCGCCGGCGCCTCCGGCATGGGCCGCGCCGCGGCCGGGCTGTTCGCCCGCGAGGGCGCGCACGTGATCGTCGTCGACGTCAACGAGGAGGCGGCCAAGGAGACCGTCGACGGCATCCTCGCCGACGGGGGCAAGGCCACCGCCGCCGTCGTCGACGTCCGCGACCTCGACGCGCTCAAGGCCCTGGCCGACCAGGTCACCCGCGAGCACGGCGCGCTGCACATCCTCTACAACAACGTCGGGATCCCCGGCGCGGCCGGCCTGGACATCACGGCCGAGGAGTGGGACACCTCGATCGAGATCAACGCCCGGGCCAGCTTCTTCCTCACCGGCTACCTCACCGAGGCGCTGAAGGCGGCCGGGAACGCCTCGGTCATCTTCACCAGCTCCACCTCGGGGCTGATCGGCTCGCCGTTCAGCCCGCTGTACTCCTTCACCAAGGGCGGCGTCATCGCCCTCGTGCGCTCCCTGGCGCTGGCCTTCGCCGCCGACGGCATCCGGGTCAACGCCATCGCCCCGGGCACGACGGAGACGCCGGGGCTGCCGGCGTTCTTCCGGGCCACCCCGGAGGAGACCGAGAAGCGCAAGGCCGCCTTCGTCGCGACCATCCCGATGGGCCGGGCCGCCCTCCCCGAGGAGATCGCCAAGGTGGCGCTGTTCCTCGCCAGCGACCTGGCCAGCTACGTCACGGGCACCACCATCCCGGTGGACGGCGGCCTCACCGCCAAGTAGCCCGACACGGGAACGGCCCCGCGGCCCC
>DATAAV010000459.1:0-2916 GCA_036259935.1 Geodermatophilus sp. | reverse complement strand
GTCTTCGGCGTCTGGGCGCCGGGGGAGGAGGTCGCCAAGCTGACCTACTTCGGTCTCTACGCCCTGCAGCACCGCGGTCAGGAGGCGGCCGGCATCGCGGTCTCCGACGGCTCGTCGGTGGTGGTCTACAAGGACCTCGGGCTGGTCAGCCAGGTCTTCGACGAGGCCACCCTGGGCAGCCTGCACGGCCACCTGGCCGTCGGCCACACCCGGTACTCCACGACCGGCGCCTCGACGTGGGAGAACGCCCAGCCGACGTTCCGGACGACGCCCGCCGGCACCGGCCTGGCGCTGTGCCACAACGGCAACCTGGTGAACACCGCCGAGCTGGCGAGCAGGGCCGCCGACGCCGGGGTGCCCGGGGCCTTCGAATCCACCACCGACTCCGACCTGGTCACCGCGCTCATCGCGGCCCGGCCGGACCTGTCGGTCGAGGCCGCCGCCATGGAGGTCCTCCCGCAGCTGCGCGGCGCGTTCAGCCTCACGTTCATGGACGAGGACACCCTCTACGCCGCGCGCGACCCGCAGGGGGTGCGCCCGCTGGTCCTCGGCCGGCTGGAGCGCGGCTGGGTGGTGGCCAGCGAGACGGCGGCCCTCGACATCGTCGGCGCCTCCGTGGTCCGCGAGGTCGAGCCCGGCGAGCTCCTCGCCATCGACCAGAACGGCCTGCGCAGTCAGCACTTCGCCGTCGCCCAGCCCAAGGGCTGCGTCTTCGAGTACGTCTACCTCGCCCGGCCCGACACCACGATCGGCGGCCGCGGCGTGCACGCCGCGCGGGTGGAGATCGGCCGCCGCCTGGCCAAGGAGCACCCGGCCGACGCCGACCTGGTCATCCCGGTGCCCGAGTCCGGGACCCCGGCGGCGGTGGGCTATGCCGAGGCCTCCGGCATCCCCTACGGCCTCGGGCTGGTCAAGAACTCCTACGTGGGCCGCACCTTCATCCAGCCCAGCCAGACCATCCGGCAGCTGGGCATCCGGCTGAAGCTCAACCCGCTGCGCGACGTCATCCGCGGCAAGCGGCTGGTCGTGGTCGACGACTCGATCGTCCGCGGCAACACCCAGCGGGCGCTGATCCGGATGCTGCGCGAGGCCGGGGCCGTGGAGGTGCACGTGCGCATCTCCTCGCCGCCGGTGAAGTGGCCCTGCTTCTACGGCATCGACTTCGCCAGCCGGGCCGAGCTCATCGCCAACGGCCTCGACGTCGAGGGGGTGCGGGCCTCGATCAACGCCGACTCCCTCGGCTACGTCTCCGAGCAGGGGCTGATCGCCGCCACCGAGCAGCCGGTCAACCGGCTGTGCACCGCGTGCTTCACCGGGAACTACCCGATCTCGCTGGGAGAGTCCGAGGTGCTCGGCAAGCACGTGCTCGAGGGGATCGGCCGCAGGGCGATGTCCGGCGTGGACGAGGCCCGCGCGGTCAGCGGCTGGACCGGTCAGCAGGCCGGCAGTGCCACGGTGCCCGGCGGCGCCGACGACGCGCTGACCCGCCCGTGAGCGACCCGACCCCGGGCAACGAGTTCACCTACGCCGCCTCCGGCGTCGACATCGACGCCGGCGAGCGCGCGGTGGCCCTCATGCGCTCGGCGGTGGAGCGGACCAACCGCCCCGAGGTGGTCGGCGGGCTCGGCGGGTTCGCCGGCCTGTTCGCCCTGGACACCGCGAAGTACCGCCGGCCCCTGCTCGCCTCCTCCACCGACGGCGTCGGCACCAAGATCGCGCTGGCCCGGGCGCTGGACCGGCACGACACGGTCGGCATCGACCTGGTCGCGATGGTCGTCGACGACCTGGTGGCCTGCGGCGCCGAGCCGCTGTTCCTGCAGGACTACGTGGCCTGCGGGCGGGTGGTGCCCGAGCGGATCGCCGCGATCGTCACCGGCATCGCCACCGGCTGCACCCAGGCCGGCGCGGCGCTGGTCGGCGGGGAGACCGCCGAGCACGGCGACCTCATGGAGCCCGACGAGTACGACCTGGCCGCGACCGCGGTCGGCGTGGTCGAGGCCGACGCGGTGCTCGGCCCGGAGCGGGTGCGCGAGGGCGACGCCGTGGTCGCGATGGCCTCGAGCGGCTTCCACTCCAACGGCTACTCCCTGGTGCGCCGCGTGGTCGCCTCCGCGGGCCTGGACCTCGGGACGACGCCGCCGGGCCTCGACCGGCCCCTCGGCGACGCGCTCCTCGAACCCACCCGCATCTACGCGCGGGACTGCCTGGCCCTGGTCGAGCGGTTCGGCGTCGACGGCGTGCACGCCTACGCGCACATCACCGGCGGCGGGCTGGCCGGCAACACCGCCCGCGTCGTGCCCGACGGGCTGGAGGCGGTGCTCGACCGCGGCACCTGGGCGCTGCCCGCCGCGGTGACGCTGCTGGAGGAGCACGGCGTGCCACGTGGCGAGTCCGAGCGCGCATTCAACTGCGGCGTCGGCATGGTGGCCGTGGTCGCCGCCGAGGTCGCCGACGCCGTCGTGGACCACCTGAGCGAGCGGGGCGTGCCGGCCTGGGTCGCCGGAACCGTCGGGCCGCGCGGCGAGGCCACCGCGCCCGCTGCCCGGCTGGTCGGCTCCTACCGCTGAGGACTTTCGGTACCGAAAGTTCCCCACCGGGTGGGGACTTTCGGCACAGAAAGTTCCCGGGACGGCACACGACGACACCGCAGCGCCACGTGGCGAGCGGTGTCGTCGTGTCGGACCGCGCGGTTCAGGCGCGGATCAGCGACTGGCGGCCCAGTCGTCGTCGGTGTCGTCGTCCGCCCAACGGTCGGTGTAGTCGTCCTCGTCGTCGTCCTTCGGCGCCCGGGACTGGGCGTACGACGGAGTCGGTGCACCGGCCAGCTCGCGCTGCAGCGCGGAGAGGTCGGTGTTCGGTGAGCTGTACTTGAGCTCACGGGCCACGCGTGTCTGCTTGGCCTTCGCTCGGCCGCGC
>DATAAV010000458.1:0-14277 GCA_036259935.1 Geodermatophilus sp. | reverse complement strand
CACCAGCGAGAGGATCTCGGAGAGGCCGGCGACGCTGTTGTAGCCGTTGGTCAGCGCGACGACGACGCCGACGGCCAGGTAGACGAGGCTCAGCAGCGAGATGCGCACGGGTCCCCCTCGTGTCCGGTGAGGCGAGTCTGGGGGCTGCGGCCGTGCGTCGCCTGGCGATGACCTGTGAGTGGGCTGGGAGTCCTCAGGCCGCTGCGGTCGTGCGCTCGACGTGGCCTCGCGGACGAGGAGACCACGGTGGGCGCGCAACGGTGGAGGAGTGACTAGGGTCACTGCTAGCCGACCGCTTGCAGAAGTTAGCGGGTGGGCGGGGGAGGGAATCCCCTTCGGCGTCAGGTCATCCCAGATGTCAGGAGCACACCTCTTCATGACCGACAACGAGAAGATCGTCAACCAGCTGCGCGCCCTCCTCCTCCTCAGCCAGACCGAGGAGCAGATCGCGCGCACGCGCGTGGGCCAGGCGCGCACCGACGCCGTCCGCCGGGAGCTGAGCCAGAACGCCGACAACGCCGCCGAGCGCAGTCGGGTGATCACCGAGCAGCTGCGGGCCCTCGGCGGTGTGCCCGACCTGGTCACCCCCGTCGTCGGCCGCCTCGGCGCCTTCGCGAAGACCGTGCTCGAGCAGGTCGGCTCCATCGAGGAGGCCCTCCTGCAGGACCTCCAGCTGGAGCACCAGCTTGTCGACCGCGCCACCTACCTCAAGGTGCTGGCCGGCAAGGCCGAGCTGCCGGAGGTCCGAGCGCTGGCCGAGCGGCTGATCGCCGCGCACGAGGCCACCGTCGAGTGGCTGACCGTCGTGCTCGCCGAAGAGGCCCTCGGCGGACCCGCGGCGCTGGAGCCCACGCCGTTCCAGCGGGTCGCCGGCACCGCCGTCCGCGCGGCCAACAAGCCGTACCGCTTCGTCACCGACCGGGTGAACGTGGCCCTCGAGAGCGCCTACCGGCGCCGCGACGAGGCCGGCGAGCGGCTCGGCGAGGCCGGGGAGCGGCTCAGCGAGGTGGCCGGCAAGGCCGGTTCCCTGACCGGTGCCGTCCGCGAGACGCTCGCCTCGGGCCGGAGCGCCGCCCTGCGCCGCGCCGAGCGGATCGCCCGCCGGGAGGGCAACGAGGACGCCGCCGAGAAGGCGCGGGCCGCCCGCGAGGAACTGGGTGACGTCTCCGCCTCCGAGCTGCCGATCCAGGGCTTCGACGAGCTGACCACGCAGGACGCGATCGCGGCGATCAAGCAGCTGAAGACGCCGCACGAGATCAACGTGGTCATCCGCTACGAGGAGACCCACAAGAACCGCTCGGACGTCGCCAGCGCCGCCCAGACCCGGCTGGCCGCCCTGGCCAAGGAGGCCGTCGGCGTCGAGAAGTGACGCCGGAACGCACCGCAGCGGAGGCCCGTACCCCGACCGTCGGGGTGCGGGCCTCCGCGTGTCCCTCATGCGGTGCTTCCGTGCACGACGCGGTACCGCAGCCAGACCAGGCCGCCGCTCAGCTGCCGGCAGTCCGCGAGTGCGAGCCCGACGGCGGGCGGCGACCCGCCGCCGTACCACCGGCGAGAGCCCGCGACGCCGGTGATAACCGGGTGCACCAGCAGGCCGATCTCGTCCACCAGGTCGTCGTCCAAGAGCGCCCCCAGCAGTGCACCCCCGCTGTCCACGCGCACGACGGCGACGCCCGGGCGGCGGCCGAGGGTCGTCAGCAGAGCAGAGAGGTCGACGCGCTCGCGGCCGGCCACGATCTCGGGAACCGGGGGATCCCGGGGTGGTGTGCGCTCGGTGGAGACCGCCACGACGTCCGACCAGTGGCCCGCCGCGCGCAGCGCCGCCCACTCCCGGACCCGGCCCCGCCCGTCGACGACGGCCAGCAGCGGTCCGTCGGGGTCCGGACCGGAAAGGGACGCCGAGGCGAGAGCCGCCTCCTGCGCGAGGATCGTGTCCGCGCCGGTGAGCGTCACGTCCTCGTGCCACGCCGCAGCCAGCCGGTAGTAGGTGCCGACGTCGGGCTCGAACCCCGTCGTCGCTCCGTCCAGCGAGACGGCGACGTGGGCGACCACGTGCGGTCGCCCGGGGGATGGGCGCCCCATGCCGTCACGCTAGACGGCGACGGCGACGGCGTGGCCGGTCACCCGACCAGGGAGATCTGCGACGCACCGGGTTTGACCCGGCCGCGGCGCAGGGGATGGGATGGCCCATGAGCATCACACCCGGGGCCCTGGAGGAGGAGTTCTCCCTCACGACGGCCGTCACCCGCCTGGACTTCCTCAGCCGGCGGGACAGCGGGGCCACCACGCTGAACACCGTCAGCCAGCCGGACGACGACGACTGGAGCGCCCTGCGGCACGGTGACACGTCGCTGGACGTCAACGAGTCCCTGGAGCTGCTCGCGCTCGGCGAGGTGGTCTCGCGCAAGGCGCACGACAGCCAGCTCGTGGGCTTCCGTGCCGCGCTGCGGGGTGGGGCGACCTGGGACCAGATCGCCGCCGCCCTCGACGTCTCACCCGCGGAGGCCTGGGCCGCCTACCACCGGCTGATCGAGCGCCAGGAGCGGGCGCACACCCTCGACGCCGAGGCCGCCGCGGCGGCGCGTGAGCTCGCCGGCGCCCGCCCCGGCTGACCGGCCCCGCGTCAGCGCACCTCCACGCCGCGCCAGAAGGCCACCCGCCCGGTGATCTCCCGCGCGGCGTCCGTCGGTGCGGGGTAGTACCAGGCCGCGTCGCGGTTGGTCCGGCCGTCGACCTCGATGCTGAAGTACGAGGCCCGGCCCTTCCACGGGCACGTCGTCTGCGTGGACGACGGCCGCAGCACGTCCTCGCGCAGCGCCTCGCGGGGGAAGCAGGCGTTGCCCTCCACGACGACGACGTCGTCGGACTCGGCGATGACGGTCCCGTTCCAGCTCGCGGTGGCCATCCCGGGATCCTGCCCGGCACCGGCCGGTACCGCATCAGGGGCCGGGCGGGAGGCGCCGCGCCCGCTCGGCCTCCCGCCGGGCCGCTCACGGGCGGATGTTCTGGTTGACCCGGAACAGGTTGCCCGGGTCGTAACTGCGCTTGACCGCGCGCAGCCGCTCGAAGTTGGCGCCGTAGTTCTCGGCCACCTTCGCCGCGTCGTCGGCCGAGGCGAAGTTGACGTAGCCGCCGGGCTCCGAGTGCGGGGCGATCGCGGCGTAGTAGTCGCGCACCCACCGGATGTTCGCCTCGTTGTTGGCGGGGTCGGGCCACATCCCGGCGACCACCGCCGCGAACGAGGCGTACCGGTGCCCGAAGGCGGTGGCGTCCGGCGCCACGTCGTGGACCGCGCCGTTGATCGGGTAGAGGTGCATCGTCGAGTTGACCACCGGCACCCTCGCCCCGTGCTCGACGTGCGCGGCGATCGCCTCGTCGGTGAGTTCCCGGACGTACGCGGCCTTCCAGTAGTGCTGCAGCCCGGGCGGGACCAGCGCGTCGAACGCGCTGTTCAGCGCGGGGTAGGGCATCGGGCCGACGTGCTCGGCGACCACCGGGGCGACCTGGCGGAAACCGTCGACCACCCGCTCGCCCTCGGCGGGCGACCCGGTCCAGCACGAGATGACGGCCAGGAAGGTGTCCCCGACCCGGTCCTCGGGCACGAACGGCAGCGGCGGGGCGATCTGGAACGCCGGGAACCCGCCGTACTCCCGGGGGGCCTCCCGGATGAACTCGCGGAAGTAGGCGAAGATCGCGGCCGCGTCGCGCAGTTCGAAGAACATCGGCCCGCCGTAGATCGTCTCCACGGGGTGCAGCCGGTAGGTGAACCGCGTGACCACGCCGAAGTTGCCGCCACCACCGCGCAGCGCCCAGAACAGGTCGGAGTTCTCGTACTCGTTGGCGGAGAGGACCGTCCCCTCCGCGGTGACCACCTCCGCGGAGAGCAGGTTGTCGCAGGAGAGGCCGTAGCCCCGGCTCAGATAGCCGATGCCGCCGCCGAGCGTGAGCCCGCCGATCCCGGTGGTGGAGATGATGCCGCCGGTGGTGGCCAGCCCGGAGGCCCCCGTCGCGTCGTTGAACCGGCCCCACGTGGTCCCGCCGCCGGCGGTCGCGATCCGCTGCCCGGGGTCGACGTCCACCGCCTGCAGCAGCGACAGGTCCACCACGACCGCCTCGTCGGCGGTGCCGAATCCCGGCACGCTGTGCGCCCCGCCCCGCACGGCGACCGCGCGGTCGTTCTCCGCCGCGTACCGGACCGCCGCCGCCACGTCGTCGGGGCCCGTGCACCGCACGATGAGGTGCGGACGGGCGTCGATCATGGCGTTGTAGACGCGGCGGGCCTCGTCGTACTCGGCGTCCCCGGGCCGGATGACCTGGCCCCTCACCCGGTCGGCGAGCGTTCCCGGCAGATGCGTCGTCATGGCCCCTCCTCGGTGGCTCCTCCGGTGCCGACGCCGACCGACGCTAGGGAGCGGGCAGGGGTTCCACATGACCAGAAATGCGCGACTTCGCCACGTCCGTCCGGGTGGTCAGATCTGGCTATCGACGCGGTCGGAGGGGGAGGGCTAGCGTCCCGGGGCGTGTCCGGCTGGACACCGCCACCCCTGCCGGCGCGCTGGGCGAGGGCCGCGCGCCCGGTGTTCGTCGGGCGCCGGGCGGAGCTGGACTGCCTGGAGGAGCTGTGGGCGGCGGTCACCGCCGGCGCCCGTCAGGTCGCGTTCCTGGGCGGGGAGCCGGGGGCGGGGAAGTCCCGGCTGCTCGCCGAGTTCTGCACCGTCCTGCACGGTCGCGGCGCGACGGTGCTGCTCGGCACCTGCGCGGCGGAGTTCGGGCCGCCCTACCAGCCGTTCGTCGAGCCGGTCGAGGCGCTCCTGGCCGGCCTGGGCGACGGCGCTCCCGAGGCCCTGGGCCGGCTGGCCGGGCGGGCCGCGGTCGACGACGCCCGCGAGCCCGACACCCGCCGGGAGCGCTACGACGCCGCCGTCGACGCCGTCCGCGCGGCGGCCCGGCACGGCCCCGTCGTCCTCGCGCTGGAGGACCTGCACTGGTCCGGCAGTGCCGGGTTGCAGCTGCTCGGCCACCTGGTCGAGCGGACCGCGGAGTTCCCGGTCCTCGTCCTGGCCACCTACCGGACGACGGCGCCGGAGCGGTCGGCCGCCCTGACCGCCACGATCGCCCACCTCTACCGGCTCGACGGCGTGCGCCGCCTGGACCTGGCCGGTCTGGAGACCGAGGACATCGCCGAGTACCTGCGGCAGGAGGCGCGGCTGCCGCTGCACCGGGCCCGGATGACCGCCGCGCTGCTGCGGGACCAGACCGGCGGCAACCCGTTCCTGCTGCGGGAGCTGGTCCGCGAGGCGACCGCCCGGGGTGTCGGTGCCGTTCCCGGAGCGGCGGCGCGGGCGCCGCTGTCGGTGCGGGACATGGTCGCCAGCCGGCTGGACCGGCTGACCGTGCCCGAGCGCCAGACGCTCGAGCTGGCCGCCGTCGTCGGCGAGGAGGCCGACGTCGCCACCGTGCTCGCCGTCTCCGCGTGGAGCCGTGACACCACCCTCGCCGCCCTGGACACCGCGGTCGCGTTCGGGCTGCTGGAGCCCGCCGGCGGTCTCTTCCGCTTCCCGCACACCCTCGCCCGCCAGGCGGTGCTCGACCTGATGCCGGCCACCCGCTTGGCCCGCGAGCACGTGCGCGTGGCGAGCATCCTCGAGGCCTCCGGTGCCACCTCCGACCGGCGGGTCCAGCGGCTGGCCTACCACTACGCGCAGGGGCAGGCCCTGGGGTACGCCGCCCAGGCCGTCCGCTACCTCACCGAGGCGGCGCGGGCGGCCTCGCGCAGCCTGGCCCACGAGGACGCCGGGCGGTGGCTGGAGCAGGCGGCGTCGCTCACCGACGACCCGCCGCAGCGGCACCGGCTGCAGCTGTCGGCCGCCGGGGAGCACCTGCTCGGCGGGGACTTCGCCCGCGCCCGCGCGCTGTTCGAGAAGGTCGCCGGGGAGGCCGCCCCCCGGGACCGGCTGGAGGCGGCGATCGGCTACGAGGCGGCGTCCTGGCGGCCGGGGCTGCCCGGCCACCGGGCGGTCGAGCTGCTCACCGAGGCGCTGCGCGGCGTGCCCCACGACCCGGCCGATCCGCTCTACGTGCGGGCGCTGGCCGGGCTCGGCCGGGCGCTCGCCTTCACCGGCGCCACGGAGGAGGCCGGCGTGCTCGGCCGCCGCGCCGTCGCCCTCGCCCGGGAGCGGGGGGACGACGGCCTGCTGGCCGCCGCGCTGCAGGCCAGCCTCTGGCACGGGCTGCGGCCCACGGACGCCCCGGCCAAGCTGGCCCGCGCGCGGGAGCTCACCCGGCTCGCCGAGCGCACCGGCGACCTGAGCAGCCTGGGCCCGGCGGCGTACTACCGCGGCGTCATCTCCTACCTGCACGGCGATCCCGGCGGGGTCGCCGAGGCGCACGAGGAGATGGTGCGCGTGGCCCGCGCCGCGGGGGACCCGTTCTTCGACTACATGGCCGGCTGCGTGCGGTACGCCCGCCAGTTCGTCGTCGGCGACTTCGCCGGCGCGGAGCGGACCTGCACCGAGCTGTTGGAGCTGGGCGCGTCCTTCGGCACCGACGACACCGAGGGCTCCTCCGCGGTGCAGACGTTCATGATCCGGCGCGAGACCGGCGCGGTGGAGCAGGTCCGGCCGCTGGTCACCGGGCGGGAGCCGCCCGACGGGCACTGGGCGCCCGGTCTGCTGGCCCTCTACACCGAGCTGGGCCTCGACGAGCCCGCCCACCGGGTGCTGCGCTGGCTGCTGGACGGCCGGCTGGCGCCGTACGAGGACTCGGCACAGTGGCCGTGCGTCCTGGCCTTTCTCGCCGAGGCCGCGCTCCACCTGGACGACGAGGAGGCGCTGCGGCTGATCCGCCCGCGGCTGGCCGAGTACGCCGGGCTGAACCTGATCGCCGGGCAGTTCGTGGCGGTGTTCGGCAGCGCCGACCGCTGTCTGGGCGCGGTCGACTCCCGCCTGGGCCGCGCGTCGGCCGGTGAGGAGCTGGAGGCGGCCCTGGCCATGGACACGCGGATGGGGGCGACGCTCCACCGGGCCCACAGCCTCGCGGCGCTGGCCGCCCACCTGCGCCGCGCGGGGGACAGTGGGCCGCGGGTGCCCGAGCTCGCGGAGGAGGCCCGCCGGCTCGCCGGGTCGCTGGGGCTGCCGCGGGTGCTCCGGGCCCTCGGCCCGCCCGGTCGCGGGGCGCCGTCCCGGGCCGGGGCGGCAGGCTCGGCGCCGTCCCGGCCGGCCGGACTGACCTCGCGCGAGGCGGAGGTGTTGCGGCTGGTGGGCGCCGGGCTGCTCAACCGGGAGATCTCCGAGCGGCTGGTGATCAGCGAGAACACCGTCGCCAACCACATCCGCAGCATCCTGGCCAAGACCGGCGCCGGGAACCGCACGCAGGCGGCGATGTTCGCCGCCGAGCACGGCCTGCTGGACGGCTCAGACCGGGTGCAGTGACCCGTCGGGTTGCACGGTGGCGGACACCTCGACCACGACGTCGGCCGGCAGCCCGGCCCGCACGGCGGCGCGGCGGATCGCCTCGGCCGACGGCGCCTCGTAGAGGCAGTAGGTCTTGCGCTTGTCGGCGGAGAGGAACGAATACAGCCACCGCACGCCCTCGTCGGCGTTGATGCGGTTCACGCCGTCCGCGCCGTCGGCGGTCATTTCGAGCGCGTCGGCGAAGCGGCGCTCGATCATGAAGACAGGCATCGCTCGTCCTCGGGACAGGGGGCTGCGGGCTCGTGCACCGCCGACCGGAGCTCTGCCTGCGGAGGCTTCGCGGCAGGGGCCGACCGTACCGGCGGCGGCCCGCTCCCGGACAGGTGTCCGCTCCTCTCGGCGACGTGTCGGCTCATGGACATGTCGACTTGTCCACAGAGGTCGGGTGTCGCCGTGAGCGTTCCGTGAACCGGGCGGCTGGCATGACCGGCCGCCGATCGGGCATGTGCACGGCAGGCTCCGTGCCCGACGAGCCCCGAGATCCGTCATGGAGCGCTCCGTCCCGGGCGCGCCCCGTCCGACCGCCGACGCCGTCGGCAGAAGGAGGCCTGTCATGTCCGCTGCGTCCCAGACCCCCGGTCCCGAAGGGCACGACCGCCCGACCGGCCGGCCCACCGAGAAGGGTCGACGCCGGGGGAGATGGCTGATCCCCGCGATCCTGCTCGCCATCCTCGCGCTGATCATCATCATCATGCTGACGTTCAGCCAGCGCGGAACCGAGGACGACAGCGAGGTCTTCGAGAACGAGGGGGCACCGCAGCCGGCCGCCGTCGTCGTCGACGTCCCGGCTCTCACGGGAGCCGCCTTCTGACGGTGGCGGCCGACCTCAGCGTTGCAGGAGGGCGAAGGTCGCGACGGCGTGTGCCAGCGCCCGGCCGTCCTGCTCGACGTCGGCCTCGCACACCGTGAGGTGCTCGCCGCGGGTGCGCACCGCCGCCGTGACCAGGAGCGGCCCGGGCCGGCCCGGGCGCAGGTAGGTCACGGTCAGCTGGCTGGTCGCCGGCACCTCGCCCTCGCCGGTCGTGCTGCGGGCGGCCTGGCCCATGGCGGTGTCCACGAGGGTCGCCAGCACGCCGCCGTGCAGGGTGCCGGCGGCGTTGAGGTGCTCGTCGCGGGCCTCGAAGCGGATCCGCGCGTCGCCGTCCCCGGCGCTCTCCACCCGGGCACCCAGCCGTGCCGCGAACCCGCCCGGACCCGTGTCGTCTGCCACGCCCCCGCCCTACCCCCGGGGCCGGCCGCCCACGCCGGAACGCTCCCACGCCCGGACCGCCCCGTGGAGCACGGCGTCATCACATCAGGGGAGGTCTGCGGCGGGTCGGCCGTGGTGCAGCGCCGCGGCGGGTGATGCTCCGCGCCGTTGCCGCGCGCGGCGTGCGCGCCAGGAACGTCACAGGAGCGAGAGATGACCTACCCCGGACCGGATGCCAACACGTCGGGACAGCCCGGCCCGACCGCCGGGGGCTGGAACCCGCCGGCACCGGCCGGCGGACCGGCGCAGGGTGCGTGGAACGCGCCGGCGCAGGGTGCGTGGAACGCCCCGGCGCCGGGCGGCGCGCCGCAGGCCGGGTGGGGCTCCCCGGCGGGCGCGCCCGCCCCGAGCAGCGGCAAGAAGTGGGCCGGCATCGCCGGGACCGTGGCCGCGGTCGGCGTCGCCGGTCTGGTCGCGCTCGGCGGCTTCGGGCTGGGCGACCCGGAGATCGGGGACTGCGTCAAGACGACCGGCGCGACCTCGTTCGAGGCCGTCGACTGCGACGACTCCACCGCGGAGGCCCGCATCGTCGGTGTCGAGGGGGAGGAGCAGACCTACGCCGCCTTCCAGGCCGACCCCGACAGCTGCGTGGAGTTCCCGACCGCCACGCTGGCGCTCTGGATCGGCGCCGAGGTCACCGAGGACGGCACCATCTACTGCGCCGAGCCGGTCTGACGCGCCCCGCCCGGGCGCCCCGCCGCGGGCGCTCGGGCGGGCCGTCCCCGGCGCGTCGCCGGCCCGCCCGCACCGCACCCCGGCGCGGCACGGGTCCGGACGCCCCGGGCGGCAGTGATCACCACTACCCTGCGCCGCCGTGGCCGTGCGGAAGAAGACGTGGATCGGGCTGGCGGCGATCGTCGTCGTGGTGGTAGGCGCCGTCGCCCTGATCTGGTTCCAGCCGCAGAAGCTCTTCTACGACCAGCGGGTCGACGAGGCCCTGCCGTCGGCCGCCGGGCAGAGCGCCCCGGTGGGCACCGGCGGTGGGCCCGCCGAGGGCACCGCCACTCCGGCCGCGCCGGCCGTGCTCGCCGTCGGGTCCTTCATCTCCCGTGAGCACGAGACCACCGGCACCGCCCGCGTGCTCGAACTGCCCGACGGCCAGGTCGTCGTCCGGCTGGAGGGCTTCGCCACCTCCAACGGCCCCGCCCTCTTCGTCTACCTCTCGGCCAACCCCGCACACGGCGAGGACGGCCTGTTCGACGACGACTACGTCGACCTCGGCCCGCTCAAGGGCAACGTCGGCGACCAGAACTACGTCGTCCCCGCCGGAGTGGACGCCACCGACTGGACCAGCGTCGTCATCTGGTGCGACCGCTTCAGCGTCTCCTTCGGTGCCGCCGACCTCCAACCGCGACCCGATCCCTGACCGGTGCGGCGGAGCGGGCGAAAAAAATCTCCGGGCTCGTGTCGATCCCCGGCCCGGCCGTTCGACGTGAAAGCAGAGCGGGTCCCCGCGCCGGCGCCGAACCGGCGGCCTGCCACCCGGAAGGAGACACAGCGATGCGGTACATGGTGATCGTCAAGGCCAGCGAGGACTCCGAGCGGGGCGTGCTGCCCAGCGAGCAGGAGCTGGCGGAGATGGGGACGTTCAACGAGGAACTGGTCAAGGCCGGCGTGATGCTGGCCGGCGAGGGCCTGCACCCGAGCTCGAAGGGCGCCCGCGTCCGCTACGACGGGGACAAGAGGACCGTGGTCGACGGGCCGTTCGCCGAGACCAAGGAGCTCATCGCCGGCTTCTGGATTCTCCAGGTCAGCTCGCGCGAGGAGGCGCTGGAGTGGGCGAAGCGGGCGCCGTTCCGCGAGGGCGAGGTGGAGGTCCGCCAGATCTTCGAGGCCGAGGACTTCGGTGAGGCGATGACCCCCGAGCTGCGCGAGCAGGAGGACCGGCTCCGGGCCACCGTGGCCGAGCAGCGCGGCTCCTGACGGTCCCGGGCAGTGGCGGCGATGACGACGGCGACGACGCACCGGACGGTGGAGGCCGTCTGGCGGATCGAGTCGGCCAAGCTCATCGCCGCCCTCACCCGGGTCACCGGGGACGTCGGCCTCGCCGAGGAGCTGGCCCAGGACGCGCTGGTCGCCGCGCTGCAGCGCTGGCCGCAAACCGGCGTCCCCGACAAGCCCGGCGCCTGGCTCATGGCCACCGCCAAGCACCGCGCCGTCGACACCTTCCGGCGCGCCGAGCGCCTGGACCGGAAGACCGCCGAACTGGGCCGCGAGCTGCGGACCCGCGAGGAGGAGGAGCCGGACTGGGCCGCGGCCCTCGACGAGCCGGTCGAGGACGACCTGCTGCGGCTGGTCTTCATCGCCTGCCACCCGGTGCTCTCCCGCGAGGCGCGGGTGGCGCTCACCCTTCGCCTGCTCGGCGGGCTGACCACCGAGGAGATCGCCCGTGCCTTCCTCACCTCCGAGGCCACGGTCGCCCAGCGGATCGTCCGCGCCAAGCACACGCTGTCGGCGGCGCGGGTGCCCTTCGAGGTGCCCACCGGGCCGGACTTCACCGCCCGGCTGTCCTCGGTCCTCGAGGTCGTCTACCTGGTCTTCAACGAGGGCTACGCGGCCACCGCCGGTCGGGATTGGATCCGCCCCGCCCTCTGCCAGGAGGCGCTGCGCCTGGGGCGGATCCTCGCCGAGCTCACGCCGCGGGAGTCCGAGGTGCACGGCCTGGTCGCCCTCATGGAGATCCAGGCCTCCCGCATGCGCGCGCGGACCGGACCCGCCGGTGAGCCGGTGCTGCTGCTCGACCAGGACCGCGCCCGGTGGGACCACGTGCTCATCGGCCGCGGGCTGGCCGCGCTGCGCCGCGCCGAGCAGACCGCCGACACCCTCGGCCCCTACGCCCTCCAGGCCGCGATCGCCGCCTGCCACGCCCGCGCCCGGACGGCGGAGGAGACCGACTGGGTGCGGATCGCCGCGCTGTACGAGGCGCTCGCCGCGCTGGCGCCGTCCCCGGTGGTGGAGCTCAACCGCGCCGTCGCGGTCTCCCGCGCCTACGGCCCGGAGGCGGGCCTGGAGCTGGTCGACGCCCTCACCGACGAGCCCGCGCTGCGCGGCTACCACCTGCTGCCCAGCGTGCGCGGGGACCTGCTCGCGCAGCTGGGCCGGCTGGACGAGGCCCGGGGCGAGTTCGAGCGGGCCGCCTCGCTGACCCGCAACGAGCGGGAGCGCACTCTGCTGCTCGACCGCGCCGCGGCCTGCCGCACGCTCCACGGTGGCTCGCTGCCCGGCTGAGGGGATCAGCCCTGAGCGAGTCTCGCCGCCTGCTCGCGCTCCTGCGGGCGCACCGCGGAGGCTCGGGCGCGCACCAGCCGCCACCGGGTGCGGATGCCGTGGGGGTCGTCGGCCCAGCCACGGGCGAGCGCCTGCTCCACAAGCGTGCGCACCACCCCCTCGTTCGACGGCTCGGTGGCGAACAGAATGCGCAGGTGCACCCGGTCGCCGGA
Source organism: Geodermatophilus sp. (assembly GCA_036259935.1). Taxonomy (GTDB): domain Bacteria; phylum Actinomycetota; class Actinomycetes; order Mycobacteriales; family Geodermatophilaceae; genus Geodermatophilus. The sequence continues at coordinate 2,116 of DATAAV010000458.1, read as the reverse complement.
CCGGTCGGCGGCGGTGTGGTGCGGCGCGAGCGGACAGGGCGGATCGTGCGACCAGCTGCCGCACAGCGCCACGGTGATCGCTCCGCCGGGCGCGCGCTCGTCGCCGTCCGGCGCCAGGACGACGACGGCGTCGTGCGCGTAGGCCCGGCGGCTTCTGCTCACGCCGCCGGGGCTCCGCGTTCCGCGGCGACCCGCAGCCGCTCCAGGGTCGCCTCCATCCCCGCGCGCAGCTCCGTGCGCCGGTGCCCACCGCCGAACGCCGCGATGATCCACCAGCCGATGCGGGTGATCGGGCGCTCGACCTCGTAGCTCTCGACGACGCGCGTGCCGCCGTCCTCCGGCCGGAAGCGGTAGCGCCAGGCGACGGTGCCGGCGAACGGCTCGGTGCGGGAGAACGCGAACTCCCGGCCGGGATCGGCCACGGTGACCACCGGCCGGTTCCGCCAGGTCCGCCCCTTCGGGCTGCGGTTGACCGCCTCGAACCGGGCTCCGACGGCGGGGCCGGTCGCGCCGTCGAGCCACCGGCAGCGCACGACCTCCGGGCTGAACTCCGGGGTGCCGGTCACGTCGGCGACAAGGGCGTAGACGTCCTCGGGGCGGGCGGCGACGAACGTGCTGACCTCGTCGCGGTCGAGCGCCTGCACGGCGACTCCTCAGGGTGCGATGGTGCTGGGTGCGTAGGCGGAGAGGAAGAGGTCGAGCGCCGGCTCGGTGAGCCGGCTGAAGACGCCCTCGGCGAAGGGGACGCCCGGCTGGTTGGCCATCTGCTGGGAGATCAGGCCGCCCAGGACGACGGTGTAGAGGCGGACGGCGTCGTCGCTGTCGGCCTCCTCGCGGAGCTGGCCGAGGCGGACGGCGTCGGCGAACTCGGCGCGGACCTCGGCCATGTCCTGCCGGCTGGGCGCGAAGCTCTCCGGCGAGGGCGCGAAGCCGGGCACCGGACGCCAGAACAGCAGCTGGGCCAGTGCCGGGTGCTCCACCGCCCAGGCGACGATCGCGACGCCACCGGCGCGGATGCGGGGCACGCCCGGCGGGACACCCTCGACCGCGGTCCGGGTCGCCGCCTGCTGAGCGGCCAGCCCGCGGGCGAAGAGCGCGTCGTAGAGAGCGTTCCGGGAGGGGAAGTACTTGTAGAGCGACGGGCCGCGGATGCCCATGCGCCGGGCGACCTCGGAGACGCTGAGCGCCCCCACGCCCTCCTCGCCCATGAGCGTCTCGGCGTGCTGCAAGGCCTCCGCGACGACCGCGGCCCGGCGGCGCGCCACCCTGGAGAGCGGTTCAGCGCTAGACGGCGTAGCCACGGCTAGAGCATGTAGCCGAACGGTTGGCCTGTCCACCCCTGTCCGGTGCGGTCAGTCCGCCTCGACGTTCGTCGCCAGTCGGCCCAGCAACCCCCGCAGCTCGGCGATCTCGGCGTCGTCGAGCCCCGTGCGCAGGCGACCGTCGAAGGCGACCGCCGCCTGCCGCAGCCGGAGGAACAGCTCCTCCCCGGCGGGGGTGAGGGTGACCAGTTGCACCCGCCGGTTCCCGGGATCCCGCCGGCGGGCCACCAGGCCGGACCGCTCGAGGCCGTCGAGGTGGTGGGTGAGCGTCGGCTGGCGAACGCCCACCACGTCGGCCAGCTCCGCCTGCGTGCGGTGCGCGGCGGTCTTCAGGGACAGCAGCACCAGCCAGGTGGGGGTGGAGCCGCCCGCCGCCGCCAGGACCTCGTCGAACGCGCGGCTGACCGCCTTGGCCGTGCGGCTGAGCGCCAGCCCGATGGGCTCCTCGCGAGGCCTCACGGGTGAAGCATAGATATCTAACGGTTAGATGTCTATGCTTGGGCCATGGCCGGAAACCGGCGGACCTCCCGCCTCTCCCCGTCCTGGCGCACGTTCCTCCTCGTCGTCCACATCGGCACCTCGGTCGGACTCCTCGGCGCCGACGCCGCCGTGCTCCTCCTCGACGTCGCCGGCGTCCGGGGAAGCGATCCCGAGGCGGTGTACCCGGCGGCCGAGCTGGTCGCGACGACGCTGCTGATCCCGCTCGCCCTCGCCTCACTGCTCAGCGGGCTGGCGCTGGCCCCGCTCACCCCGTGGGGCCTGTTCCGCCACTGGTGGGTCGCCCTGAAATTCGT
>DATAAV010000457.1:0-11995 GCA_036259935.1 Geodermatophilus sp. | reverse complement strand
ATGCAGTGACCCGACGGTCACGGCGCGGTCCGCGCCCGTGCGCGGCGGGGACGCTGCGGGGGCTGTCGTCAGCACCATCCTCCGGCCTGACTCCGCGCCCCGGTCCGCTCCTCGCTCGTTCCTCGCTGCGATGCTCCCGGGGCCGTCGTCAGGGGGACCCGCCGGAGCCGGACCCGGCCCCGAAGTCCTCCGGCGAGATCTGGTCGAGGAACTCGCGGAACTTCTCGACCTCGTCCTCCTGCTCGTCGGGGATCTCGATCCCCACCTCGTCGAGCAGCTCCTCGGCACCGTAGATCGGCGCCCCCGTGCGGACGGCGAGCGCGACGGCGTCGGAGGGGCGCGCGCTGACCACGCGGTCCTCACCGAGGACGAGCTCGGCGATGTAGATGCCGTCACGCATCTCGGTGATGTTGACCGCCTCCAGCGTGGCACCCAGCGCGCGCACGACGTCCCGCAGCAGGTCGTGCGTCATCGGGCGGGCGGGGCGGACCCCCTGCTGCTCGAACGCGATCGCCGCGGCCTCCACCGCGCCGATCCAGATCGGCAGGTACCGCTCCCCGTGCGCCTCCTTCAGCAGCAGGATCGGCTGGTTGCCGGGCAGCTCCACGCGGACCCCGACGACTCTCAGTTCCTGCACGGTGGGCTCCCTCAGCTGCGGCCCGGCGAACGGGCTGTGCGGTCAGTTCTGAGCGGCTGTAGACCGCTCGACACGGCGCCGGAGCACCGCATCGCGCGATGCCAACGGTACGCCGGAGTCAGGGACGCAGGAGGTCCCGGAGCCGCGCCTCCAGCAACGCGGTGTGCAGCTGGGCCGAGAGCGCCGCCAGCTCCCGCAGCTTCTCCGTGGCGCGGGTGCGGGCCTCCTCCGAGCGGGCCCGCAGCACCGGCGCGACCAGCTGCTCGACCAGCCCGGCCTCGCGCTCGGCACCGGTGCGGTACACCCTCAGGTGCCGTGGCTCGATGCCGTGCCGGGCCAGCCCGGCCGCCGCCCGGGCCACCGGCAGGTCCGCGGCGGGGTGCCGCCCGTCGGCGTCGGTGGTCAGCAGCCCGAACTGCACGCAGTCGGCGAGCTGGCCGGGGTCGAGCCCCGCCGCCTGGGCGAACTCCTCGGGCGGGAGCGCCGCGCCCTCGGACTGCTCCCCCACGGCCGGCAGCCCCACCGGTGCCGGGACCGCGGCCGCGGCCGGCGGCGGCTCGCCGCGGTCGAGGGCCTCGAGGTGCTCCTTGATCACCTTGAGCGGCAGGTACTGGTCGCGCTGGGCGGCCAGCACGTACTGCAGCCTGCGGACGTCGGCCGAGGAGAACTTCCGGTAGCCCGACGGGGTGCGCTGCGGATGGACCAGGTCCTCGGACTCGAGGTAACGGATCTTGCTGATCGTCACGTCCGGGAACTCCTCGCGGAGGACGGTGAGCACCTCGCCGATGGTCAGGCGCGGTGCGTGGTCCTCCGCGTCGCCCCCGAACGCGCCGGCGTGCGGCGCGGGCACCGCGGTCACGCGTCCATCGGTGCGGGCAGCATGCGTCTGCTCGCCAGCAGGCTCAGGAGCGGGACGCGTGCTCGCCCGTGCGTGGGCCGGTCAGGTAGACCAGGCGGAACTTGCCGATCTGCACCTCGTCGCCGCCGGACAGCGTCGCGACGTCCACCGGCTCCCGGTTGACGTAGGTGCCGTTGAGGCTGCCGACGTCGTGCACGGAGAAGCCGCTGCCCTCGCGGTGGAACTCCACGTGCCGGCGGCTGACGGTGACGTCGTCGAGGAAGATGTCGCTGTCGGGGTGCCGGCCGGCGGTGGTCACGTCCCGGTCGAGCAGGAAGCGGCTGCCGGCGTTGGGGCCGCGCTTGACGACCAGCAGCGCCGACCCCGCCGGCAGCGACTCGACGGCGCCGGCGTGGACGTCGGCGGCCGCCTCCCCGGCCACCTCGGGCACGTCGCTGGTGTCCTCACCCCCGACCTTCGGGATGACGCTGGTGGACTCCCCGACGCGCTCCTGGGTCAGCGCCGCGCCGCACTGCGCACAGAAGCGACTGCCCTCGGGGTTGTTGTGGCCACAACGAGTGCAGTACACGTCTGTCTCCTCCGGTGCAGGGGGCACCGCCGCGGACCTGGGGTCTGGCCGCGGGCGGCCGGCGGACGACGGACCGGACGGTCCGTCGTGGGTCGGCCGCCGCGCTGGGTACGGCGGGCCGGGGTCATGGAATCAGCGGTCTTCCCGAGGGTCAACCGGAACTACAGGGTGAGGGTCCGGCCTCCCCGGCGGAAGCCGGGGGTGCCGTTCCTCCGGTGAGCATAGTGATCGGCGCGCGCAGGGCGTGGACGCCGGGGCCTGGTCAGGACGCGTCGACCAGAGCCTGGTACGCGGCCGCGTCGAGCAGGCCCTCGGTGGGGTCACCGGCGCCGCCGGTCACGCTGATCTCCACCAGCCAGCCCTCGCCGTAGGGGTCGGCGTTGATGGTCTCCGGGGCGTCGGTGAGCGCCTCGTTGACCGCGGCCACCACGCCGGCGACCGGCGCGTAGACGTCGGAGACGGACTTGGTGGACTCCACCTCGCCGATGGGGTTCCCCGGCGAGACCTCGGCGCCGACCTCGGGCAGCTGGACGTAGACGATGTCGCCCAGCGCGTCCTGGGCGTGGTCGGTGATCCCCACCCGGACGACGGTCGCCGAGCCCTCCGTGCCCGTCACCAGCGCCCACTCGTGCTGGTCGGTGTAGCGGCGGTCGTCGGGTGTGGCCATGCGGCGTCGTCTCCAGGTGGTCGGCGGGAGGGGGGCGCGACGGCGGTCAGTCGTCGTCGGTCTGCGGCTGAGCGTATTGAGGCTCGTCGAGCGGCCGCAACGCGTCGACGACGACCCGCTCCGACTGCGTGATCTCCACGCTGCCGCCCTGGCGGCCGACGCGGTCCACCACGCCGCCGGGGATGTTCATCGCCGTCTGCAGGTCCGGCGGGGAGCCGATCACGACGATCTCGTAGGGGCTGGTGATCCGTTTCCCGTCGACCTGCAGGTCGCCCGGCTCGCCGGTGACCGCGGTGGAGACCCCGACCCGGACCCCGTCGATCTGCATCGTCTCGGCGCCGGCACCGCGCAGCTCCTGGATCGCGTCGAGGAGGTCGGCCACCCGGACCTCGCCCTCCGGGTCGCGGATCGTCATGAGCAGCCCGGGGCCCTCGGCGGCCACGGTGCCGTTGAGGATGGCCAGGGCCTCGGCGCGGCGGCGGGCCTCCTCGAGCGCGGCGGCCGACTGGCTGTCGGTGTTGGTCAGCTCGCGCAGCGCGGTGCGCTGGTCGGCGATCTGGTCGCGCAGGCGCTCCTCGCGGGCGTCGAGCTCGTCGAGGATGCGCACGAGGTCCTCCTCGCGAGCACCGGCCAGTGCCTGCTCGGTATCGGTGTTGCGCACCTGGACGGCGAAGGCGAAGCCCAGCAGCAGGGTGAGCACGCCGATGAGCACGGCCGCCACGGGATCGCGCCGCCGCGCCGGGCGGGCGGGCGGCGCGGCGTCCTCCCGGGACTCCCCCGGCCCGGCGTCGTCCGGCTGCCCGGGCGCCTGCTCCCGCGGCGCGTCCTCCGCGGGCGGTTCCGGCCGGTGCGCGGGGGCGGCGGCGTCGGCCGGCGGGAGCGACGCTGCGCCGGTGTCCTCGGGGCCGGGGGCGGCCGGCCGCTGGTCCTCGGTCATGCCCGGAACAGGTGCCGACGGATGGCCGCGGCGTTGCCGAAGATCCGGATGCCCAGCACGACGACGACCGCGGTGGACAGCTGCGCCCCCACGCCGAGCTGGTCGCCGAGGAAGACGATCAGCGCGGCGATGACGACGTTGGACACGAAGGAGATGACGAAGACCTTCGCGTCGAAGATGCCGTCGAGCCGGGCGCGGGCGCCGCCGAAGACCGCGTCGAGGGCGGCGACCACCGCGATCGGCAGGTACGGCTGCAGCCACAGAGGGACCGTGGGGTCGAAGAGGAGGCCCAGGATCACGCCGGCCGCGAGGCCGAGGATGGGGATCATCGCTCAGCCTCCCGGCGTCGGGTCGGCGGCGGACCCGTCGGGGTCGTCGGTCACCGGGGTGGCGGAGCGGAGCTCGTGCGAGCTCCCGGGGGGCAGGGACAGCTCGTCCTCCTGGGCGAACTCGAATCGCAGACCGAACGACTCGGAGATCACCGCCAGGGCGGCGACCTCGGGGCTGCTGAGGAACCGGTCCCGCAGGGTGTCCGGGTCACCGATGGCGCTGATCTGGTACGGATTGGTCACCGGCCGGAAGTCGACCAGCACGGCCTCGCCGGCGAAGCGGATGGCGGTGGTGGGGCCCAGCCGCTGGCCGTTGATGCTGACCGCCTCGGCGCCGGCGGCCCACAGGGCGTTGACCACCAGCTGCAGGTCGCCGTCGCGGACCTTGCCGCGCGGGTCCTCCTCCCCCGCCCCGCCCACCGGGTCGGAGTCGGCGTCGGGCTCGGCGTTGGCGAGGGTGACCAGCAGCCCGGGTCCGGTGACCGGCACGAGGCCGGCCGCCCGCTCGGCGGCGGCGAGCTCGTCGCGTGCCCGCTGACCCACGGCGGTGGTGGCCAGCGCCTGGTCGCGGGCGGAGGTCACCTCGGCCCGCAGCCGGTCCAGCTCGGCGGCCAGCTCGTCGGTGGTGGCCGACTCCTGCTCGATGTCGTCGATCAGGGCCGCCCGCACCTCCTCCCGGCCCTGGGCGCCGGTGGCCGCGAGGTCGTAGCTGACCGCGACCAGCCCGCCGGCGACGGCCAGGGTGGCGGCGACCGCCAGCCCGGCGAGCCGGCGTCGGCGCGGGCCCGCGGCCGCCTGCGGTCCGCCCACGGCCGCGGCCGCCTTGTCCCGTGCGGCGTGCGCCTCGGCGGCCTGCCGGTAGGCCGGGTCGAGAGTCTCGGCGAGGACCTGGTCGAGCAGGGAGGCGCCCATGGAGCGCGGCCCGCCACCCCGGGGAGCGATGGTCACGCCGGGCTCCGCGGGGACGGCGCCGCCCGCTCGGCGCGCACCAGGCCGAGCACCTGGACGACGTAGAGGACGCCGGCGAGGACGTACAGGACCCCGCCCCACACGGTCAGCGCCCAGGCGATCGGCTGGGCGACCGCGACGAACGGGCCGGCGCCGTCGGCGAGGAGCAGCAGCGGGAAGGCGTAGAGCAGGATGAACGTCGCCGCCTTGCCCAGGTAGTGCACCTGCAGCGGCGGAAAGCCGTGGCGGCGCAGCACCAGCAGCATGACGCCGAGCACGAGCTCCCGGCCGAGCAGGACCGCGACGACCCAGAACGGGACGACGTCGCGGAGCACGAAGGCGATCAGCGTCGCGATGATGTACAGCCGGTCGGCGGCCGGGTCCAGCAGCGCGCCCAGCCGGCTCCACTGCCCCAGCACCCGGGCCAGCTTGCCGTCGGCCCAGTCGGTGAGCCCCGCCAGGCCGAGCACGATCACCGCCCAGCCGTCGGCCTGGGGGCCGAGCAGCAGCCACAGGAACAGCGGAACGCCGAGCAGGCGCAGCACCGAGAGCGCGTTGGGCAGCGTCCAGATCCGGTCGGGCAGCTCGTTGCGGTCGACGACGGCGGGGGTGCTCACGGCGGGGACCCCCGCCGACGGGGCCGGGGCAGCGGCCGACGGCCCGTTCGACGACGTCACGACACCTCCAGCGCACACCACACCGGTGCGCCGCGGAGGTCAGGCCGGTACGGCGGTGAGCGACGCCGGTGCCGGCTCGTAGCCCAGCGGCCGCCGGGTGAAGCTGCCGGTGCCGTGGGTGATCGAGCGCAGGGCGCCGGGATAGGTGAGGAGCTCCACCTCCGGGATCTCGGCGCGCACGGTGGTGCGGTCCCGGTCGGGGTCGGCCTCGCTGCCGGTCACCCGCGCCCGCCGTCCGGACAGGTCGCTCATCACCGCGCCGACGTACTCGCCGGGGACGACGACCTCCACCTCGCACCAGGGCTCGAGCACCTTGGTGCCGGCCGCGGCGGCCAGCTCCCGCAGCGCCAGCGCCCCGGCGGCCTGGAACGCCGCGTCGGAGGAGTCCACCGAGTGCGCCTTGCCGTCGACGAGGGTGACGTGGAGATCGACCAGCGGGCGTTCCCCGTTGATGCCCCGCTCGGCCTGGGTCCGGATGCCCTTCTCCACGCTGCCGTGGAACTGGCTGGGCACCGTGCCACCGACGATCTTCTGCTCGAAGACCACGCCCGAGCCCGGCGGCCCGGGTTCCCCCTCGACGACGACGATGGCGTACTGGCCGTGCCCGCCGGACTGCTTGACGTGCCGGCCGGTGACCCGCGCCGGGCCGGCCAGCGTCTCGACCATCGGCACCCGGACCGGCACCGTCTCGACCGCGACCCCGTGCCGGGTGCGCAGCCGGTCGAGCAGGACCTCGGCGTGGGCCTCGCCGACGCACCACAGCAGCAGCTGGCCGGTGTCCTGGCGGCGCTCCAGCCGCACGGTCGGGTCCTCGGCGACCAGCCGGGCCAGGGCGGTGGCCAGCCGGTCCTCGTCGGACCGGGACGCCGCCTCGATGGCGACCGGCAGCTGCGGGGTGGGCAGGTCCCAGGGAGTGACCAGCCGCGGGTCGTCGGGCGAGGAGAGGGTGTCGCCGGTCTCGGCGGAGCTGAGGCGGGCGACCGCGCAGATGTCCCCGGCCGGGCAGGACGACACGGGTCGGAGCACCGCTCCGAGCGGGGAGGAGATCGCCCCGATCCGCTCGTCGACGTCGTGGTCGGGATGGCCGCGGTCGGCCAGGCCGTGCCCGGAGACGTGGACGGGGGTGTCCGGTCGCAGGGTGCCGGAGAACACCCGCACCAGCGAGACCCGGCCGACGTAGGGGTCGGTCGTCGTCTTGACCACCTCGGCCACGAGCGGGCCGCTGGAGTCGCAGGACAGCGGCGGGGCCGGCGAGCCGTCCGGCCGGGTGACCGGCGGGCACCCGTGCTCCATCGGGCACGGGAAGGCGGCCACCAGCAGGTCGAGCAGTTCGGGGACGCCGACGCCGGTCAGCGGCGCGGTGCACAGAACCGGGTGGAAGTGACCGCGGGCCACCGCCGTCTCGAGGTCGGCGACCAGGTCGGCGACCACGAGCTCCTCGCCGGCGAGGTAGCGGTCCATGAGGGTCTCGTCCTCGCTCTCGCCGATGATCCCCTCGATCAGCTCGGCGCGGAGCCGGTCGGCGTCCTGGCCGCCCTCCCCGCCGGCCTCGACGTGCGGCTCGAGCAGCGAGATCAGCCCGCGCACGCCGCCGTCCGGACCGCGGTCGACCAGGTGCAGCGGGAAGACGCCCTCCCCCAGCATCGTCTGGCACATGCGCACGGCGTCGTCGACGTCGGCGCGCGGCCGGTCCAGCTGGGTGATGACGACCGCGCGCGGCATGCCGACCGCCGCGCACTCCTCCCACAGCTGCACGGTGGTGGCGTCGACGCCGTTGACGGCCGAGACCACGAACAGGGCGGCGTCGGCGGCGCGCAGCCCGGCCCGCAGCTCCCCCACGAAGTCCGGGGAGCCGGGGGTGTCGAGCAGGGTCAGCCGGTGCCCGGCGTGCTCGACGGTGGCCACGCCCAGCGACACGGAGCGCTGCTGCCGGACCTCCACCTCCTCGTTGTCCAGACAGGTGGTGCCGTCCTCCACCCGCCCGGCGCGCGGCAGGGCGCCGGTGGCGGCGAGGATCGCCTCGGCCAACGTCGTCTTGCCGGCGCCCGCGTGTCCCACCAGGGCCACGTTGCGCACTTTGTCGGCCGACCGCGGCTCCGGCGCGGGGCTGGTGTCCTTGCCCACGAGGCGGCCTCAGCCCTGGGCCGGCTCGGGGATGACGGTGCAGCTGCCGGCGGGGAAGAAGACGCCGGTGTGCCCGTCGGGGTCCCACTTGACCACGTAGGGCGGCCCGCCGTCCTTGCCGCGCACTTCTAGGACTTCTCCGTGGCGTTCAGGTTCTCCCTGGTGGGTGGAGTGGACGACGATCCTGTCCCCGACTCGTGCCTGCACGGCGACCTCCCGGTGACTCCCCGGACTGTGTTGTCGCTCACAGCCTGCCTTCGGCGCCGGGACCGATCAAGACCCGATGTGCCCGGCCCGTCGCGGGTCGCGATCCGCTCCCGCGTGACGGGTCGAGGGCACGTCACCGGTGCAAACCCGCCGGTGAGGGCGCGCCGACCTCCCGCCGCGGCCACCCGGCCGGTCCTTGTGCGGCCGCCGCGGGCGGCGTACGTCTGCGGCCCTCGGCCCGCCCGGAGGGAGATCCGCTCATGCGCATGATGATGAAGATGTCGGTCCCGGTGGAGGCCGGCAACGAGGCCCTGCGCAGCGGCAGGCTCCCGCAACTGCTCGGCGACCTCCTGGACCGGATGAAGCCGGAGGCCACGTACTTCGTCGTCGAGGACGGCCGCCGCGGCGCCCACATCGTCTTCGATCTGCAGGACCCCTCGATGTTGCCGGTCATCGCCGAGCCCCTGTACCAGGAGCTCAACGCCCGCGTGGAGTTCGTACCCGTCATGAACCTGGAGGACATGCAGAAGGCCCTGGCGGGAATGCAACAGTGACCGGCTGATCCACCGGTCGCCTCGCCTGGCGACACGAAACGGTGCCGTATCTCGCGGTCGATGCCAGTATGAGAACTCCGCCCCGCCCCGGGGGTTCTACGGCCAGGGCGGGTTTCGCTGCGCATCTACCACGCACGGTGCCGGTCAAACCACCCCCGGCCACGACGGTTCGGGACGTGTCGTGCGGCCGGTCGGGTCCGGCCGGCCGCCGCTGTCCCGGCGGGGCCGTTGGGCTCTTGTACCGCGCTGCGGCGCGGCTCCATCCTCGGTGCCGGCCCAGCCGTAGGCGCGGGCCCGGCCTGGGACGCGCGGCACACGGCGGACCCCGCCCGCTTCATGGCGGCCCGGCGCGCACCGCCGACCTGGCCGCCGGGCGGCACGGCGGATGACTGGGGAGGTCGTCGTGGGACAGGCCCGGGAGCTCATGGACCGGATCACGACCGCCGTCATGGCCGGTGACCGGGAGGCGCTGCGGCAGCTGTACGCGGCAGACGCCGTCGCCGAGACACCGGATGCCGGCCGGGTCGAGGGCGGCGAGGCGGTCGCCGAGTACCTCATGTCGTTCAGTCGCGCGTTCCCGGACGCGTCCTGGGAGCCCAGGTCCACCGCGGAGAGCGGGGACACCGCGATCGACGAGGGCTACTTCCTGGGCACCCACACCGGCGTGCTCGGCACACCCGACGGTGACATCGGGCCCACCGGCAGGCACGTCCGCCTGCGGGAGTGCGACCTGCTGACCGTCCGGGACGGCCTCGCCGTCTCGCACCGCTTCTACTTCGACCAGCTCGACTTCATGGTCCAGCTGGGGCTCGTGGAGTCCGGGCAGCTGCCCGGCGGCGCCGCCCCCGCGCCAGGGGCCACCGTCGGCTGACAGCTCCGGGAGCATCGCAGCGAGCGACGGCCGCCGACAGGGAGCGAGCATCGCAGCGAGCGCCCTGAAGGCACCGGCTGGAACCATGGCGGCGTGCTGTTCGCCGACGTCGTGGCCGCCTCCGCCGCGGTCGCGGCCACCCGGTCCCGCACGGCCAAGGCCGGGGCGATCGCCGAACTGCTGCGCCGCGCCGGCGCCGACGAGGTCGAGCCGATCACCGCCTGGCTGGCGGGCGAGCCGCTGCAGGGCCGGCTGGGCGTGGGATGGCGGACCCTGTCGCGGATGGCGCACGACGCCGCAGCGACGCCGTCGCTGACCGTCGCCGCGGTCCAGCAGGCCCTCACCGAGCTGGCCACCACGGCCGGTCCGGGGTCCGCGGCCCGGCGCGAGGGGGCCCTCGGCGGTCTGCTGTCCGCGGCCACGGCGGACGAGCAGCGGTTCCTGGTCCGCCTGCTCACCGGAGAGCTGCGGCAGGGCGCCCTCGAGGGCGTCGTGCTCGACGCGGTGGCCACGGCGGCCGAGGTCCCGGTGGCGAGCGTCCGCCGGGCCTTCATGCTGTCGGGCAGCCTGCCCCGCACCGCGGCCACCGCCCTGACCGGCGGGGTGCCCGCCCTGGACGCGGTGCGCCTGCAGGTCGGCCGGCCGGTGCACCCGATGCTGGCCAGCCCCGCCGCCTCCCTGGACGCCGCGCTCGCCGACCTCGGCACCGATGTGACCGTGGAGTTCAAGCTCGACGGCGCCCGCATCCAGATCCACCGGGCCGGCGACGACGTCCGGGTGTGGACCCGCACCCTCCGCGAGGTCACCGACAGCGTGCCCGAGGTGGTCGAGCGCATCCGTGCCCTGCCGTGCTCCACCGCCGTCCTCGACGGGGAGACGCTGGCCCTGGACGACGACGGCAGGCCCCGCGCCTTCCAGGACACGATGAGCCGCTTCGGCAGCGACTCCCCCGACGCCGACGTGCTGCTGAGCCCGTTCCTGTTCGACGTCCTCCACCTCGACGGCCGCGACCTCCTCGACGAGCCGCTGCACGTCCGCCTCGACGCGCTCGCGCGGCTGCTGGCCGACGACGCGCACGCGCCGCTGCGGATGCCCGGCATCCGCAGCCCCGGGCCCGGGCAGGCGGCCGGGGTGCTCGCCGACGCGCTGGCCGCCGGTCACGAGGGCGTCGTCGTCAAGGCCCTGGTCGCGCCGTACGCCGCCGGCCGGCGCGGCAGCGCGTGGCAGAAGGTCAAGCCCGTGCACACCCTCGACCTGGTGGTGATCGGCGCCGAGTGGGGGTACGGCCGCCGCTCGGGGAAGTTGTCGAACATCCACCTGGGCGCCCGCGATCCCGACGGCGGCGAGCCGATCATGGTGGGCAAGACCTTCAAGGGCATGACCGACCGGCTGCTGGACTGGCAGACGCAGACCTTTCCCGAGCACGCCCGCGAGCACACCGACTGGGGCGTCCGTCTCCGGCCCGAACTCGTCGTCGAGATCGCCCTGGACGGCGCCCAGCGCAGCCCCCGCTATCCCGGTGGCGTCGCCCTGCGCTTCGCACGCGTGCTGCGCTACCGGCCGGACAAGACACCGGCCGAGGCCGACACCATCGAGGCGGTGCGCGCCCTGCTCGCCGGCGGCTGAGCGGCTATCTCATCGCGCCGGACCAGGTCTCGTCGAGGAGAGCCGCGACGGCTCCGACGTCCAGCGGGCGCGGGTTGGGATAGGGCCGGTCCACGACCCGCTCGGCGATGCCGCGCAGTTCGGTCCGCGGGACCCCGAGCGCGCCGAGCGTCGTCGGGCCGTCGTGGGCGCGGGCGAGGGCGGAGACCACCGCCACCGGATCCGGCCCGGCGATCCGGCCCAGCCGCGCGGCCGCCGCCGGCGCGGCCGGCAGGTTGAAGGCCATCACGTGCGGCAGCAGCATCGTGTGGAGTTCGGCGTGCGGCAGGTCGAACGCGCCGCCGAGGACGTGCGCGAGCTGGTGGTGCAGGCCCATCCGGGTCTGCGCGAGGCAGATCCCCGCCAGCCACCCGGCCGCCTGCAGACGAGCGCGACCGGGCAGGCCCGCCGGGTCGCCGAGCACCTGCGGCAGGGCGGTGAGGATGCCGTCCACCGCCTCGGTGGCCAGGGCGTCGCTGACCACCGTGGCGTCGGGCGCCCACAGCGCCTCGACGGCGTGGGCGAGCGCGTTCATGGCGCTGGTCCGGGTCAGACCGGGCGGCATGGTGACCGTGAGCTCGGGGTCGTAGACGACCGTGCCGGGGGCCAGTGTGGGGTCGCGCCGCGTGGTCTTGACGCCGTTCTCGGTCTCCCCCAGGACCGGCGTCACCTCCGAGCCGGCGTAGGTCGTCGGGACGGCGACCTGCGGGATCCCGGTCCGCGCCGACACCGCCTTGGCCAGCCCGATCGCCGAGCCCCCGCCGATGGCCACCACGCAGTCGGCATCCTCCGCCTCGACCAGCGCCATGGCCTCGGCGGTCACGCCCACCGGGGTGTGGGGGGCCGGCCGGTCGAACCTGGCCGCCAGCAGCGGGCCGAGGGCCGCGCCGAGAGCGTCGCCGGCCGCGGCGGCGGACGGGGTCACCACCATGAGCACGCGCTCGGCCGCCAGGCGCGCGACCTCGTCGGCGAC
>DATAAV010000456.1:0-3825 GCA_036259935.1 Geodermatophilus sp. | reverse complement strand
CCTGTTCCTCGGCCCGACCGGCGTCGGCAAGACCGAGCTGGCCAAGGCGCTGGCGGAGTTCCTGTTCGACGACGAGCGGGCGATGGTCCGCATCGACATGAGCGAGTACTCCGAGAAGCACTCGGTGGCCCGGCTGGTCGGCGCCCCGCCCGGCTACGTCGGCTACGAGGCCGGCGGCCAGCTCACCGAGGCGGTGCGACGGCGTCCCTACACCGTCGTCCTGCTCGACGAGGTGGAGAAGGCCCACCCGGACGTCTTCGACGTGCTGCTGCAGGTGCTCGACGACGGCCGCCTGACCGACGGCCAGGGCCGCACCGTCGACTTCCGCAACACGATCCTGATCCTCACCTCCAACCTCGGGTCGCAGCTGATCGCCGACCAGTCGATCGAGGAGGAGCAGCGCCGGCAGGCGGTGCTCGAGGTGGTCCGGCAGCACTTCAAGCCGGAGTTCCTGAACCGGCTCGACGACGTCGTGGTGTTCCGCGCCCTGGGCAGCGAGGAACTGGCCGGCATCGTCGACATCCAGGTCGGGATGCTGGCCCGGCGGCTGGCGGCGCGCCGGCTCGCGCTGCAGGTCACCGACGCGGCCCGCGAGTGGCTGGCCATCAACGGGTTCGACCCGGTCTACGGCGCCCGCCCGCTGCGCCGGCTCGTGCAGTCGGCGATCGGCGACCAGCTGGCCAGGGCGCTGCTCGCCGGGGAGATCCGGGACGGCGACGAGGTCCTGGTCGACGCCGCCGACGACTTCGCCGGCGAGACGGGTCTGCGGGTCACCCGGGCCTGACCCGCTGCCGACGACGGGGCCCGTCGCGTCCGCACGGACGCGGCGGGCCTCGTCGTTCCCGGCCGGCGGAGGAACTTCGGCCCCGACGCGCATACGCCTCTGGTCCCCCGGACCTGCGTCTGGTCCCCTGGAACCGCGTCGACGATCATCCGGGCCGGCGCAGCCACGGCAGGGGAGCGGACATGGCGGCAGGACAGGGCGGACCGGACCCGCAGCAGGGCGGACAGCCACCGTCGGACCGGCCACCGTACGAGGACCGGCCACCGTACGAGGACCAGCCATCGGACCGGCCGCCGTACGGCCAGCAGCCATCGGACCGGCCGCCGTACGGCCAGCAGCCGTCGGGCCAGCAGCCGTCGGGCCAGCCGCCGTACGGGCAGCCCTCGTACGGGCAGCAGCCGTCGGCCCAGCCCCCGTACGGGCAGCAGCCGTCGGGCCAGCCCCCGTACGGGCAACCGCAGTACGGGCAACCCCCGTACGGGCAGCCTCAGTACGGGCAACCCCCGTACGGCCAGCCGTCGTCGGGGCAGCCTCAGTACGGGCAGCCTCAGTACGGCCAGCCCTACGGGCAGCCGGGCGCGGGCCAGGGGTACGGCCCGGGCTACGGCTACGATCCCGGCCAGTCGGCGCCGGCCGGCTGGGGCGCCCCGGCCCCCGTCGAGCGGCCGAGCACGGTCAAGATCGGCATCGGCGCCTTCATGGCCAACCTGATCCTGGGCCTGATCAGCTCCATCGTCCTCTTCTCCAGCTTCGACACCCTCATCGACGCGCAGCTGGAGGAGGCGGGCGTGGACACCTCCGCGGAGGCCGTCAGCTCCGTCCTCACGATCAGCGCCGTGATCGGGTTGCTCTTCGTGGCGCTGAACGCCCTGTTCATCTGGTTCGCCTGGCAGGGCCGCAACTGGGCGCGGGTGGTGCTGTGGGTGCTGGGCGGCCTCGGCGTCCTCGGTGGCCTCAGCTCGTTCGCGCAGCCCACCACCGGCTTCCTGAGCACGCTGTCCGTGATCCAGCTGCTACTGCTGGTCGTCGGCATCGTGTTCCTGGCGATGAAGCCCTCCAACGAGTGGTACCGGGCCATGGGCGGGCGGCGCGCGGCCGGCCAGGGCCGCTGAAGCCGGCGGGCTCACCCGGACGGGTCGCCGTCCGGGCCCGGGTGAACCGGATGGCCGTCGGGGCCGAACGCTTCCCGTGACCACGACAGAGCAGGCCCCGGCGCCGGCGGCCGGCCCGGCCGGCCCCCCTCCGCGCAGGGGCACGCGCCGGCTGCTCGCCGCGCTGACCGGCCTGCTCGCGGCGGCGGTGGGCCTGGGCGTCGCGGAACTGGGCGCCGCGCTGATCGGGCCGGGGGCCTCGCCGGTCGTCGCGGTCGGCGACGCGGTCATCACCCTGACCCCCGAGCCGGTCAAGGCGTTCGCCATCGCGGCCTTCGGGGAGTCCGACAAGGTCGCCCTCGTCGTGGGCACGCTCGTGCTGACCGCGCTCTACGCGCTCGGCCTGGGCGTGGTGTCCCTGCGCTCCCGCCGCGTGGGCGTCGCGGGAATCCTGCTGTTCGGCCTGCTCGGCGCCGTCGCGGCCGCGACCCGCCCGGCCGGCAACGAGTTCGCCGCCCTGCCCTCGCTGCTGGGCGCCGCGGCGGGGGCCGCCGCGCTGCGGGCCCTCCTCGCGCCGCTGAGCTCGGCGGCCACGGCCGCACCCCCGGCCGCCGGACCCGCCGTCCCGCCCTCGACGCCCCCGGCCGACGCCGCGGTCGTGGAGCGGCTGCGCGAGGTGCTCGCCGCCGGCGACCGCAAGGGTGCCGGCCTGGACCGCCGCCGCTTCTTCCTCACCAGCGGGGTGGCCGTGGGCGCGGCCGTGCTCACCGGCGGCGGTGGGCTCCTGCTGCGGCGGAGGTTCGACGTCAGCGGCGCCCGCTCCGACCTCGCCCTCCCCGAGCCGGGGTCGCCGGCCGCGCCGCTCCCCCGGGGCGCCGACCTGGCGCCGCAGGTCGACGGGCTGACCCCGCTGTTCACGCCCAACCGGGACTTCTACCGGGTGGACACCGCGATCGCCGTGCCGCAGATCAGCCCCGCGGGATACCGCCTCCGCGTGACCGGGATGGTCGAGTCCCCGCGCACGTACACGCTCGAGGACCTCTTCTCCCGCGACGACCTCATCGAGCGCGACATCACCCTCACCTGCGTCTCCAACGAGGTGGGCGGCACCCTCGCGGGCACCGCGCGCTGGCTCGGCGTCCCACTCGGTGCGTTCCTCCGGGAGAACGGCGTCTCCTCCCGCTCCGACCAGTTGGTCTGCCGGTCCAGCGACGGCATGACGATCGGGGCGCCCACACGGTCGGCGCTGGAGGTCGAGGACGCGATGCTCGCCTTCGGGATGAACGGCGAGCCGCTGCCGGTCGAGCACGGCTTCCCGGTGCGGATGCTCATCCCGGGGCTGTACGGCTACGTCTCGGCGTGCAAGTGGCTGACCGAGATCGAGGCGACCACCTTCGACGCGTTCGACGCGTACTGGGTCCAGCGCGGCTGGGCCGCCACCGGCCCCATCAAGGTCGCCGCGCGCATCGACACCCCCGCGCCGCTGCGCCGCTTCCCCGCCGGCCCCCGGGCGGTGGCCGGCGTCGCGTGGGCGCAGACCCGCGGCATCGCCCGTGTCGAGGTGCGGGTCGACGACGGGGAGTGGCGGGAGGCCGACCTGTCCCCGGAGGTCGACGCCGACGTCTGGCGCCAGTGGGTGCTGCGCCACGACTTCGCGCCGGGCTCCTACCAGCTCACCGTCCGCGCCACGACCGCCGACGGCGAGGTGCAGACCGAGGAGAGGGCCCGCCCCTTCCCGTCCGGCGCCACCGGACTGCACTCGATCCGGGTGATCGCGACCTGATCCCCGCCTGAGGCCCGCGCGCCCCGGGCGCCCGCACCCCCACGAACCCGTCTCGGCCGCCGGCCGCAGGCGCAGTCGCCGACCCCTGAACCCGGTCGGGGACGATGACGTACGGACGAAGGAGCTCATCCCGTGACGAACACCCGCACCCGCGGCCTGCTGCTGGC
>DATAAV010000455.1:0-13327 GCA_036259935.1 Geodermatophilus sp. | reverse complement strand
CCACCCTTCCCGCCGAAGGCGGTCGGCCCGAGAACGGGACGACAGGTGGACCGCCCGCCGCCCCGCGGGGGCGCCGACCCAACCTCACCGGAGACCTGGAGACCCTGCTGCCGGGCGCGCCCGTCTTCCGGACGGCGCTGCGGGGCTACGACCGGCTGCAGGTGGACAACTACGTCGCCTGGGCCGAGGGCGAGCTGGTCGCCGTCCGGCGGGAGAACGAGGACCTCCTGTCGAAGTACGGCGTCTGCTCGGCGGAGCTGGAGGTCTCCCGGCGGCTGCTCGCCCATTCACCCGAGGGGCGCGAGATGACGCGGACCTCCGAACGGGTGGGAGAGATCCTCCGGCTGGCCGCCGACGAGGCCGCGGAGCTGACCGCGGCGGGCGCCGCCGAGGCCGACCGGCTGCGGGCCGAGGCGCGCACCGAGGCCGACACACTGCTCCGCCGGGCGCACGACATCAAGGCCGCGGCCGTGGCCGCGAGCGATGCGGTCACCGCGGAGGCCCAGCAGCTCCGGGAGAAGGCCGCCATAGAGCTGGAGGAGGCGCGGGCCGACGCCGCCGCCGAGCGGACGCGGGCCCGCACCGAGGCCGCGGCGCTGCGCGAGACGGCCCGGAGCGAGGCCGCCGCGGTGCTGGAGCGGGCCCATGCCGAGGCCGCGGCCGAGGTGGAGCGCGCCCGGGCCGAGGCCGCCGCGGTGCTCGGAGAGGCGGCGGCCGAACGCGCCCGGCTGGACGACGAGGCCGCGCAGGAGCGGTCGCAGGCCGCCGCCGCCGCGGAGCGGCAGCTGGCCGCGGCGGCGGAGCGGGCCCGGCAGGAGGAGCAGGCCGCGGCGGCCGCGGCGGCGGCGCAGCTCGCGGAGGTCACGGCCGAGGTCGAGGAGCTGCAGCGGCGACGCGAGCGGACGCAGACCTTCCTCCGGCAGGTGGGGCAGCGGGTCGACGAGGCCCTGCGGGTGCTCGCCGGCACCCCGGCCGACCCGGCCCACTCCCGCCCGGACCGCACCCCGATGGCGTCGTGACGACGTTCGCACCAGCCGTCACCCGATCGCGGCCACGGGTAGCGACGCGCGGGAGGGAGCCGGCCACCGTGCCGAGGGGCGGCCGGACGCCGTCCGCACGCCCCGGGGAGCACTAGCTTCGCCTGCCTCACGCAAGCGGTCCGAGAAGTGGGGGACCAGGATGGTGAGCTACCTGTACCGGTGCGCCGAGTGCGGCCCGTGGGAAGTGGCCCGGCCGATCGGCACCGCCGAGGACCGGAGCGCCTGCCCCGTCTGCGGCTCGCCGGGGCCGCGGCAGTACACCCCGCCGCTGCTGGCCCGGACGCCCCGTCCGGTGGCGGCCGCGCGCCTGCGCGAGGAGGCCAGCCGGGACGAGCCGGCGGTCACCACGGCGGTGCCGCCGAAGGTCACCGCGCCGGTGCGGCGCGACCCGCGCTGGAACGCCCTGCCCCGGCCCTGAGCCGCCACAGCACCTCACCCACGGGGGACGCGAGACGGCGGTCCGGCACCTCCGGGCCTCGCCGTCCCCTCCGGGCCGGTGCGGCGGGACGGCGACTTCCCCGCCCGGCTCCCATCGACAGCCCGCGGCCGCGGGTGACCCCAACCGTCAACGCAGATCGGAGAGTGGGGACATGCCAGATGTGGTGTTCACCGTCGACCAGGCCAAGTCGATGTGGGACCAGGCCGTACCGGGCCACAACCGGTGGCACCCGGACGTGCCCGTGGCCACGATGGTGCGGCCGGGGCAGGACATCCGCGTCGAGTGCCGGGAGTGGACCGACGGGCAGATCGGCAACAACGACTCGGCGAACGACGTCCGGGACGTCGATCTGACCCGCTGCCACGTCCTCAGCGGGCCGATCGGCGTCGAGGGCGCCGAGCCCGGCGACCTGCTGGTCGTCGACATCCTCGACCTCGGGCCGGTGCAGCCCCCGCAGGAGTACGGCGACGTCGCCGGCCAGGGCTGGGGCTACACGGGCGTCTTCGCCAAGGCCAACGGCGGCGGCTTCCTCACCGACTACTTCCCGGACGCCTACAAGGCGATCTGGGACTTCCACGGTCAGCAGGCGACCTCCCGGCACCTCCCGGGCGTCCGGTACACCGGGATCACCCACCCGGGGCTGTTCGGCACCGCGCCCTCGGCGGAACTGCTCGACCGGTGGAACCGCCGCGAGCGGGCGCTGATCGACACCGACCCGGACCGGGTGCCGCCGCTGGCCCTGCCCCCGTTGGAGCAGAACGCGCTGGGCGGGCAGGCGGACGGGGACGTCGCGCAGGCGATCGCCCGCGACGGCGCCCGGACCGTGCCGGCCCGCGAGAACGGCGGCAACCACGACATCAAGAACTTCAGCCGCGGCTCACGGGTCTTCTACCCCGTGCACGTCAGGGACGCGAAGCTCTCCGGCGGCGACCTGCACTTCAGTCAGGGCGACGGCGAGATCACGTTCTGCGGCGCCATCGAGATGGGGGGCTTCATCGACTTCCACATCGATCTGATCAAGGGCGGCATGGAGACCTACGGCGTGACGACGAACCCTGTGTTCATGCCGGGCAACGTCGAGCCCCGCTACTCGGAGTTCCTCACGTTCATCGGGCTCTCCGTGGACCACGACACCGACACGAACAAGTACCTCGACGCCACCCTCGCCTACAAGCGGGCGTGCCTGAACGCCGTCGAGTACCTCAAGAAGTTCGGGTACTCGGGCGAGCAGGCCTACCTGCTGCTCGGCTCGGCGCCGATCGAGGGCCGGATCAGCGGCATCGTGGACATCCCCAACGCCTGTGCGTCCCTCTACCTGCCCACAGCCATCTTCGACTTCGACGTGCGGCCGTCGGCGTCCGGCCCGGTGAAGGCCGACCGGGGGCAGTGCGCGGTGAGCTCGTGAGGCCGTCCCGGGCCGGGGCCCGGGGCGACGGCTGACCGGAGCGGTCCGGACAGTTACCGGCTGTCCGGGCCGCTTCCTGCCCGCACCGCGGGGCGGGCGGTGATGACGACCGGCCCGCCGCAGTTCCAGCAGGAGGGCTCCCAGCCCGGTGCGGCCTGGGCGTCCTGGCCCTCCACCTCGCAGGGGCGGCAGGCCCAATACACTTCGATCCGGGTCTCCACGGACCGTCTCCTCCGTGTCTGTCAAGGGTCCCGTCGCTGGAGACCGCCTCGCGACGGTACCCGCGGCGCGCCGACCCACACATGCATCCGGAGAAGTGCGGAGCGTGAATTCCCTCTCCCCGTCGTGTCCTGGAGCGTCCCGATGAGCGACGACCTGCCCCCTCCGGTCGAGCGGCACGCCGCGCAGGACCGCGTCGGCAAGCGCGCCCTGCGGACGGCGCACGACCTCGGCGCCGCCCTCGCGGACGACGGGGCCGACGCCGAGCCCGTGGTGCTCAGGACCGACGGGCCGCACGTCAGCTTCGCCGGGCTCGCCGCCCTGATCGACGAGGCCCTGGCCGAGGACGCCGCTGCACGGCGGGCCGGCCGGCCGGCGGACGCCGCTGAACCCTCCGGCCCGCGTGCGCAGCCGCAGCAGGGGACGGCCGGCCCGTCGTCCGCGCCGCCGACGGCGGGTTAGCGCCCCCGTTCACACCCCCGCGCGCCCGGTGACGACACGCGCCGCCACCTCCGGCCGGCCGGCGGGGAGGCGATCACCGGAACCGGGGCCATTGACGCGATGCAGGGGCGGCACCATCGTCGTCCGCCGAGCGGTCGGCAGCGGTGCCGTGCTCCGGGTGCGGCGTCCGACCGGCACGGAGGCGCGGATGGCCACGTACCTGCCCCCGGCACCCCGGGAGCGGGCGACCTCGGTATCCGGCGCGGGGAGCGCGGCGGTCCACCGCGCGCCCTCCGGCTTCGTCCGGCGCCCGTCGCCCGGCTGCTCGCGGTCCGCTCCGGACCCGCGGGCCCGTACCCGTCCCTAGCCGGGCCCGCCGGTCCTCCGGGGCCACCCGTGCGGTGCGGACCGCTCGCGCACCGCGCACCTCTCCCGGAGGAGCCGTCTCCAGAAGCGGGGACACGAGGAGATGAGTGCACATGGGAAGCGTCGGACTGCTCTACGTCGGGGCCGTGCTCGCCGTCAACGGGCTCATGCTGCTCGGCCGGGTCGACGCCAAGGCCGCGGCTCCGCTGAACCTGTTCGTGGGCGCGCTGCAGGTGATCACCCCCACCTACCTGATCTTCACCTCCGGCGGGGACGCGGCCACGATCCTCGGGGCCTCGGGGATCTACCTGTTCGGTTTCACCTACCTCTACGTGGGCTTCAACCTGCTGGGCAACCTCGACGGCACGGGGCTGGGCTGGTTCTCGGCGTTCGTCGCGCTGTGCGCCGTCGTGTACTCGGGCCTGAACTTCTTCTACGCCCAGCCCCGGGACCCGGCCTTCGGCGTCATCTGGCTCTACTGGGCCGTGCTCTGGGGGCTGTTCTGGGTGGTCCTCGGGATCAAGCGGGAGGACATGACCCGCTACACCGGCGCGATCGCGCTCGTCGCCGGCATCGTCACCGCGGCGATCCCGGCCTTCATGCTGCTCACGGGCGTGTGGGACGACTACAACACCCTGGCGGCGGTCGTGCTCGCCGTCGTCTGCGCCGGCAGCCTCGTCCTGCTGTACCCGCCGCTGCGCGGGCGGGCGGAGCCGGCCGTTCCGCCGGCGGCCCCGGTGCCCAGCGGCGCCCCCGCCGCGCCCGAGGGCGTGCCGGTGGCCCGCCGCTCCACGGAGGACACCGGCACCCCGGTGACCGGGCAGCGGCCCGGAACCGGCGGCGACGTGTCCAGCACGCCGGGACGGTGAGCGCCGCCCCGGGAGCGGCCCGCGGGCCGCTCCCGGGGCACCGGCGTCCGTCCGGTAGCGACCCGGCGCCCCCGCGGCCAGGATCGCGGAAGAGGCAGGGAGGGCCGGGTGGACGTGTTCGTCGGTCTGGACTCGGGCACGACGGCCACCAAGGCGGTCACCGCCGGCGCCGACGCCCGGGTCCGCGACCTCGTCAGCGTGGCCTACCCCCTGCACGTGCCCGCCCCGGGCCGGGCGGAGCTGGATGCCGGGCGGCTGTGCGACGCCGTGGTGGAGGCCCTGGTCGCGGTGGCCGCCCGCGCCCGCGACCGCGGGGACCGGGTGGTCGGCATCGCGCTGAGCGCCGCCATGCACGGGCTGGTCCCGATGGCCGACGACGGGACGCCGCTCGGGCCGCTGCTCACCTGGGGTGACGACCGGGCGGCCGGCCAGGCCGCGGCGCTGGCCGACTCCGGCCGGGCCGGCGACCTGCACCACCGCACCGGCACCCCGGTGCACGCGATGTCGCCGCTGGTGAAGCTGGCCTGGCAGCGCCGCGCCGATCCCGAGCAGGTGGCGCGGGTGCCGCGCTGGGGTGGGGTCAAGGAGCTGCAGGTGGCCGCGCTGTGCGGAGGGCCGCACGTGCTGGACCGCTCCTGCGCGTCGGCCACCGGCCTCTACGACATCCACGCCCGGCGGTGGGACGACGAGGCGACGGCGATCGCCGGCGTGCGGCCCGGCCAGCTCGGCGAGGTGCTGCCGACCACGGCGGTGCTGCCGGGCCTGCGCCGGGAGGTGGCCGACGCGGCGGGGCTGCCGGCCGACCTGCCGGTGGTCATCGGTGCCGCCGACGGGGTGCTGGCCAACCTCGGGCTCGGGGCGGTCCGGCCCGACGTGGCCGCGGTCTCCCTCGGCACCAGCGGGGCGCTGCGGGTCGTGGTGCCGGCGCCGACCCTGGACCCCGGGCACCGGCTGTTCTGCTACGCGCTCACCGACGACGCCTGGGCGGTCGGCGGCGCGGTGAACAACGGCGGCTCGGTGGTGCGGTGGGCGGCGCAGGCGCTCGCCGCCGGGTTCGACGAGGCCGAGCCCCAGGGGGAGGACGCCGACGACCGCGACGCCCGGCTGCTGGCCGAGGCGGCGACCGTCGCGGCCGGCAGCGACGGGCTGCTGTGCCTGCCCTACCTGCTGGGGGAGCGGGCGCCGTGGTGGCGCAGCGGGCTGCGGGGCGCCTACCTGGGCCTGCGCCGCGAGCACCGCCGACCGCACCTGGTCCGGGCCGCCGTGGAGGGGGTGTGCCAGCAGCTGGCGCTGGTCCGCGACGTCCTCGCGGCGACCGACGTGCCGCTGGGCGAGGTCCGGGCGACCGGCGGGGCGGTGGCCTCGCCCCTGTGGGTCGGCACGCTGGCCGCGGCCCTGGACCTGCCGGTGCGGGTCGCCGACTCCCCGGAGGGCACCGGGCTGGGTGCCTGCCTGCTCGGCCTGCACGCGCTCGGCGCGCTCCCCGACCTCGACGCCGCCGCCGCGCTGGTCGCCGTCCGGGAGCCGGTCGAGCCCGATCCCGGGGAGGTCGCCGTCTACCGGCGGCTGCGCCCGCTGGTCGACCGGTCCGTGCAGGCGCTGACCGGGATCCTGAGCGCCCTCGACGACCTCGACGGCACCCGTCCCTGAGGCCGCGTGCGGGCCGGATCGGGCGGCCGCGACCTTCCGGCTGTCCGGGCGCGGTCCCCGATGGCAGGGTGAGGCCATGAAGCGCGCCGCGCGGGCCGCAGCAGCCGGCCTCTCCGCACTCGCGGCGGTCGCCGCCCGCGACCTGCTGCAACGTGAGCACACCCTCCTGCGCAACTTCCCGGTCCTCGGGCACGCGCGGTACCTGCTGGAGTCCGTCGGCCCGGAGCTCCGGCAGTACCTGGTGGCCGGCAACAACGAGGAGCGGCCGTTCACCCGCGACCAGCGGCGCTGGGTCTACGCCTCGGCGAAGAAGGAGAACAACTACTTCGGTTTCGGCACCGACAACGACCTCGAGTTCACCGCCGGCTATCCGGTCATCAACCACCGGACCTTCGGCCGGGCGGTGCCGACGACGCACGTCGAGGCGGGCCAGGACGTCGCGCTGCCCTGCGCCAAGGTGGTGGGGGCCGCGCGCGGGAGGCAGGCGGCGTTCCGCCCCTCGTCGATCGTCAACATCTCGGCGATGAGCTTCGGCTCGCTCTCCGGAGCGGCGGTCGAGGCGCTCAACCGGGGAGCGGCGCTCGCCGGCTGCCTGCACAACACCGGCGAGGGTGGCCTGTCGGTGCACCACCGGCACGGCGGGGAGCTGGTGTTCCAGATCGGCACCGCGTACTTCGGGTGCCGCGACGAGCACGGCCGCTTCGACCTGGCCCGGCTCAAGGACCTCGTCGCCGGCGCCCCGGTGCGCGCGCTGGAGATCAAGCTCAGCCAGGGGGCCAAACCGAGCCTGGGCGGCGTCCTGCCGGGCGCCAAGGTCTCCGCCGAGATCGCCGCCGCCCGCGGCGTGCGCGAGGGCGTGGACTGCATCAGCCCGTCCCGGCACGCGGAGTTCTCCGACACCGACAGCCTCCTCGACTGGGTGGAGTTGCTGGCGGCCGAGACCGGCCTGCCGGTGGGGATCAAGTCCGCCGTCGGCGACCTGACCTTCTGGGACGAGCTCACCGACCTGATGGACCGGACCGGCCGCGGGGTCGACTTCGTGACCGTCGACGGCGGCGAGGGGGGCACGGGCGCGGCGCCGCTGATCTTCACCGACTCGGTCTCCCTGCCGTTCCAGCTCGGCTTCGCCCGCGTCTACTCCACGTTCGCCCGCCGCGGCCTGCACGAGCAGGTCACCTTCATCGGCGCCGGCAAGCTCGGCCTGCCGGACAACGCGATCGTGGCGTTCGCGCTCGGCTGCGACATGGTGAACGTCGCGCGCGAGGCGATGCTGGCGATCGGCTGCATCCAGGCGCAGAAGTGCCACACCGACACCTGCCCCACCGGCGTGGCCACCCAGAACGCCTGGCTGGTGCACGGGCTGGACCCGGCCGTGAAGTCGGTCCGCGTGGCGAACTACATCAGCACGCTGCGCCGCGACCTGCTGAAGGTCGCCGAGGCGTGCGGCGTCGAGCACCCGGGGCTGATCGACACCGGATCGGTGGAGGTGCTCACCGGGCGGTCGGCGTCGACCCCGCTGGGGGGGGTGTACGGCTACGAACCCGGCTGGGGGCAGCCCTCCGCCGCCGACCGGGCGGAGATCATCCGGCTGATGACCGCCACCGCTCCGCAGGGCGGCACGGCGCCGCCCTCGCCGGACGCCGCCCGGTGAGCCGCTCCGCCTCTTTCCCTCCGCGTCCTGTCAGGGACGCCGCCGCCGCGCTACCGTGCTTGCTCATCGTGGGACGGAGGTCCGCGGTGGCGGAACGGCGAGGCGGCGCCGGAGGGCGCGTGAACCCCCGGGGGCAGAGCGGGGCCGGGTCACCGGCATCCCCGCGGGCACCCGGCGACCCGGCGTGTCCGACGACGGTTCGGTAGGGCCCGAGGTCGGGGCTCCCGGGGCCGGCGAGCGCGCCGTCCTCGAGGAGATGGCGCGCTACCGGGCGCTGGTCGAGCACGCGCCCGACGCGATCGTGATCCTGGACGTCGCCACCGGCCGCTTCGTCTCGGTGAACCGGGCGGCCGAGCGCCTGTTCGGCATGAGCCGGGAGGCCCTGCTGCTGGTGGGCCCGGTCCAGCTCAGCCCGCCGGTGCAGCCCGACGGCCGCTCCTCGGCGGAGGCGGCCGCCGAGTACATCGCCGAGGCGCTGGCCGGGGGCCGCCCGCGTTTCGAGTGGACCCACCGGCGTGCCGACGGCACCGACATCCCGTGCGAGGTGGCCCTCCTCCGGCTGCCCTCGGCCGACCGCGACCTGGTGCGCGGCAGCGTCCTGGACGTCATCGACCGGCGGGAGGCGCGGAAGGCCCGGGAGGTGGTCGCGGCCGAGCAGACCGCGCGGCGGGCCGCCGAGGCCGACGCCGCCCGACTGCAGGCGATGGTCGCCGGCCTCAACGCGATCGTCTGGGAACGCGATCCGTGGACGTGGGAGTTCCGCTTCGTCAGCGACCGCGCCGAGGAGCTGCTCGGGTACCCGGTGCAGCAGTGGGTGAACGACCCCGGCCTCTGGCGGCGGGTGATCCACCCGGACGACCGCGAGGAGGCCGTCCGGCGGATGGAGTGGGGCGTCGCCGAGGCGCGTGACTTCGCCCTGACCTACCGGGTGCGCACGGCCGACGGGCGGCTGGTCTGGCTGCACCACCTGGCCCACGTCGTGCGCGACGAGGTCGGGACCGCCCGCGCCGTCCACGCCGTCCTGTTCGACATCACCGAGCAGAAGCGCCGGGAGCGGTCCGCCGAGCTGCTCGCCGCGGCCAGCCGGGTGCTCGCCGGGGCCGGCAGCGTGGAGGAGCGGCTCAGCGCCGTGGCGGGGCTGGCCATCGGTGAACTCTGCGACCGCGCGAGCGTGTGGCTGCGCGACGACGACGGCCGCTACCGACCGGTGGCCGCGGCCCCGGCCGACCTCGCTCCCCAGGTGCTCGCGCTGGCGCCGGTCACCACCCCGGCCGCGATCGAGGAGGCCTACCGGGCGGGGCGCCCGTTCCTCATCCCCGAGGTCACCGACGACATGCGGCGCGCGGCGACCCAGGACGACGACCAGTTCGCCGCCGTTGCGCGGATGGCCACCCGCAGCATCCTGGTCGCGCCCCTCATGTCGGGAGGGCGGGTCGTGGGAAGCCTCAGCCTCGGGACCGCCGACGGCGAGCGCCGCTACGACGACGCCGACCTCGCGCTCGCCGGCGAGCTCGCCCAGCGGGTCGCCACGATGGTCGCCGCGGAGAAGGTCGCCGCGCGGGAGCGGCGGCTGCACGAGATCACCGTGGCGCTCTCCGCGGCGGGCACGGTGGCCGAGGCGGCCGCGGAGGTGTCCACCGGCCTGCGCCACGCCCTGGGCGCCTCGGTGATCGTGGTGTGCACGCTCGGCGAGGACGGCCTGCTGCACCTGGTGCACGCGCTGGGCTACCCGTCCGACCGCGTCGAGCGCTTCGGGACGATGCGGCTGTCGGCTCCGCTGCCGGTCACCGAGGCCGCCCGCACCGGCCGGCCGGTCTGGCTGCCCGACCGGGACGCCTGGTGCCAGCGCTTCCCCGTGGCCTCCGAGAGCCTGCTCCCCGGGACCCAGGCGGGGGTGGCGCTGCCGCTGCGCGTGGGCAACCGGGTCGTCGGCGCCGTCGGAGCGACCTTCGGCACGCCCCGCGACTTCGACGCCGCCGAGCGCGGCTTCCTGCTCACGCTCGCCGGCCAGGTGGCGGCCGCCGTCGAGCGGGCCGGCCTGGCCGACGCCCGACGGGAGATCGCCGACACGCTGCAGCGCAGCCTGCTCCCGCGGTCCCTGCCCCGGCTGGACCGGCTGGCGGTCACCGCCCGGTACCTGCCGGGCGCCCGCGGCGCCTCGGCCGGCGGCGACTGGTACGACGTCTTCCCGCTGGACGACGGCGCCGTGGCCCTGGTGGTCGGCGACGTCGTCGGCAACGGCGCGACCGCCGCCGCGGTCATGGGCCAGCTGCGCAGCGCGCTGGCCGCCATGCTGCTCGAGGGGCATCCGCCGGCGCGGGCGCTGAACCTCCTGGACCGGTTCGCCGCCCAGGTGGACGGCGCGCACGTCAGCACCGTGGCGTGCCTGCGGCTGGAGCCGGTCAGCGGCCGGCTGACCTACAGCGTGGCCGGGCACCTGCCGCCCCTGGTGCTCCGCGCCGACGGGGCGGAGTACCTCGACGGCGGGCGGGGTCCGGCGCTGACCGTGCCCGGCGGGGGGGCGCACGTCGAGGCCACCACGACGCTGGACCTCGGCTCGACCCTGATCCTCTACACCGACGGTCTCGTGGAGCGCCGGGACGCGTCGCTCGACGACGGGCTCGGCCGCCTGGCCGGCGCCGCGGTGGCGCGCAGGGCGGCCGCGCCGGCAGCGCTGGTCGACGGCCTGCTCGACGAGCTGGTGAGAGGCGGCGAGCCGGCCGACGACATCGCGGTGGTGGCCGTCCGGCTCCTGCCCCCGCCGCTGCGGCTGGACCTGTCGGCCGAGCCGCACCAGCTGCTGCGCGTGCGCCGGGCGATGGCGCGGTGGGCCGGCGACGTCGCGGTGGACGCGGATCGCGGCGACGACCTGCAGCTGGCGGTAGGAGAGGCGGTGGCCAACGCGGTGGAGCACGCCTACCGCAGCAGCGGGGAGCGCGGACGCGTGAGCCTGGAGGTGTCCGCGGATCCCGACGGCGGCCTCACGGTCACGGTGGGCGACACCGGCCGCTGGCGGCCGGCGCCGGCCGATCCCGGCTTCCGCGGCCGGGGCCTGCAGATCATCGACCGGGTGGCCACCGGGGTCGACCTGCGCCCGGGCCCCACCGGCACCACGCTGCGGTTCCGGCTGGCCCCGGCCGCCGCGCCGGACGCTCCGGCGGTGCACGGCGGGGTGCCCGGCGCGGTCCCGGCCGGTGGGAGACGGCGGGCCTCCGTGCAGTTCTCCGAACGGGACGGCGTGCGCTGCATCGAGATCGTCGGCGACCTGGACCTCGCCGGCGTCGCGGCGGTCCGGGACGTCCTTCTCGACCGGCTGCCCGGCGAGGGCCGGCCGACGAGGCTGGACCTCAGCCGCCTGGGTCACCTGTCCAGCGTCGGCCTGGCCCTGCTGCAGGAGGTGGCGCGGCGGGCGGGAGAGCGCGGCCCGGTCGACGTCGTCCTGCCCTCCGCAGGGCCGGCCCGCCGGATCCTGGACCTGACCGGGCTGGCCGACGCCTTCCGGAGCCGCTGAGCCCGCCCGCGGAGCGTGGTCAGGCGCGCCCGAGCAGCTCCTCGAAGGGGGTGACGTCGTCGAACGGGTCGGCCGGGCGGGCCGTGGCCGGCCGGCCGGAGACCAGGTCGGCCAGCTCCCCGGCCGCCCGGTCGATGCGCTCGGCCAGGGCGCGGCTGGTGCCGTCGCCGCCGGCCCAGTCCTCCGAGGCGGCGAACACCGCGGTGGGCACCACGACGGCGCGCAGGTAGGCGAACAGCGGTCGCATGGCGTGCTCCAGGGCCAGCGAGTGGCGTGCCGTCCCGGCGGTGGCGCCCATGAGCACCGGCTTGCCGGTCAGCGCCTCCTTGTCCAGCACGTCGAAGAAGGTCTTGAACAGTCCGCTGTAGGACGCGGAGAAGACCGGCGTGACCGCGACCAGTCCGTCGGCGCCGACCACCGTGTCCACCGCGGCGCGCAGGGCGGCGCCGGGGAACCCGGTGACCAGGTTGTCCGCGAGGTCGCGGGCGTGCTCGCGCAGCTCGACGACCTCCACGGTCGCCTCCTCCCCGCGCTCCCGCAGGGCGGCCACGGTGGCGGCGGTGAGCCGGTCGGCCAGCAGCCGGGTCGACGACGGGACGGAGAGCCCGGCGCTGACGACGGCGAGGGTGCGGGTGCTCATCGGGCCTCCACCTCCTCGCGCGCCTGCCCCGTCACGTCGTCGGCCGGCGCGTGCACGGTGGAGTCCTTGGCGCCGCCGGCGGCGGCGACCAGCGAGGCGTGGGTCGGCGCATCCGGCACGTGCGCCGGCTTGAGGGCGGCGAACTCCCTGCGCAGGACCGGCACGACCTCCTCGCCGAGGATGTCCAGCTGCTCGAGCACGGTCTTCAGCGGCAGGCCGGCGTGGTCGATGAGGAACAGCTGGCGCTGGTAGTCGCCGACGTAGTCGCGGAAGCCCAGGGTGCGCTCGATGACCTGCTGCGGGCTGCCCACGGTCAGCGGGGTCTCCCGGCTGAAGTCCTCCAGCGACGGGCCGTGCCCGTAGACGGGGGCGTTGTCGAAGTAGGGGCGGAACTCGCGGACAGCGTCCTGGCTGTTCCTGCGCATGAACACCTGCCCGCCCAGGCCGACGATGGCCTGGTCGGTGGCGCCGTGGCCGTAGTGCTCGAAGCGGCGGCGGTAGAACTCCACCATCCGCCGGGTGTGCTCGGCCGGCCAGAAGATGTGGTTGTGGAAGAAGCCGTCGCCGTAGTAGGCGGCCTGCTCGGCGATCTGCGGGGAGCGGATCGATCCGTGCCAGACGAACGGGGGCACCCCGTCCAGCGGGCGCGGGGTGGAGGTGAAGCCCTGCAGCGGGGTCCGGAAGCGGCCGGACCAGTCGACGACGTCCTCCCGCCACAGCCGGCGCAGCAGGGCGTAGTTCTCCACCGCCAGCTCGATGCCGTTGCGGATGTCCTGGCCGAACCAGGGGTAGACCGGCCCGGTGTTGCCGCGGCCCATCATCAGGTCGACCCGGCCGTCGGCCAGGTGCTGCAGCATCGCGTAGTCCTCGGCGATCTTCACCGGGTCGTTGGTGGTGATCAGGGTGGTCGCCGTCGAGAGCTGCAGGGTCGTCGTCTGCGCCGCGATGTAGCCGAGCGTGGTGGTCGGCGAGGAGGAGAAGAACGGCGGGTTGTGGTGCTCGCCAAGGGCGAAGACGTCGAGTCCGACCTCCTCGGCCTTCGTGGCGATGGTGACGATCGCCTTGATCCGCTCGGCCTCGGTGGGGGTCCGGCCGG
>DATAAV010000454.1:0-5847 GCA_036259935.1 Geodermatophilus sp. | reverse complement strand
TTGTTACTTGGCACTGACTTTCGGCACGCTGTTGAGTTCTCAAGGAGCGGACGCACAGCGACTCGACCCTCACGGGCTTCGTCCCTGGCGGCTTGTCCTACTGTACGCCTCTCGCGGAGTCCTGCACCCGGCGGGTGCTCTCCGCGGCCCTCCCGGGCCCGTCCGGCGCAGAGAGAACCATACACGAGTTCCGCGGGCCGTGCGCAAGCGGCGGGAGGGCGTCCCCCGTCACAGTGCGTGCCCGGCCGGTCAGAGCCCGAGGAAGGACTCGATCCCCACGGTGAGGCCCGGGCGGCGGCCGATCTCCCGCACAGCCAGGAGCACGCCGGGCATGAACGAGGACCGGTCGTAGGAGTCGTGCCGGATCGTGAGGGTCTCCCCCGGCGCCCCCATGAGCACCTCCTGGTGAGCGACCAGTCCGGTGAGACGGACGGCGTGCACGGCCACCCCCTCCACGTCGGCACCGCGCGCACCGGGTAGGGAGTCGGTGGTCGCGTCGGGCGCTGGCGGGAGGCCGGCCGCCCGGCGGGCGGCAGCGACCAGGCGGGCGGTGCGCACCGCGGTCCCCGAGGGCGCGTCGACCTTGTTCGGGTGGTGCAGCTCCACGATCTCGGTGGAGGGGAAGAACCGCGCGGCCTCCTGGGCGAAGCGCATGAGCAGCACGGCGCCGATGCCGAAGTTGGGAGCGATGACCACCCCGAGGTGCGGCTTGGGCGCCAGCCACTCGGCCACGGTGGCGAGCTTCTGCTCGTCGAAGCCGGTCGTCCCCACCACGCAGTGGATGTTGTTGTCGATGCAGAACCGGATGTTGTCCATGACGACGTCGGGGCGGGTGAAGTCCACGACCACCTGTGTGCCGGCGTTGGCGAGGTCGAACAACCAGTCCCCCGAGGCCACCATCGCCACGAGCTCGAGGTCGTCGGCGGCGTTGACCGCCTTCACCACCTCGGTGCCCATGCGGCCGCGGGCGCCGAGGACGCCCACGGCGATCCGGGGCAGTTCCCCCTCCGGGGTGCTGGAGTTCTGCTGGCCGGGGGCGGAGGTGCTCGTGGTCACCGCGACAGGCTTCCCAACGGGGCCGCGGGATGCAAGGCGGCCGCGCGGTCAGCCCGCGGCCTCGCCGCGGCGGGCCGGCGCCGCCCACGCCACCAGGCCGAGTGCCGCGCCGACGACGTCGGCGACCCAATCGGCGACCGACCCGGTGCGGCCCAGCACGGCAAGGCCCTGCAGCACCTCGCTGACCGCGGCGTAGCCGACGAGCAGCGCGGCGAGCAGGCCCGCACGGACCCCCGCCCAGCGTCCGGTGAGCGCCAGCGCCGCGAAGAGGACAGCGTGGACGAGCTTGTCCACCCCCGGGGGCGCCGCCGGGACGTCCCCGGCCGGCGCGAAGAGCACCGCCAGGGACACCAGCACCGTGACAGCAAAGGCGCCGCGGGACAGTGCGCTGTGCGGATGCAGCGCCGAGGCGGGCCGGCGATCGACCATCAGAGCCGGTCGAGGTCGGACTCGCGGTAGGGGCCGACGACCGCCAGGCACGTGTCCCGGCGCAGCAGGTCGGCGGCCACCGTGCGGACCTGGTCCTCGGTGACGCCGTCGAGCCGGGCCAGGACCTCCCGCACCGACTCGTACTCGCCGTAGGAGAGCTCGGCCTTGCCCAGCCGGGTCATCCGGGACCCGGTGTCCTCCAGCCCGAGGACCAGCCCGCCCTTGAGCTGACCGCGCGCGCGGGCCACCTCCTCGGCGGCGAGGCCGTCCTCGGCCACCCGGGCCAGTTCGGCCCGGACCAGCCGCAGCACCTCCGGCACCCGCTTGGGGGAGCACCCGGCGTAGACGGAGAAGCTGCCGGTCCCGGCGTAGTGGGTCAGGGAGCTTCCCACGCTGTAGACCAGCCCGCGCTTCTCCCGAATCTCCTGGAACAGCCGGGAGCTCATCCCCCCGCCCACGGCCGTCTCCAGCACCGCGGCGGCGTACCGCCGCTGGTCGAGCCGGCCGACGCCGAGGCAGCCCAGCAGCAGGTGCGCCTGCTCGGTGCGCCGGGGGATGAGCCCGCTCGGCCGGGCCGGCCGGTCCAGCGCCACGTCCTCGCCCGTGCGCAGCGGCGCCGGGGCGGCGTCGCCGGAGAGCCGGTCGCCGAAGGCCGCCGTCACCAGGTCGAGCACCTGCCGGTGCTCCACGCGGCCGGCGGCGGTGACGACGATCGAGGGGACGACGTACCGCCCGCGGTACCAGCCGTCGACGTCGTCCCGGGTCAGCGCCTCGATCGACTCGACGGTGCCCAGCACGGAGCGGCCCAGCGGCGTGCCGCCGAAGAGCGTCTCGGAGAACAGGTCGTGCACGGCGTCGGCGGGCTCGTCGTCGCGCATGGCGATCTCCTCGAGCACCACCGTGCGCTCGGACTCCAGGTCCTCGGCGGTGTTGAGCGCGTCGGTGACCAGGTCACCGAGGAGCGT
The DNA here is from genome assembly GCA_036259935.1 of Geodermatophilus sp. Classification (GTDB taxonomy): domain Bacteria; phylum Actinomycetota; class Actinomycetes; order Mycobacteriales; family Geodermatophilaceae; genus Geodermatophilus. Next base: position 3,397 of record DATAAV010000454.1, on the reverse strand, counting down.
GACCGCGAGCGGGAGGTCGCTGGCGAGCACGTTGGCGTAGTAGCAGGTGTGCTCCTTGGCGGTGAACGCGTTCATCTCACCGCCGACGGCGTCCATCGCCGTCGCGATCTCCAGGGCGGTGCGGCTGCCGGTGCCCTTGAACAGCAGGTGCTCCAGGAAGTGCGACGAGCCGGCGAGGTCGTCGGTCTCGTCCCGCGAGCCGACCCCCACCCAGATGCCGACCGTCGCCGACAGGACTCCGGGCATCGTCTCGGTGAGCACCCGAAGGCCACCCGGCAGGACGGTGCGCTCCACCCGGCCGCCGAACTCGTCGACGTCCAGGACCACCGTGGCGCCGACGGGCACCGGGGCGGGTGCCGCAGCACCCGCCCCGGTCCCGAGCACGGTCTCAGTCCCCGCGGACGGGGAGCGCCGGGAGTCCGTGGTCACTCACCCACGGGCGCGGCCTCGGCGGGCGCCTCGCCGCCGCCCTGGCCGCCCTCGCCGGCGCCCTCGGCCGTCACCGGCACCAGGCTGATCTTGCCGCGGGCATCGATGTCGGTGATCTCCACCTGCAGCTTGTCGCCGACGTTGACGACGTCCTCGACCTTGCCGATCCGCTTGCCGCCGCCGAGCTTGCTGATGTGGACCAGACCGTCCTTGCCCGGCAGCAGCGAGACGAAGGCCCCGAACGGCGTGGTCTTGACGACCGTGCCGAGGAACCGCTCGCCGACCTTGGGCATCTGCGGGTTGGCGATGGCGTTGATCCGGTCCACCGCGGCCTGCGCCGAGGGCCCGTCGGAGGCACCGACGTAGATGGTGCCGTCGTCCTCGATGGTGATCTCGGCGCCGGTCTCGTCCTGGATCGCGTTGATCATCTGGCCCTTGGGACCGATGACCGCGCCGATCTTGTCGACCGGGATGCGCACCGTGGTCACCCGCGGGGCGTACGGGCTCATCTCGTCGGGGCCGTCGATGGCCTCCTGCATGACGTCGAGGATGTGCAGCCGGGCCGCGCGGGCCTGGGTCAGCGCCTGGGCCAGGACGTCGGACGGGATGCCGTCGAGCTTGGTGTCCAACTGCAGCGCGGTGACGAAGTCGCGCGTGCCGGCGACCTTGAAGTCCATGTCACCGAAGGCGTCCTCGGCGCCGAGGATGTCGGTCAGCGCGACGTACTCGGTCTTGCCGTCGACCTCGTCAGACACCAGGCCCATGGCGATGCCCGCGACCGGCGCGCGCAGCGGCACACCGGCGTTGAGCAGCGACAGGGTGGAGGCGCAGACCGACCCCATGGACGTCGAGCCGTTGGAGCCCAGCGCCTCGGAGACCTGCCGGATCGCGTAGGGGAACTCCTCGCGGTCGGGCAGCACCGGCAGCAGCGCCCGCTCGGCGAGCGCACCGTGGCCGATCTCGCGGCGCTTGGGCGAGCCCACGCGGCCGGTCTCGCCCGTGGAGTAGGGCGGGAAGTTGTAGTTGTGCATGTAGCGCTTGCGCGTCTCGGGCGAGAGCGTGTCCAGCTGCTGCTCCATGCGCAGCATGTTCAGCGTGGTGACGCCCAGGATCTGGGTCTCGCCGCGCTCGAACAGCGCCGAGCCGTGCACCCGCGGCACGACCTCGACCTCGGCCGACAGCGGCCGGATGTCGGTGACGCCGCGGCCGTCGATGCGGACCTTGTCGCGCAGGATCCGCTGCCGGACGACCTTCTTGGTCACCGCGCGGAACGCGGCGGAGATCTCCTTCTCCCGGCCCTCGAACTGGCCGGCGAGGGCCTCGATCGTCTCGGCCTTGACGCGGTCGGTCTCGGCCTCGCGCTCCTGCTTGCCGGCGATCGCCTGAGCGGCCGTGAGGGCCTCGGTGGCGTGGGCCTCGACGGCGGCGTAGACGTCGTCCTGGTAGTCGAGGAAGCGCGGGAAGTCGGCGACCGGCTTGGCGGCCTTGGCGGCCAGCGCGCTCTGCGCCTCGCACAGCACCTTGATGAACGGCTTGGCCGCCTCGAGGCCCTGGGCGACGACCTCCTCGGTCGGGGCGGGAGCGCCGCCGGCGACCAGCTGGATCGTCCGCTCGGTGGCCTCGGCCTCGACCATCATGATCGCGACGTCGCCGTCGGGCAGGACCCGGCCCGCCACGACCATGTCGAAGACGGCGTCCTCGAGCTCGGCGTGCGTCGGGAAGGCGACCCACTGGCCGTTGATGAGGGCGACGCGGGTGGCGCCGACCGGACCGGAGAACGGCAGGCCGGAGAGCTGGGTGGACGCCGACGCGCCGTTGATGGCCATCACGTCGTACAGGTGGTCGGGGTCCAGGGAGAGGACGGTGATGACCACCTGGACCTCGTTGCGCAGCCCCTTGGCGAACGTGGGGCGCAGCGGGCGGTCGATCAGCCGGCAGGTGAGGATCGCGTCCTCGGAGGGACGGCCCTCCCGGCGGAAGAACGAGCCGGGGATGCGCCCGGCGGCGTACATGCGCTCCTCGACGTCGACCGTCAGCGGGAAGAAGTCGAACTGCTCCTTGGGCTGGCGGCCGGCCGTGGTGGCCGACAGCAGCATGCTGTCGCCCATGGTGACGACGACGGACCCGGCGGCCTGGCGGGCCAGCCGGCCGGTCTCGAAGGTGATGCTGCGGCTGCCGTAGGCGCCGTTGTCGATGACCGCGGTGGCGGTGGTGACCCCGTCCTCGGGGTCGAACTCGGCAGCGATGCTGCTGTTCTGGGTGGTGGGTGCGGACACGGTGTCCTCTTCCTACGTCGCATGCGGCGACGTCCTCTTGTGGCGCCCTGCGCCGGCTGCGTCCGGGGCGACCGGTCTTCGATCGAAGCCTCCGGGAGGCCCTTACCCCGTCGGGGGAGGAGATGTGCCCGGAAGCCACTACCGAGGACCGGCTCGCGTGCGCGGCCGGCCGGACGGCCGTGGACCCGTGCGGCGGGTGCCGCACGAGAGAGGGGACCGCCCCGGTGGGACGGCCCCCTCGACGTGCTATCGGCGCAGACCGAGCCGCTCGATGAGGGAGCGGTACCGGTTGATGTCGGTCTTGGCCAGGTAGTTCAGCAGCCGGCGACGACGGCCGACCAGCAGGAGCAGGCCCCGCCGGCTGTGGTGGTCGTGCTTGTGCTGCTTGAGGTGCTCGGTCAGGTCGCTGATGCGGCGGGTCAGCATCGCGACCTGCACCTCCGGCGAGCCGGTGTCGCCCTCGACCGTGGCGTACTCGGCCATGATCTGCTTCTTGGTCGCGCTCTCGAGCGCCATCGGTCGCCTCCAGGCGGTGTCACGTGTGGCCCCCGGTCTCTGTCACGGAGGCAGCCTGCACACACGTCGGGTTCCCCCGACGAGCAGCCAGGCTACCAGCGGGCCCGACGCAGCTCTCTGATGCTGCCGAGTGCGGGCCGGCCGACGCGACGCAGCGGCTCCACCCGGCTGGGGAC
>DATAAV010000453.1:0-5765 GCA_036259935.1 Geodermatophilus sp. | reverse complement strand
GCGCCGGGGCGCCCTCCTCGTCCGGGGCAGCGGGTGCCGAGTCGCTCATGATCGGCACCAGGCTATATCGTCACGTGGGCCGAGGCTCGGCCCCCGAGCTAGGCGGAGGTCGGTCAGCGGTGATCCGGACGAGTCGTCGACTGGCCGACGGCCGGGAGATCCTCTACTACGACGACGACCGGCACCCGGTGGACCGCGACGCCGTCGACACCCGCGACCTCCCTCCGGTCAGCACCCGCTCGCAGCTGCGCTACGACGCCCTGCTCGGCGAGTGGGTCGCGATCGCCTCGCACCGGCAGTCGCGCACCTTCCTGCCGCCCGCCGACGAGTGCCCGCTCGACCCCTCCCGCCCCGGGCGGCCGACCGAGATCCCGGAGAGCGGGTACCAGGTCGTCGTCTTCGAGAACCGGTTCCCGTCGCTGGCGACCGCGGTGGAGCGGGACGTGCCGCCGACCGCGCCGGGCGCCCCCCTGGCCGGCCTGCGCCCGGGCTTCGGCCGCTGCGAGGTCGTCTGCTTCACCGACGAGCACGACCGGGTCTTCGCCCAGCTCGGGCCAGACCGCGCCCGCCTCGTGGTCGACGTCTGGGCCGACCGCACCGAGGCCCTGGGGGCCGTGGACGGCATCGAGTACGTCTTCCCGTTCGAGAACCACGGCGAGGAGATCGGGGTCACGCTGTCGCATCCGCACGGCCAGATCTACGGCTACCCCTACCTCCCGCAGCGGATCCAGAAGATCCTGGCCTCGGTGGAGGGCCACCGGGAGCGGACCGGCGGTGACCTGTTCGCCGAGGTGGTCGCCGGCGAGCGCTCCGGCCCCCGGGTGGTCACCGCCAACGAACACTGGACCGCCTTCGTCCCCGCGGCCGCGCGGTGGCCCTACGAGCTGCACCTGTTCCCGACCCGGCGGGTCCCCGACCTGCCCGCGCTCGGCGACGCGGAGCGGGACGCGTTCGTCGACGTCTACCTCGACGTCCTCGGCCGGTTCGCCCGCCGCTTCGACACCCCGATGCCCTACATCGCGGCCTGGAACCAGGCGCCGGTGCGGGTCGCCCGCGAGGAGTGGTGGCTGCACCTGCAGCTGTTCTCCATCCGCCGGGCGCCGGGCAAGCTGAAGTACCTCGCCGGGTCGGAGTCCGGGATGGGCGCGTTCATCACCGACACCAACCCCGAGGACGTCGCCGAGCAGCTGCGCGCCGTCGTGGTCTCGTGACCGGGGACCGGGAGGCGGCGGAGAAGGCGCGGGCCGCGTTCGCCGCGCGCTTCGGCGAGGAGCCGGCCGGCGTGTGGGCCGCGCCCGGCCGGGTCAACGTGATCGGCGAGCACACCGACTACAACGACGGCTTCGTGCTGCCGGTGGCGCTGCCGCACACCACCCGGGCGGCGGTCGCCCCGCGCACCGACGGCCGGATCTCGCTCGCCTCGCTGCAGCACCCCGCGGAGCGGGTGGAGCTCGCGGTCGGCGAGCTGGCGCCCGGCCGGCCGGACGGCTGGGCGGGATACCCGGCCGGGGTGGTGCACCAGATGCGGGACCGGCTCCCCGGCGGGGTCAGCGTGCTCGTCGACGGCGACGTCCCGTCCGGCGCGGGGCTGTCCTCCTCCGCGGCGCTCTCCTGCTCGGTGGCGCTGGCCCTGCGCGACCTGGCCGCCCCCGAGCTGCCCGCCGTCGACCTGGTCGACGTGGCCCGCCGGGCGGAGAACGACTTCGTGGGCGCGCCGACCGGGATCCTCGACCAGTCCGCGTCCCTGCTCTGCACGGCCGGTCACGCGCTGTTCCTCGACACCCGCGACCGCCGCACCGAGCAGGTGCCCCTCGACCTGGCCGCGGCCGGCCTGGCGCTCCTCGTCGTGGACACGGGGACGACGCACAGCCACGCCACGGGTGGCTACGGCGACCGCCGCCGGGAGTGTGAGCAGGCGGCCGCCCGGCTCGGCGTGCCGGCGCTGCGGGACGTGCCCGACGTCGCCTCACTCGCCGCCCTGGACGACGGCACCGCCGAGGGCGCGATGCTGCTGCGCCGCGCCCGACACGTGGTCACCGAGAACGCCCGGGTGCTCGAGGTCGTGGCCGCCCTGCGCGGCCAGGGCGGCCCGCGGGCGATCGGCCCGGTGCTCACCGCCGGGCACGCCTCGCTGCGCGACGACTTCCAGATCTCCACGCCGGAGCTCGACGCCTGCGTGGCCGCGGCCCTGGAGGCCGGCGCCGCAGGGGCCCGGATGGTCGGCGGCGGCTTCGGGGGCAGCGCCGTCGTGCTGGTCGACGCCGACCGCGTCGAGGCCGTGGGCGCCGCCGTCACCGACCGCTTCGCCCGCGAGGGGTTCGGCCGGCCGCGCACCTTCGTCGCGGTCCCCTCCGCCGGAGCCCGCCGGCTGGCGTGAACGCGACGCCGGTCAGCCCAGGACGGTGACCGGCACCCGCTGGACGAGGTTGTTCGCCATCCCTTGGCGGTTCCACTCCGGCTCCAGCGGCTGTCCGCCCTCGGCGTCGGTGGCGCGCACCACCAGCTCGTAGCGGCCGGGCGCGGCGTCCCAGGCGCAGGTCCACCGCCGCCAGCCCCAGGGGTGCGCGGGATCGGCCGGCGCGAGGACGGCGTCGTCCCAGCTCGCGCCGCCGTCGGTGCTGACCTCCACCCCGGTCACCGGCGCCCGCCCCGACCAGGCCCGGCCGGACAGCGGCACGGGGCCCGCGTGCACGAAGCGCTCCCGGGTCATGAAGTCCGGCCAGCCCGGCGGGGTGAGCAGCGCCCGCGGCCGGATCCGGGTCACCGGCTCGCCGGGGTCGTGCGGATCGACCTTGAGCCGGTAGGCCAGCGCGTTCTGGAAGCCGGTGAACGGCTGCTCGAGCACCTCGATGCGGGTCAGCCACTTCACGTGGGCCATCCCGTACCAGCCGGGGATCACCAGCCGTAGCGGGGCGCCGTGCTGCGGCGGGAGCGGGCTGCCGTTCATCGCCCACGCCAGCAGGGCCTCGGAGCGCAGCGCCTCGGCCGACGGCAGGGCGCGGGCGTAGTCCTGCTCCACGCCCCGCTCGATCCCGTGGTCGGCGCCGGTGAAGACGACGTCGACGGCGTCGGGGGAGAGACCGGCCTCCTCCAGCAGCGGCGCCAGCGGCGTGCCGGTCCACTCCGCGCTGCCCACCGCCTCGACCAGCCAGGGCTGGCTCACCGGCCGCGGCTCCAGGCGGGCGCGGCCGTTGCCGGCGCACTCCAGCACCACCCGCTCGGTGACCTGCGGCCGGCGCTGCAGGTCGGCCAGCTCCAGCCGCAGCGGCCGCTCCACCGCGCCGGTGACCTCCAGCCGCCAGGTCGCCGGGTCGACGTCGGGGATGTCGTAGTGGGTCAGGACGTAGTGCAGCCCCGGCGGGGTGACGTCGTAGCGCAACGCCTCCAGCGGCATCCCGTGGTTGCGGGCGGCCAGCGCGAGTTCCTCGAGGGAGATGCCCTCACCCGGCTCGGCGATGCGGAAGGCGCCGCGGATGGCGATGTCGGTCATGGGGCGTGTGTACGCCCGGCCGGCCGACGGCGGAAGGGGTCTACCGGGCGGCGCGGCCGATCGCCCCGGCCGCCTCGAGGACCGCGCCGACCACCTCGGGGGAGGGGCGGCGACCCAGCCGCTCGACCGGCCCGGAGATGGAGACGGCGCCCAGGACCGCCCCCGTGGCATCGCGGACCGGTGCCGACAGGGACGCGACCCCGGGCTCGCGCTCGGCGACGCTGTGTGCCCAGCCCCGCCGCCGCACGTCCAGCAGGGTGCGGGCGGTGAAGCTCGCGGCCGGCAGCAGCGGGGTCACCTCCTCGGCGGGGGCGAAGGCGAGCAGCGCGTGGGCCGCCGAGCCGGCGGTCATGGGCAGCCGGGCGCCGACCGGCACGGTGTCGCGCAGCCCGCTGGCGCGCTCGGCGACGGCGACGCAGACCCGCGTGGCGCCGTCACGGACGTAGAACTGCGCGCTCTCGCCGCTGGTGTCGCGCAGCGTGACCAGGTGCCGCCCGGCGATCTCGGCCAGGTCCGGACCGCCCCGGCCCAGCTCGGCCAGGGCGGGTCCGGGCGCCCATGCCCCCGCCGAGGTGCGGCGGACCAGGCGGTGGCCCTCGAGCGCGACCGCCAGCCGGTGCGCCGTGGCACGCGGCAGCCCCGTGCGCTCGACCAGCTCGGCAAGGGTCGCCGGCTCCTCGGCGACGGCACGGAGGATCGACACCGCTTTGTCGAGCACGGCGACTGGGTTAGGCTGTCCCACAGAGCAATACTCGCATCCCACACAGTGGGAACACCAGCTCTGCGTGACACCATCGGACGAGACAGCAAGCCACGGCCGGACGCGCGCCAGCGGGCCCGGGACCAGAAGGGGACAGCCGTGCCGAAGACCCTGGCGGAGAAGGTCTACGACGCCCACGTCGTGCACAGCACCGAGGGCGAGCCGGACCTCCTCTACATCGACCTGCACCTGGTGCACGAGGTCACCAGCCCGCAGGCCTTCGACGGCCTCCGCGCCGCCGGCCGCACGGTCCGCCGTCCCGACCTGACGATGGCGACCGAGGACCACAACGTCCCGACGCTGGACATCCTCAAGCCGATCGCCGACCCCGTCAGCCGCGCGCAGGTCGAGGCGTTGCGCCGCAACGCCGCCGAGTTCGGCGTCCGGCTGGCGCCGATGGGCGACCGCGACCAGGGCATCGTGCACGTCATCGGCCCGCAGCTGGGCCTGACCCAGCCGGGCATGACGATCGTCTGCGGCGACAGCCACACCTCCACCCACGGGGCGTTCGGCGCGCTGGCCTTCGGCATCGGCACCAGCGAGGTCGAGCACGTGCTGGCCACGCAGACCCTGCCGCAGTACCGGCCCAAGCAGATGGCGGTCACCGTCGACGGCGAGCTGCCCCCGGGCGTCTCGGCGAAGGACATCATCCTGGCCGTCATCGCCCAGATCGGCACCGGCGGCGGGCAGGGCCACGTCATCGAGTACCGCGGCAGCGCCATCGAGAAGCTGTCGATGGAGGCCCGGATGACGATCTGCAACATGTCGATCGAGGCCGGCGCCAAGGCCGGGCTCATCGCGCCGGACCAGACCACCTTCGACTTCCTGAAGGGCCGCCCGCACGCGCCGCAGGGCGCCGACTGGGACGCCGCGGTGGAGTACTGGAAGACGTTGCGCACCGACGAGGACGCCGTCTTCGACCGCGAGGTGCACATCGACGCCTCCTCGCTGACCCCCTACGTCACCTGGGGCACCAACCCCGGGCAGGGCCTGCCGATCTCCGAGCGGGTGCCCGACCCGGCCCGGATCGCCGACGAGGACGAGCGCCGCGCCGCCGAGCAGGCGCTGGCCTACATGGGCCTGCAGCCGGGCACGCCGCTGCGCGAGATCGAGGTCGACACCGTCTTCGTCGGTTCCTGCACCAACGGCCGGATCGAGGACCTGCGGGTCGCCGCCGAGTTGCTGCGGGGCAAGAAGATCGACCCGCACACCCGCATGCTCGTCGTCCCCGGCTCGGTCGGGGTCAAGGCCCAGGCCGAGGCGGAGGGCCTGGACAAGGTCTTCCTGGAGGCCGGGGCCGAGTGGCGGGGCGCCGGGTGCTCGATGTGCCTGGGCATGAACCCCGACCAGCTCAAGCCGGGGGAGCGCTCGGCTTCCACCAGCAACCGCAACTTCCAGGGCCGGCAGGGCAAGGGCGGGCGCACCCACCTGGTCAGCCCGGCCGTCGCCGCGGCCACCGCGCTGACCGGGAAGCTCACCGCCCCGGCCGACCTGGAGTCCGCCGACCTCGAGACC
>DATAAV010000452.1:0-11497 GCA_036259935.1 Geodermatophilus sp. | reverse complement strand
GGACCCGGGGCTGATCTCCGCGCGAGGGCCCCGCCGGGGATACCGGCGGGGGGCCCTCGGCCGTCGTCCGACGGCCGCGCTCAGCTGGTGAGCAGCCCGCCCTCGACCGGCAGCGTGGTGCCGGTGACGTACCCCCCGGCGTCGCTGGCCAGGAAGATGAGCGCCGCGGCCAGCTCGTCGGGATCGCCGGGGCGGCCGACGAGCACGCGCTTCATCTGCCCCTCCAGGTAGCCCTCCTGGTACTGGTCGGTCATCTCCGAGGCGAAGAAGCCCGGCGCGAGCGCGTTGACCCGGATGCCGCGCCGGCCGGTCCACTGCTGGGCCAGGTCGCGGGTCAGGCCGATCAGCCCCGCCTTGCTCGCCGCGTAGGCCGCCTGCGGGAGGCCGGCGGTGGTCAGGCCGAGGATGCTGGAGATGTTGATGATGGAACTGCCCGGCTGCATCACCCGGGCGCAGGCCTGGGCCATCCAGTAGCAGCCGTTGAGGTTGACGTCGATGACCTCGCGGAACTGCTCGGGGGTCTCGCGGAGGGCCGGGACGGCGGTGCCGATGCCGGCGTTGTTGACCAGGATGTCCACCCGGCCGAACTCGGCCATGGTGGCGTCGACCAGCCCCTGGCAGTCCTCCGGGCGGGAGACGTCGGTGCGCACGGTCAGCGCCCGGCGGCCGATCTTCTCCACCGTCGCCCGGGTGCCGGCCAGGCGGTCCTCGCGGCGCGCGCCGAGGGCGACGTCCGCCCCGGCCTCGGCGAGCGCCCGGGCGAAGACCGCTCCCAGGCCCGAGGACGCCCCCGTCACGATCGCCACGCGGCCGTCGAGCCGGAACATGTCCAGGATCGTCCTGTCGCTCACGCTGTCTCTCCCCTCGGTGGACGCCGTCGCCGCACCGTAACCGGGCGGTGCGGCACCCCACCTCTCGGGCCGACCGACCCGGCTCCGTGAATTCCTCCCGACGCCCGACGGCGGTCACCGGCCGTCCACCTCCGCCGGTCACCCTCGCCGCGTACGGGTCCGTCCCGGACCCCGTCGGACCAGGGGGACGCCGTGACCTCCACCTCGCCCGCGCCGCCGGCCGGGAGCGTCGTCCGCTGCCGGCGCCGGCTGCGGAGCGCCGCCGTCCTCGCCGCCGGCCCGCTCCGCTCGGTCGCGGACCCGCTGAGCGGCCCGCGGGCCCGCCGGCACCGGGCGGTCTGCGCGGCCGCGCGCCTGCTGACCGCCCTCGACGTGCGGGTGCGGGTGATCCCGTCGCCGGTCGCCTGGCCGCGCAGCGACCGCGGACCGGGGCTGCTGGTCGTGGCGAACTCCGCCGGCCCGCTGGACCTCCTCGCGCTGCTGACCGTGCTGCCCGCCGCGGTTCCCGCCGACCGCGGCGCCGGGCGGGTCCCCGGCGTCCGCCTGCCCACGGTCCCGGCGACGGTCGGCGCGGTGGCCGACGCGCTGACCCGCGGCACCCCCGTGCTGGTCCGGCCGGAGCAGCCCGCCCGGGCCGGCGCAGCGCTGGGCCGGTTCTCCCCCACGCTGTTCGCGGCCGCCGTCGACCGCGGCGCGGCGGTGTGCCCGGTCGCCGTCCGGTACCGCTGCGAGGGCGGCCCTCCGCTGGCCGGCGCCTCCCTGCGCTGGGCGCTCGCCGCGCGCGGCGTGGTGGTCGACGTGCACCTGCTGCCCGCACTGGCCGCGACGGGGGTGAGCCCCGCCGAGCTGGCGACGCTGGCCGAGTACGCCGTCGCAGACGTCCTGGAGGGTCCGCCCCGCGCCCGGCCTCAGCCCTCGGTGACTTTTCCGTCGACCACGACCAGGCGGCGGGTGGTCTCGACCGCGGCCAGCATCCGCCGGTCGTGGGTCACCAGGAGCAGGGTGCCCCGGTAGCCGGCGAGCGCCTGCTCCAGCTGCTCGATGGCGGGCAGGTCCAGGTGGTTGGTCGGCTCGTCGAGCACGAGCACGTTGACCCCGCGGGCCTGCAGCAGGGCCAGCGCCGCCCGGGTCCGCTCCCCCGGCGAGAGCGTGACGGCCGGGCGCAGGACGTGCTCGGCGGTCAGGCCGAACTTGGCCAGCAGGGTGCGGACCTCCGCGGTCGGCCAGTCGGGCACCTCCGCGGCGAAGGCGTCCAGGAGCTGCTCCTCGCCGAGGAACCGCCCACGGGCCTGGTCGATCTCGCCCACGCGCACGGCCGGGCCGAGCGAGGAGGTGCCCTCGTCGAGCGGCACCCGGCCGAGCAGGGCGGCCAGCAGGGTGGACTTGCCCGCGCCGTTCGGGCCGGTGATCGCCACCCGGTCGCCCCAGTCGACCTGCAGGTCCACCGGCCCCAGGGTGAACGCACCGCGGCGCACGACGGCGCCGTTGAGGGTGGCGACGACCGCACCGGCGCGCGGGGCGGCGGCGATCTCCATCCGCAGCACCCACTCCTTGCGCGGCTCCTCCACCGCCTCCAGGCGCTCGATCCGCCGCATGGTCTGCCGCGCCTTGGCCGCCTGCTTCTCCGAGGTCTCGGTGCGGAAGGCCCGGCCGATCTTGTCGTTGTCCGGCTGCTTGCGGCGGGCGTTCTTCACCCCCTTGGCCATCCAGGCCCGCTGGGTGCGCGCCCGGGCCTCCAGGTCGGCGCGGGTCTCGGCGTACTCCTCGTACTCCTCGCGCGCGTGCCGGCGGGCGATCTCCCGCTCCACGAGGTAGGCGTCGTAGCCGCCGTCGTGCACCCGCACCAGCTGCTGGGCGAGGTCGAGCTCCACCACGCGGGTGACGGTGCGGGCCAGGAACTCCCGGTCGTGGCTGACCAGCACGATGCCGCCGCGGGCACCGGTGACGAACCGCTCCAGCCGCTCGAGGCCGGCCAGGTCGAGGTCGTTGGTCGGCTCGTCGAGCAGCAGCAGGTCGTAGCGCGAGAGCAGCAGCGCGGCCAGGCCGACCCGGGCCGCCTGCCCGCCGGACAGCCCCGCGGTGGGGGCGTCGAGGCCCACCCCTGGCGCGACGTCGGCGACCACCTCCGCCGCGCGCTCGTCGAAGTCCGCGCCGCCCAGCGCGAGCCAGCGCTCCAGCGCCTCCCCGTAGGCCTCGTCGGCGCCGGGGCGGCCCGCGGCGAGCGCCTCGGCAGTGGCGTCGAGAGCCGTCTGGGCCGCCGCGACGCCGGTCCGCCGGGCCAGCGCGGCCCGCACCGTCTCCCCGGGGCGGCGGTCCCGCTCCTGCGGCAGGTGCCCCACCGTGGCGGTGGGCGGGCTGACGGCGATGCTCCCGGACTCGGCCGGCAGCTCACCGGCCAGGGTGCGCAGCAGCGTGGACTTGCCCGCGCCGTTCACCCCGACCAGTCCCACGACGTCGCCCGGGGCGACGACGAGGTCGAGGTCGGAGAAGAGCACGCGGGCACCGTGGCCGGCGGCCAGCCCGCGGGCGACGAGGGTGGCGGTCACCCGACCAGCCTGCCAAGGCCGATCCGGCGCCGGACGCCCCGGCCCGTCGGCGGGCTCAGGCCGGCTCGTCGGGCCCGGTCTCGAGGACCTCGTCGGCGATCTCGTCGAGCATGCCCTCGAGGGGGATGTCCTGCTCCCCGGGCGGACGCCGCCGCACCAGCCACGGCTGGAGGTGCTCGTAGCCGCGCACCGACACCCGGCGCAGCGGACGCACCCGGAAGCGGCGCAGCCCGCGCAGGTGACCGGCGAGCTCCCGGTCGACCAGCAGCGTCCCCGGCCGGGCCAGGGACGTCAGCCGGCTGGCCAGGTTCACCACCGGCGAGTAGACGTCGCCGAGGTGGGTGAGCACCTCACCGTAGGCGGCGCCCACCCGCAGCGGCGGGCGGTCCTCGGCGGCCCAGGCGTCCGGCAGCTCCAGGCCGATCTCCACGGCCTCGACCGGGGATGCGGCGGTGTAGAGGACGCCGTCGCCGACGGTCTTCACCACCCGGCCGTGGTGGCGGGCGATCACCTCGGCGGCGATGCTCTCGAAGTCCTCCACCATGGCCCCGAGCTCGCGCCCGGCCAACCCGCGGCTGTGCGAGGTGTAGCCGACCAGGTCGGCGAACCCGACGGCGAGCTGCCGCCGGTCGCCCGGCCCGCTCGCGGCCAGCAGCCGGTCGGCGTTGGCGGCCAGGTGCCGCCGCCAGACGTAGTCCTGCACGTCCCGCAGCAGCGGCAGCAGCACCCGCGCGGCGGCGACGGCGTCGTCGGGGGACGCCGGGGTCCGGTCCGCGGCGGCCTCGCCCCGGGTGAGGACCTCGGCGAGCATGTCGGTCTGCCAGTCGGCCAGCCGCGACAGCGCCTGTCCCATGGCCCGGGCGATGGAGGCCTCGGTCGAGGCGTCGACGAAGCCGGTGTCGATCAGGCTGCGCAGGATCCCGAGGGCCTCGATGTCGGCGTCGGTGAAGACGGGATCGTCGTCCGCGGCGTCGGGAAAGCCCAGCGCCCGCCACAGCCGCTGGGTGCGCTCGGACGGCATCCCCGCCATCGCGGCCACCTGCAGGCGCGTGTAGCGGCGCTGCCCGCCGAGCAGCAGCCGCTCCAGCGCCTCCCGGGCGTCCGGGCCCGGGGTCGACCCGGGTTGGTCCATGCCGATCCCGTGGGTTCCCTCAGTCGGTGGTGTGCACGACCAGCACGTCGCAGGCCGAACGCCGGGTGGCGTCGGCGGGCACCGAGCCGAGCAGCCGCCCCTTGATGCTGTTCAGCCCGCGGTTGCCCACGACGAGCAGGTCGGCCTGCTCCCGGCGGACGACGTCGAGCAGCGCCTCGACCGGCGAGCCGAGCACCGCGGCCGTGCGCACCTGGCCGGCGCCGGCGGCGAGCGCGTGCTCGGCGGCGGTGCGGACCTTCTCCTCGGCCGGCGAGGAGCCCACGACCTGGTAGGCCTCGTCGCCCAGCACGTCGCGGGCGCGGGCCAACTCGCGGTCGTCGTCCTCGGTGGGCAGGTAGGCGCAGGCCACGACGAGCGTCGCTTCGCAGGCGCCGGCCAGGGTCCCGGCCCGGGCCACCGCGCGCAGCGAGGACTCCGAGCCGTCGGTGCCGACGACGACCGTGCGGTAGGGACTCACGTGCTCTCCTCGCTTCGCTCGTCCGCGCGTCCGTGCCGCGCTGACCTGCCCGGGCGCGGGCCCGGAGGCCCGCTCGTCGCGCGCACTGTATGTGACCGCCGGTACCGGATGTGCCAGGGGTCACGAGCCTCCCCCGCCCGGGTGCGACGCAGGGCATCACCGCCGCAACCGGCCGTTCACCTGGGTGCGCTCGGGGCCGGGCCTCCCCCGGGCCTGCCAGGGGGCGCCCTGCCGCTCGGCTACGGTCTCCTCGCCGCCCTGCTGGGCACCCTGCTCGCCGTCCGCCGCGACGTCGTCCGACCGTCCGCACGACCGCCCGCCCGAGCCCGAACGAGCACCGCACAGGGGGAATCTCCGCATGACCACCCGCACGACCACCCGCATGACCGCTCCGCGGCTCGGCCGCCTGATCGCCGCCGATGACGTCGACGCCGTCCGGTCCGCGGTGGCCGAGGCGCCGCGGCTGCTGTCGGGCACGGTGGAACGCGCCGGGGAGCGCGGCTGGACGCCGCTGCACCTGGCCGTGGCCGAGAACCGGGCGGAGATCGTCCGGCTGCTGGCGGAGGCCGGCGCCGACCTGGGCGCCCGCACCGAGCACGACCGCACCCCGCTGCACGTCGCCCTCGAGTTCGCCCCCGACCTGGTCGTCCTCCTGCGGGAGCTGGGCGCACCGGTGGACGCGGCCAGCGCGGCCTACCTCGACGACGTCGAGCAGCTGGCCCGCGAGCTCGACCGCGGGGCGCCCCTGGCCGACCCGGTCACGGGCGTGGACCTCCTCACGTGGGCCGCCTACGGCGGCGCCGGCGCGGCGGTGCGGCTGCTGCTGGAGCGCGGCGCGGACGCCGACGGCGGGGCGCTGCACGCCGCCGCGGGTGCGGCACGGCCGGAGGTGGTCCGCCTGCTGCTGGCCGCCGGCGCCGACGTCGACCGGCGCGACCCCGACACCGGCCGCGTCCCGCTGCACGCCGCCGTGGCCGCCCGGCGCACCGACGACGCGCCCGGGGTCGTGCGGGAGCTGCTGGCCGCGGGGGCCGACGTCAACGCCACCACCAGCGACGGCGCCAGCGCCCTGGACATCAGCCGCGTGTCGGCTGCCCGCAGCCGCCGCGACCCCGCAGGTCAGGCGACGGTGCACGACTCGCTGGCCGATCTGCTCGCCGCCGCGGGCGCCACCGACTGACCGGCCGCCGCCCGGGCCGCTCCCCTGGAACGGGCGGCCGCCTGACGGGAGGTCGGGCGAGGGGGACGGGCGTAGACTCCAGCCCCGGTCCAGAGACGTCCACCGACGACGAAGAAGGCACTCGACCCCGTGTCAAGCGTGAGCTCATCCCGGCCGTCCTCCACCCCCTCCTCCTCAGCCGTGGCGGGTTTCGGCACCAACGAGTGGCTGGTCGAGGAGATGTACCAGCAGTACCTCGCCGATCCCTCCAGCGTGGACCAGGCGTGGCACGACTTCTTCGCCGACTACCGGCCGGGCAGTCCGGTGGCCGCGAGCGACGACCGGGAGCGGCCGGAGCCGTCCCCGAACGGCCCCGGCGCGGCGGCCCCGGAGCAGGAGGCCACCTCCTACGCCGCCCCGGCCCCCGCCCAGGAGAAGGCGCCCGCGCCGCAGCAGGCCCCCGCTCCGCAGCAGGAGCCCGCGCCGGCTGCCGCGACGCCGACCCGGGCCACCCCCGTCGAGGAGAAGACGGAGGCCACCGTGGTCGCCCGGGCCGCCGAGCGCACCGCCCGCCAGGAGCCGGCCGCGCCCGCCGCCAAGCCGGCCGCGAAGGCGGCGCCGTCCGGGGACGGCGAGGGCCCCAAGCGGACCCCGCTACGGGGTGCCGCGGCCAGCGTTGTCAAGAACATGAACGCGTCGCTGACCGTCCCGACGGCGACCAGCGTGCGCGCGGTGCCGGCCAAGCTGCTGGCGGACAACCGCATCGTCATCAACAACCACCTGGCCCGCGCCCGCGGCGGGAAGGTCTCGTTCACCCACCTGATCGGCTACGCGCTGGTCCGGGCGCTGGACGACTTCCCGAACATGAACAGTGCCTTCGCCGAGGCCGACGGCAAGCCGACCCTCGTGCAGCCCGAGCACGTCAACTTCGGCCTGGCCATCGACCTGCCCAAGGCCGACGGCTCCCGCTCCCTGGTGGTGGCCTCGATCAAGGCCGCCGAGGCGATGGACTTCGCCCAGTTCTGGGGCGCCTACGAGGACATCATCCGCCGCGCCCGCGCGGGCAAGCTGACCCTCGAGGACTTCTCCGGCACCACGATCAGCCTGACCAACCCGGGCACGATCGGCACGAACCACTCGGTGCCGCGGCTGACCGCCGGGCAGGGCGCGATCATCGGCGTCGGCGCGATGGAGTACCCGGCGGAGTTCCAGGGGATGAACCCCGACGCGCTCGCCGACATGGCCGTGTCGAAGATCATCACACTGACCTCGACCTACGACCACCGCATCATCCAGGGCGCGGAGTCCGGCGACTTCCTGCGCCGGATCCACCAGCTGCTGCTGGGCGAGGACGGCTTCTACGACGGCGTCTTCCGCTCGCTGCGGGTCCCGTACGAGCCGGTGCGGTGGATGCCCGACGTGCGGATCAGCCGCGAGGGGCAGATCGACAAGGAAGCCCGGGTCATCGAGGTCATCGAGTCCTACCGGCGCAACGGCCACCTCATGGCCGACACCGACCCGCTCGAGTTCCGGGTCCGCAGCCACCCCGACCTCGACATCCTCGAGCACGGCCTGACCCTGTGGGACCTCGACCGCAAGTTCCCCGTGGGCGGGTTCGCCGGCGAGCGCATGATGGCGCTGCGCGACATCCTCGGCGTGCTGCGCAACTCCTACTGCCGCACCGTCGGCGTGGAGTACATGCACATCACCGACCCCGAGGAACGCGAGTGGATCCAGAAGCGGGTCGAGGTCAAGGCCCAGCAGCCCGACCGGGAGAAGCAGAAGCACGTCCTGGGCCGGCTCAACGCCGCTGAGGCGTTCGAGACCTTCCTGCAGACCAAGTACGTGGGCCAGAAGCGGTTCAGCCTCGAGGGCGGCGAGTCGGTCATCCCGCTGCTGGACGAGGTGCTCATCGCCGGCACCGACCACGGCCTCGACGAGGTCGCCATCGGCATGGCCCACCGCGGCCGGCTCAACGTGCTCGCCAACGTGCTCGGCAAGAGCTACGCCAAGATCTTCGGCGAGTTCGAGGGCAACATCGACCCCAGCACGGTGCAGGGCTCCGGTGACGTCAAGTACCACCTCGGCGCCGAGGGGACCTTCAAGAACCCGTTCGGGGACGGGGAGATCGCCGTCTCGCTGACCAGCAACCCCTCCCACCTGGAGGCGGTCAACCCGGTGCTCGAGGGCATCGTGCGGGCCAAGCAGGACATGATCGACAAGGGCGAGCACGGCTTCACCGTGCTGCCGGTCCTGCTGCACGGCGACTCCGCCTTCGCCGGCCAGGGCGTGGTGCAGGAGACCCTGAACCTCTCCCAGCTGCGCGGCTACCGCACCGGCGGCACCGTGCACGTGGTCATCAACAACCAGGTCGGGTTCACCACCAGCCCGGCCGCGGCCCGCTCGAGCCTCTACTCGACCGACGTCGCGCGGATGATCGGCGCTCCGGTCTTCCACGTGAACGGCGACGACCCCGAGGCGTGCGTGCGGGTGGCGCGGCTGGCGGTCGACTACCGGCAGGCGTTCAAGAAGGACGTCGTCATCGACCTGATCTGCTACCGCCGGCGCGGGCACAACGAGGGCGACGACCCGTCGATGACCCAGCCGCTGATGTACGACATCATCGACCGCAAGCGCTCGGTCCGGAAGCTGTACACCGAGGCGCTGATCGGCCGCGGGGACATCACCCTGCAGGAGGCCGAGGAAGCGCTGAAGGACTACCGCGACCAGCTGGAGCGGGCCTTCGCGGAGACGCACGACGCCCGCGACACCTCCAAGCCCGAGCCGGTGATGGACCCGCGCACGCCGCAGGAGTCCACCGTCGCCACGGCGATCACCACCGAGGTCCTCAAGGCGATCGGCGACGCGCACGTCTCGCTGCCGCCGGACTTCACCCCGCACCCGAAGCTCAAGCGGCTGCTGGAGCGCCGGGCGGCCATGGTCAGCGAGGGCGACATCGACTGGGCGATGGGCGAGCTGCTGGCCTTCGGCTCGCTGCTCATGCAAGGGGTCCCGGTCCGGCTGGCCGGCCAGGACTCCCGCCGGGGCACGTTCGTGCAGCGCCACTCGGTGCTCATCGACCGGCGGAACGCCGCGGAGTACACCCCGCTGGCCCACCTGGCGGAGAACCAGGCGAAGTTCTTCGTCTACGACTCGCTGCTCAGCGAGTACGCGGCCGTCGGCTTCGAGTACGGCTACTCGGTGGCCAACCCGAAGGCGCTCGTCCTGTGGGAGGCGCAGTTCGGTGACTTCGTCGACGGCGCGCAGCTGATCATCGACGAGTTCATCAGCTCCGGCGAGGCCAAGTGGGGGCAGCGCTCGGGCGTCGCCCTGCTGCTGCCGCACGGCCTGGAGGGGCAGGGCCCCGACCACTCCAGCGGCCGCATCGAGCGGTTCCTGCAGCTGTGCGCGGAGAACAACATGACCGTCGCCAACTGCACGACCCCGGGCAACTACTTCCACCTGCTCCGCCGTCAGGGGCTGTCGGACGTGCACCGGCCGCTGGTCGTCTTCACGCCGAAGTCGCTGCTGCGGGCCAAGGCGGCGGTCAGCCCGGTCGCCGAGTTCACCGAGGAGTCGTTCCGGCCCGTCCTGCTCGACCCGGGCGTCGGCGGCGAGCCGCTCGACGACGGCGCGGTGCGGCGGGTGCTGCTGTGCAGCGGCAAGGTGTTCTACGACCTGATGGCGCAGCGGGAGGCCGACGGCACCGCCGACACCGCGATCCTCCGGGTCGAGCAGCTCTACCCGCTGCCGGGCGAGCAGGTCCGGCAGGCGCTCGAGCGCTACCCGAACGCCTCGGACGTCGTCTGGGTGCAGGAGGAGCCGGCGAACATGGGCGCCTGGCAGTTCATGGCGGTGAACCTGCCCGACCACCTGCCGGCGGGCCGCTCCCTGCGCCGGGTGAGCCGGCGGGCGTCGGCCAGCCCGGCCGTGGGCTCGGCGAAGGTGCACGAGGTGGAGCAGCGGGAGCTGGTCGGGCAGGCCTTCGCCCGCTGAGAGCCGTGTACTTCACCGATCGGGGTCTGGAGGAGCTGGCCGACCGGCGGGGCGAGGAGCAGGTGACCCTCGGCTGGCTGGCCGACCAGATGCAGGCGTTCGTCGACCAGTACCCGGACTTCGAGGTGCCCGTCGAGCGGCTGGCCACCTGGCTGGCCCGCGGCGGCGCGGACGACGACACCGAGGAGTAGCACCGCGATCCCGGCGCGGGGGCCGAAGGCCTCCCGCCGGGATCGGTGCCACCGGGTGTGACACGCCGCCACGCCGCCGCCTCCGCCCGGATCCGGCGTGGCGGCGGGACGCTGGGTAGGTGCTGGGTCACTCGCACGCTCTCTCCGGGCTCGCCGTGGGCGCCGCGACGCTGCCCTGGGCGCCGCTGGAGGGCCCCGTCGCCCAGGTCGCGTGGGTGGCCGCAGTCGGCGGGTTCGCGATGCTGCCCGACCTGGACCACACCGGCTCGACCGTCTCGGACATGTGGGGTCCGGTCACCGACGTGCCCTCGGGGGCGATCGGCCGGCTCGCCCAGGGCCACCGCTGGGGCACTCACGACGCGATCCTGGCGCCGGTGGCGTTCGGCCTGCTGGCGGTGGCGGCCGCCGGAGCGTTCTGGTCCAGCCTGCTGCTGCTCGCCCTGGCCATCGGGCTGGCGCTGCGGGCGCTGCACTTCGTCATCCCCGGGCGCGCGGAGAACACCGTCGTCGGGAACCTGCTGCTGTCCTGGGGCGGCGCGTGGCTGCTGCTGGACCACAGCCCCGGCCCGGGCTGGCTGCCGTGGGCCGTCGCCCTCGGCGTGCTGACCCACATCGCCGGGGACGCCGTCACCACCGCGGGCGTGCCGGTGCCGCTGGTCTGGCTGGTCCGCCGCTGCCGGATCGAACTGCTCCCCCTGCGCACCGGGACGCTGCTGGAGAAGGCGGTGCTCGCCCCGCTGTTCCTGGCCGCCGCGGTGTGGTTCCTGTACGTCAACACCGGCGTCCGGGACGCCGTCGACCCCTTCGTGCAGCGCCTGCTGGCCCTGGGGTGAGCGCGGCGCTCACCGCCGCCGCAGACTCGGAGCGTGGAACGCCTCTCCGACCGCCTGCTGAACTGGGCCAGCATCCTCGACGCCGAGACCCTCCGGCAGGCCGAGCGCACCGCCTCCCTGCCGTTCGTGCACCCCTACGTGGCGCTGATGCCCGACGCCCACCTGGGCAAGGGCGCCACGGTGGGGTCGGTGCTGCCGACGAAGGGCGCGATCATCCCGGCGGCGGTCGGCGTCGACATCGGCTGCGGGATGATCGCCGTCCGCACGCCGTGGGCGGCCGACGAGGTGCGCGCCCGGGGACCGCTGGGCCG
>DATAAV010000451.1:0-14629 GCA_036259935.1 Geodermatophilus sp. | reverse complement strand
CCCGTACTCCGGATCGGCCAGCTCCAGCGCCGACGGCGGCCCCTCGTCGACCGGGACCACCGACACCCCGATCGCGAACCGCCCGGCTACCGACATGACCCCAACCTAGGGCCGGGGTATGACAGTTCCGGGCCGCTGAGCAGGCCATACACCGCGGAATCTGCCCGAAGCCGGGACCGAACGGTATCCCGCCGGGGCCGGCGGACGGCACGAGGACAGGTCCTCGAGCTCATGGGCGTCGGGGCGTGGCGGAGGGGGTTGACCGGGCAGGGCGCTGCGAGGACAACTGGGAGCGCCGGAAGCGCGAGTCCGGGAGAGGGGGATGCACGGTGGCTCAGCCGTTGGAACAGAAGTCGTTCGACAAGCCCGACGAGGTCCGTGAGGGTGGCAACTGGCGCATGGAACTGCTCAACCTCGCCGGCGGTGCCCAGGTCGGCAAGATCACCCTCCAGCCGGGATGGCGGTGGTCACAGGACGTCAAGCCGGTGGCCGGGACGGACCTGTGCCAGGCGCCGCACCAGCAGTACCAGGTCTCCGGGCGCATCCACGTCGTGATGGCCGACGGCACCGAGGTCGATGCCGGACCGGGGGACGTCGTGTCGCTGCCTCCGGGACACGACGCGTGGGTCGTCGGGGACGAGCCGGTCGTGGCCGTCGACTGGCAGGGCGCCTCCGTGTGGGCGAAGCACACGTAGGCGGTCGACGGGCTGCTCGGGTCGGCCGTTGCGGCCACCTCGCCCAGGCGGGAGCAGCCCGGTGACCGATCGAGACGCCTCACCAAACCCCGGAGTGGCGGCCGACCGGCCCCGACCGGTGTTCAGCCGCTTCTACGCGGCCATCAGCGAGGCGATGGACCGTGAAGGCCTGGCCGCGCTGCGCACCGAGCTGCTCGCCGCCCTGTCCGGGTCGGTGGTGGAGATCGGCGCCGGCGACGGGCGCAACTTCGCGCACTACCCGGGGGCAGTGACTCAGGTGACCGCGGTCGAACCCGAGCCCCACCTGCGCGCGCTGGCCACCCGGACGGCGGCGACCGCACCGGTGCCGGTCACCGTGGTGGCCGGCACCGCCGAGGCACTGCCGCTGCCCGACGCCGGCTGCGACGCCGCGGTGCTCTGCCTGGTGCTGTGCTCGCTGCCGGGCCGCGGCCGCGCGCTGGCCGAGGTCGCCCGGGTGCTGCGGCCGGGTGGGGTGCTGGCCTTCCTCGAGCACACCCGCGCTGAGACGCCCGTTCTGCGGGCCGTGCAGCGGCTGGCCGACGCCACGGTGTGGCCATGGCTGACCGGTGGGTGTCACACCGCCACCGATCCGGTCGGCCTGATCGAACAGGCGGGGTTCGAGGTTTCGCGGCTGCGCCGGTTGCGCTTTCCCGAGACCCGCGTTCCCCAGCCGTCCACGCCACACGTGCTGGGCACCGCCCGTCGGCCCGCCTGAACCCGCGTGAGTGGGGCCGCCTGCACCGGGGTCTCCGGGCCACGCCCGGGCGGCCGATCAGGGCCCGGCCGGTGGCCCGGACGACGGCGCGGCCAGGCCGGGGGAGCGCGCGAGCGGCAGCCCGGCGGCCGGGGCGAGGACGTCGTCCGGGAGCCGGGTCGCCGGCACCCCCGCCGCCTGTAGGCGGGCGGAGCACCTGCCTCCCTGCTCCCGGCCGGCCACGACCTCCCGGTAGAGCGCCAGGTGCTCGGCGACCATCCGCTCGGCGCTGAACCGGGTCTCGGCCGCCGCCCGGCACGCGGCGCGGTCCAGCTCGGCCACGCGGAGCAGCGCGTCGGGGAGGTGTGCGAGCTCGCGCAGGAAGCCGGTCACGCCGTCCTCGACGATCTCCGGCGCCGAGCCCCGGGGGGTGGCGACGACGGGGGTGCCGGCCGCCAGGGACTCGATCATCACCAGCCCGAACGGCTCGCACCACCGGATGGGGTTGAGCAGCGCGACGGCGTCGCCGAGCAGTTCGTACTTGGCGGCCGCTCCGGCCTCGCCGAGGAACTCCACCTCCCCGCCCAGGAGCGGGCGGATGCATTCCTCGAAGTACTGCTGCTCGCTGCCGGGGCGAATCCTCGCCGCGATCTTCAGGGGCATCCCGGCCGACCGGGCGATCAGGATGGCCTCCCGGACGCCCTTGTCGGGGCTCATCCGGCCGAGAAAGCACACGTAGCCGCCGCTTCCCGGGCCGACCGGCACCGCGTCGACGTCGAGCCCATGGTGGATCATCGCCGCGAACGGGACGTCACCGGCCGCCGAGGCCTGGGCGGCGGAGATGGCCACCAGGAAGACGTCGGTCGCCATGGCCCGGTACGCCGCGCCGAGCGTGCCGTCGAACGAGCCGTGGCAGGTGCTGACCACGGGCAGCTCGGCGGGGCGGTGCCGGTACAGGGGGCCGGCCAGCGTGTGGTCGTGCACGAGGTCCACGTCCCCGAGTGCGCCGTAGGCGTGGACGACGTGAGCCAGTTCCGTGGCGCCGTCCCCCATGGGCACCCCCGGGGCCGGGGCCACGCCCCCGATCCGGGGGACCGGGCACGTGCTGCCGGGCGGCGCGGCGAGGACCACGTCGTGCCCGGCGTCGGTCAGGCCGCGGGCCAGGTCGTGGACCTGCGCCTCGATGCCGCCGTAGGCCGGCGGCGGGACGGGGAGCCAAGGAGGGGCGATGACGCCGACGCGCACGGGTAACTCCTCGACGGGCGCTCCCGAGGCTCAGGAGCGGGACCGCTGACTGCCGGGCGGCCCATTCCGGCCGCTTTCGTACCGCCTCCCCCGGCAGGCTAGGGGGCCCGCGGGAGGACGCCAAGGGTCGGCCCGGCGAGCGTGCGCTCCGGGGTGCCACGCCCGCGCCGGACCTCGACGGGGCGGCACGGACGGTTGAGGACGGCTCCGGAGGGCACTGAGCGGCCAGTGCGGGCCGGGCACCACTGCCCGCTCGCGTCCGTGCGGCACAGGAGCGGTCATGACCTCAGCGGACGAGGCTTCGTTCGGCGTCGTCGACGAGCCCGCCCCCGAGACCGAGCCGCCGACCTCCGCCGGCCAGGGGGTCACGCTGGTCGAGGGCTCCACCTTCTGCGTCGGCCCGCCCTCGGGCGACCTGCGGGCCGACGGGCCGGAGGGGCTGTTCTTCCGGGACACCCGGATCGTGTCGGCCTGGCGGCTGCGGCTCGACAACTGCCCGCTGCAGGTCCTCACCGTGCTGCGGCCGGAGCCCTTCTGCGCCACCTTCCTCGCGCGGGCCCTGCCCGAGGCATCCTCGACGGAGGTGCTCCTGGAGCGCCGCCGCTTCGTCGGCGAGGGGATGCGGGAGGACCTCCGGCTGGTCAACCTCGGCAGCCGGCCGCTGGCCACGACCGTCCACCTGCACGTCGACAGCGACTTCGCCGACCTGTTCGCGGTCAAGGAGGGCCGGGTCGACGTCCATCGGCGGAGGTCGGTGACCCAGGACGGCGGGGCCCTCCTCTTCGAGCTCCGCGCCGACGGCGGCTCGCGGGGGTGCCGGGTCAGCGCCGACGGTGCCGCCGCGGAGGGCAACGAGCTGCTCTTCGACGTCCACCTGGCGCCGCGGACCAGCTGGGAGACCAGCGTGCTGGTCGTGCCGAGCGTCGACGGCCGGGAGATCCACCCCGCCTTCCCGGTCGGCCGGCCGCCGGAGGAGGCGCACCCCGCGCGGCGGCTGCGCCGGTGGCGCGCCGGCAGCCCCTTCGTGGAGACCGACGACCCCGGGCTGCGGATGGTCCTCCGGCAGAGCATGGAGGACCTCGGTGCCCTCCGGCTGCACGACCCCGACCACCCCGAGGAGGTGGCGGTCGCCGCCGGAGCCCCGTGGTTCATGGCGCTCTTCGGCCGGGACTCGCTGCTCACGTCGTACATGGCCCTGCCCCTGGACCCGAGCCTGGCCCTGGGCACGTTGACGATGCTCGCCCGCATGCAGGGTCGCACCGAGGATCGGCTGACCGAGGAGCAGCCGGGGCGGATCCTGCACGAGACCCGGCTGGGCGCCGACTTCCCCCTGTCCCGCGGCGGCGGCAACGTCTACTACGGCACGGTCGACGCCACCCCGCTGTTCGTGGAGGTCCTCGGGGAGCTGCGGCGGTGGAGCATCGCCTCCGAGCGGGTGGACGCGCTCCTGCCGGCGGCCGACCGCGCGCTGGCCTGGATCGAGCAGTACGGCGACCGGGACGGCGACGGCTTCGTGGAGTACCAGCGCAGCACCGAGGCCGGCCTGTTCAACCAGGGCTGGAAGGACTCCTGGGACGGCGTCAACTTCGCCGACGGCACCATTCCGCGGACCCCGATCGCGCTGTGCGAGGTGCAGGGCTACGTGTACGCGGCCTACTCGGCGCGGTCGCACCTGGCCGTGGCCGCCGGTGACCGGGCGGGCGCGGCGCACTGGGCCGCACGGGCGGAGGCCCTGCGGCGCGCGTTCAACGAGCGGTTCTGGCTGCCCGAGCGCGGCTGGTTCGCCGTCGCCCTGGACGGCGACAAGCGCCCGGTCGACGCGCTGACCTCCAACATCGGCCACTGCCTGTGGAGCGGGATCGTCGACGAGGACAAGGCCGAGCAGGTCGCCGAGCACCTCCTGTCGCCGGAGATGTTCACCGGCTGGGGGGTGCGGACGCTGGCGTCGTCCATGGGCGCCTACAACCCGATGAGCTACCACAACGGCTCGGTGTGGCCGCACGACAGCGTGCTGGTGGCCACCGGTTTGATGCGCTACGGCTTCGTGGAGGAGGCCCAGCGGATCGCCACTGCGCTGCTGGACGCGGCCGTGGCGTTCGGCGGCCGGCTGCCGGAGCTCTTCTGCGGGTTCGACCGGTCCGAGTACCGCTCGCCGGTGCCCTACCCGACGTCGTGCTCGCCCCAGGCGTGGGCGGCGGCCGCTCCCATCCAGGCCGTGCGCCTGCTGCTGCGGCTGGAGCCCCGGACGGTGGGGGAGGTGTGGTTCGACCCGGCCTGGCCCGACCGCTACGGCCCGATCCGGGTCCGCGACCTCCCGCTGGGCGGGCAGCGGGTGACGCTGACCGTCGACGAGCTCGGCGGCCGGCTGGAGGGCCTGCCGGAGGGGGTCGCGATGGTCCGCAGCGCACACCGTCCCGCCGGTCCGGTGCAGCTTCCGCGGCACCCGGGCTGAACCCTGCGCCGGGAGCCGGACGCGAAAGTTCCGGAAACGCGGGCGCTCGCCCGGTCCCGATCGACGGCGTCGTGCCTACTGTTCGGTCAGCACCCGATCGGTCGCGACCGAGGAGTGGAGGGCTGACATGGATCGCTCGACCGGCTCCGGGGACGGTGCCCGGTGACCGCGGCCTCCCGGCGGGTGGCCGGAGTACTGCTCATCGTCCTGCCCACGGTCGTCCTCGGCGGGGTCAGCATCCTGTCCCTGCTGGTGAGCGACCCGGCCTACGCCGCCAACCCGCTCCGCCAGGACCTGTGGCGGGCCGGGCACGCGCACGCGGGCGTGCTGCTCGTCCTGTCGCTGGTGGCGCTGCGCTACGTCGACGAGACGAGCCTGGCCGAGGGGGCGCGGTGGTTCGTCCGGCTGGCCTTCCCGGCCGCCGCGGTGCTCCTGCCGCTGGCCTTCTTCCTCTCGGTGCTCGACCCGTCGGCGACCGAGCCGAACGCCCTGGTCAACGTCGCCTACGTCGGGGCGGTCGTGCTCGTGGCCGGGATGATCACCCTGGGGGTGGGTCTGCTGCGCGGCCGCGCCCGGTCGAGGGCGGACGAGGACCTCAGCCTGTCCCGCTGATCGGGGCGCCCGGCGCCGCCCCGGCGGGCGGGTGACCGTCCGGCTCAGCGTCCCGAGAACGTGAGCGAGAACCGCAGCGGCCCGGCGCTGAGGACCACGCCCCAGGCGCCCGTCGCAGCCTGCACCCGCGGTGTCGACCAGCGCTGCAGCGTCAGGCGCAGTTCGACCCCCGGCGCCCGGACCTCCAGCGGCCGCGGTCGCTCCACCGGCCGCTCCGTCGTGCGGGCCGCGGCCGGGGTCTTATCCGCGGCGGGGGCCCGGCCCGCGGCGGGGGTCCTGCCCGCGGCCGGCGAACACTCGGCGGCCGGCGGGGCGACCGGCACGGGGGCGGCCAGGCGGAGGTCCTGCAGGAGGTCGTCCCGCATGGCGCGCGGACGCGCGGCCCGGGGGGTGGGGCGGTCGGTGGCGGTCATGCGGCGACCCTCTCCGCTGCAGTGAGCACTTCGTCGGCGAGCGCCACGAACGCGGACGCCACCGGGCTGGTGGGGGAGGACAGGACGACGGGCAGCTTGGCCAGCGTGCTCGTCGGGATCCGCCGGGACAGCGGGATGCGGGTGCCGAGGAGCGGCAGGCCGGTGCCCTCGAGCGCGCCGGCGACCTCCCGGGCGGCGCGGCCGCGCGGGTCCCACGCCACGCAGGCGACGCCCACGAGGCGGGCGGAGGTGTTCTCGTACTCCCGGTGCTGCTCCACGAAGGCGGCGACGCGGGCGACGCCGAGCGCCGAGCCGGGGTCGCTGGTGAACACGGTCAGCACGGCGTCGACGGCGCAGACCGCGGCGAGGGTGAGACCGCCCAGGTCACCCCGGGTGTCCAGCACGACGTGGTCGTAGTCGGCCAGCAGCGGCCGCAGTGCCCGCCGGATGCTGGTGATCAGGCCGCCGTTGGCGGCCAGCTGCACCGCCGCCGGTTCCAGCGCCGGGTGCGCCGGCAGCAGGTCGACGCCGGGGGCGACGTCGTGCCGGACGACCGCGCGGGCCTCGGTCAGGGGGTCGTCGAGGAGGGCGGCGAGGCTGTCGTCGCGTCCCTTGGCCACGACGCCGAACGCCCGCCCGAGGCTGTCCTGCGGATCGACGTCGACCGCGAGCACACGGCCGTGGCGCCCGAGCGCGACGGCGAGGTTGGCGGCGGTCGTCGTCTTGCCGACCCCGCCCTTGGAGGAGCACACCGCAAGGCGCATGGGTGGAGTCTGACCACGTTCCCGCGCCAGACGGCCGAGGCGGGCCGCTGCGCCGCCGATGGACGACCCCATCCGGCCCACTGTGCTCAGCGTCACCACCCGACCCGCCCGGGCCGGCGGATCTCAGCGGCGCCGGTGGACGGCCCGTCCGACCGCCTCTTCCGGGCGCCCGCGCGGGAAGAACGGGCGCAGCGCCACCGGCGGCCGGAACGGCTTCCAGGCCGCCTCGGGGGTTCCCAGCCGGTCGGCGAGCAGCCAGAGCACCGCCGGGTTGTGGGCGAGCCCGAGGTGGCTGCCCCGCACCTCGACGTTCTCCCGGCGCGGCCGCAGCGGGTACCGGCAGGCGGCCCAGTCGACGATCCCGTCGGACCGGCTGTAGACCGACGTGGCGGGCACCCGCAGCGACCCCGGCTCGGCCCACGCCCGCGGCAGCTCCGCGGCGGCGCCCGGCAGCCACGGGCTGCGGTCGACGAGCCGGGACACGTTCGACACCCACCGCACCCGCCGGCCGACCGGAGTGCCCAGGGTGATCACGCCGCGCACGCTGCCCGGACGGGCCCGGGCCAGCTCCTGGGCGTACAGGCCGCCCAGGCTCCAGCCGACGAGGCTCACCCGCCGTCCGGTGTCGCGGTGCAGCCGATCCAGCTGCGCGCGCAGCTCCTGGACGACGCGGCCCGTCGGCCCCCGGTTGGTCCCCAGGCTCCAGCCGAAGACGTTGTGGCCGAGTGCCCGCAGGACGTTGCGCAGCAGCAGCGTCGCGGGATCGCCGGTGAGCAGCCCCGGCAGGATCAGCACCGGGTGGCCGTCCCCGCGGCGCGCCGTGGCGAGCACGGGCCAGGTGGCGAGGAGGGCGGCGAGGTCGACCCCGGCCCGGGGCGGCTCGGTGACGAGCAGAGCGCGGGAGGGAGCACGCCGAGCCGTCGTCACGGGAACAGTATCGCCGGGTCCGCGCCGTCCCCGGCGGCCCGGTTAGAGGCCGGTGTCGTACAGCCCGTGGTAGTAGCCCGACAGTCGGTCCTGGAAGCGCGCGGTCCGCAGGTCCGCCGGCGTCATGTCCGGCGCCTCCTCGATCTCCTTGCGGGTGCGGTCCACGCGGAGGATCCGCTTGTCGGGGTCGATCCGCTCGACCGTGCCCGCGGGCAGGATGATCTGGTGGCCGGGGTGCCAGTCGCCGGTGTCGATGATCAGGTAGCTGGCGCTCACCTTGTTCGTCGCCTTGTCCACGACGCCGATCGAGCCGTCGCGTCCCACGACCTCGAACCCGGACAGGTCGACGTCCCCGCTGTGAATCGGCTGGTCGTCGCGGAAGTTCCAGATGTCCGCGGACATGGCTCTCCTTCCCTCCTGGCTGGCGACGGGCTCGGCGCGGCCGCTCCCTCTGCGCAATGCCCGGGCGGCCCCCGGACCCCACAGGCGGATGCGTCGTCGCTCCGGCGACGACGGGGGAGTCGCGTTCGGGGTGGGTGTCATGGGTCATCCCTGCCGTGGCGGCGCCTGTGGGGCGCTCCGAATGGTTCTCCCGCCCACCCGCGGCAGCAATAGGCACGACGACGGGCCGGATTCCCGCAGCGGGCCGGGTCGCGTTCGGACGTGAGGCGGTCCGCCCCGAGGGCCTCGACCCGCGGTGCGGGCGGCAGACTCCTCCCATGACCCGCGTCGGCTTGGTGCTGGGGGCCGGGGGCGTCGTCGGCCAGGCCTACCACGCGGGCGTGCTGGCGGTCCTCCAGCACGACTTCGGCTTCGACGCCCGCGCCGTCGACATGATCGTGGGCACCTCGGCCGGCTCGATCACCGGCACGCTGCTGCGACTCGGCGTCTCGGCGGAGGACCTCGCCGCCTGGACGGTGAAGGCCCCGCTGTCGGGCGACGACGACGTGCTGCGGCAGATGGCGGTCACCCCCGTCCCGGAGCTCGCCCCCTTCCGAGTGCTGCACCTGCTGCGCCGCCCCATGGGGCTCCCCGGCCGGCACATGGTGCAGCGGGCCCTGACCCGGCCGTGGCGGTTCCGGCCGTTCGCGGCCGGGATGTCCCTGGTGGCCCCGGGACGGCACGACGTCAGCGAGCAGCTGGCCGCGCTTCGCGAGCTGGAGCGGCCGGAGTGGCCCACGCCCGATCTGTGGATCTGCGCGGTGCGCCGACGCGACGGCCGGCGCGTGGTGTTCGGCCGTCCGGGCGCGCCTCCGGCGCCGATCCACCTGGCGGTCGCGGCCTCCTGTGCGGTGCCGGGCTACTTCGCCCCGGTGCAGATCGGCGGGCACAGTTACGTCGACGGCGGCGTGCACTCGCCGACCAACGCAGCGATCCTGCGCGGTCACGGGCTCGACGTCGTGGTCGTCATCTCCCCGATGAGCGGTCCGGCCGGCTTGCGTCCGGACATCTACGCCGCGTCCCGCCGGCACTCCGCCCGGCTGCTGAAGCGCGAGGTCAGCGCGCTGCAGGCCTCGGGGGTCAGGGCGCTGGTCTTCACCCCGGGAGCGGCCGAGCAGGAGGTCATGGGCAACGACATGATGTCCCGCAGCCGCCTCAACGAGGTCCTCCAGCACTCCTTCCTGGCGGCCGGGGCGCGGGCCGCCACGCCGGAGGTGTCCGAGCTGGTCCGGTTGGCGGCGCGGTCCGGGAGGCGCTAGCTGTAGTGCCCGGCACCCTCGGGCCGGTCCCGGCGGGCGACGGTGTGCAGAGCGAGTGAGGAGGTGCCGGCATGCGGCGACTGCTGGTGGTGGTCAACGGGGCCGCCGGAACCACCGACGACGAGTCGGTGGAGGCGGCGCTGGCCGTGCTGCGGACCGGGGCCGAGGTCACCGTGGCCCGGACCGCGGACGAGGCCGAGCTCGTCGAGGCGGTGGCCGGCCGCGCGGGCCGCCGGCTGGTCGTCATGGGCGGCGACGGATCCGTGCACGCCGTGGTGCGGGCCCTCGACCGGGTCGGGGGACTGGATCCGGCCGAGCCCCTCGGCATCATCCCGCGCGGCACCGGCAACGACCTGGCCCGCTCCCTCGGGCTGCCGCTGGACCCGGCCGAGGGCGCCGCCGCGGCCTTGGGCGGGACCCCGCGCGCCCTGGACCTGCTGCGCGGCGACGACGGCGGGCTGGTGGTCAACGCCGTCCACGTCGGGCTCGGCGCCCGGGCCGGGGCCGAGGCCATGCGCTTCAAGGGTGCGCTGGGCACCGCCGCCTTCCCGCTCGGCGCGGCGCTCGCCGGCGTCTCCAACTCCGGCTGGCACCTCCGGGTGGAGGTCGACGGCGAGGTGGCCGCCTCCGAGGAGGCGGGCTGGGCCGCCGACGGCCGCACCGGCGTCCTCATGGTCGCCGTCTGCAACGGGGCCACGATCGCCGGCGGCACGCCGCTGGCCCCCGACGCCCGGCCGGACGACGGGCTGGCCGACGTCGTCGTGTCGACCGCCACGGGGCCGGTGGCCCGCGCCGCCTACGGCGCGGCCCTGCTCGCCGGACGGCACGTCGAACGCCCCGACGTCCTGGTCGTGCGGGGACGCGAGGTGACCTTCTCCGGGCCTCCCGTGGAGCTCAACGCGGACGGGGAGATCCAGGAGGCGGTCGCTTCCCGGACCTGGCGGGTGGAGCACCACGCCTGGTCGGTGCTCGTCCCGGCGTGAGAGGGCGGGGGTGCCCCCGGCGGCGTCGGCGGGCGGGGAGGATGCGGGCATGACCCCACACCGTGTGCCGTGGCCGGGAGTCGTCGGAACCGACGGTCGCGTGGCGGATCCGGAGGCCGCCGAGGTCCGCACCGCCGGGCTGCGCCTGGCCGGCGCCCCGCTGCCTGTGCTCGGGACCGCGCGCGTCTACACCTGCGGGATCACCCCCTACGACGTGACCCACCTCGGGCACGCGGCCACGTTCGTCTGGGCCGACGCCCTGGCCGCGGTCATCGGGATGGCCGGCGCCGACGTCGTCACCAGCCGCAACGTGACCGACGTCGACGACGCCCTCACCCGCGCCGCGGACCTGCGCGGCCGGCACTACGACGAGTTCGCGCTCAGCCAGGAGTTCCTGTTCGACCGGGACATGACGGCGCTGCGGGTGCACCGCCCGCTGTACCAGCCGCGGGCCCGGCACCACGTGGCGCAGGTGCAGCAGCTGGCCGCGGCGCTGCTCGCCACCGGGGCGGCCTACGTGCGCGACGGGCACGTGTACTTCCGGGGCGGCGCGCTCTTCGAGCGGTGCGGGCTGGACCGCTCGCGCGCCCTGGAGCTGGCCGCCGAGTTCGGCGACGACCCCGCCGACCCGCTGCGCGACGACCCCTTCGACGTGCCGGTGTGGCGGCCCTCGGGGGAGCGGGACCCCGCCTGGCCCAGCCCGTGGGGATGGGGGCGGCCGGGCTGGCACGCCGAGTGTGCGGCGATGGCGACCTCGACCCTCGGGGTGAGCGTCGACGTGCTCGTCGGCGGCGAGGACCTCACCTTTCCGCACCACGCCTACCAGGCCGCGATGGTGGAGGCGGCCTCGTCCGTGGCCCCGTTCGCCCGTCGGGCGATGCACGTCGGGGCGGTGCGCAAGGACGGCGTCCGGATGGCGAAGTCCACGGGCAACCTCTGCCTGGTCGCCGACCTGCTCGAGGACCACCCGCCGGCCACCATCCGCCTGCTGCTGCTGGACCGGCGTTGGGACCGGGCGTGGGACTTCGAGCCGGCACAGCTCGACGGCGCGGCGGTGAGGCTGGAGCGGCTGTACTCGGCCGCGGCGCGTAGCGGCGACGCCGCCGTGGCGCGGGACGCGGTCGTCGCGGCGCTGCTCGACGACCTCGACGTCCCCCGGGCGCTGGCCGTGGCCGAGGAGGACGGCGGGGCGGCAGCGAGGCTGCTGATCCGGGTGCTGGCGCTGGGCTGAACGGACCGCGGGGAAGGCGGGCATTCCTCCGCGCCGCCGAGCGATGAGTTCCGGCGCCCGGCCCGGTCGGTAGAGCGGAAAGGGAGCATGGAACCGGGAGGGCGGCATGGAGAAGGTGACCTCGGCGGACGGTACGGCCATCGCCTACGAGGTGTGGGGGAGGGGACCGGCCGCCGTCGTCGTCGGCGGGGCCTTCAACGACCGGGCCACCTGGGCGGGGCTGGCGCAGTCGCTGGCCGCGCACGGCCTCACGGGGGTGTCCTACGACCGCCGGGGCCGCGGGGACAGCGGCGAGGGCGGGCCGTACGCGGTGGAGCGCGAGATCGAGGACCTCGCCGCCGTGGTCGGCGCGGTGGGCGGGGTGGGGCCGGTGTTCGCCCACGGCGTCTCCTCGGGCGGCGCTCTGCTGCTGCGTGCCCTGGCGGCCGGCCTGCCCGTCGCGCGGGCGTCGGTGCTGGAGCCGCCGTACCGGATCGAGGGCGCCCCACCCGGGCCGGAGCGGTACATCGAGACCCTGCAGCGGTTCGTCGCCGCCGACGACCGCGCCGGCCTGGTCGAGTACTTCCACACGCAGGTCGTCGGGCTGCCCGCGGAGGCCATCGCACCGATGAAGGGCTCCCCGATGTGGAAGGCCCTCTTGGCGATGGCACCCACGTTGGTCCACGACGGCCTGGCCATGGGCGGGGACGACCAGTCGCCGCCCGTCGACCTGCTGGCCCGGATCGAAGTGCCGGTGCTGGCGGTGACCAGCGCGGGCACGCAGCTGCCCTGGCTGGCGCGGACCGCGGAGGAGGTGGCCGCCGCGGTGCCGCGGGGGCGCTTCCTCCGGCTGGACGGCGGCTTCCACGAGGTGGCACCCGACGTTCTCGCGCCGGCGCTGACGGAGTTCTACCGGGGGTCGTGAACCCGCCGGCGGACCTACGCCGCCCCGCCGACATGCACGGGCGCGGAGACCTGGCGGGACTCTTCCCGGCGAAGGAGGCCGGTCCTACCGTGGACCCGGCATCTGCCGCCGTCGAGAGCAAGTCGGCGCAGCCCCCCGCCGGGGCGCCCTCAGCGCGGCAGGCCCGGGGGTGCACCGCCATGACCACCGCCACCGTTCCGCCCGGTACCGACGTCGGACCGTTCGTGGTCGAGACGCTCATCGGTCGGGGCGGGATGGGCGAGGTCTACCGGGCGACCCATCGCCGACTCGGCCGTCCTGTGGCCCTGAAGCTCCTGTCGCCGGCGCTGGCGGTGCAGGAGACGTTCGTGACCCGGTTCCTCCGCGAGGCGCGGGTGATGCAGAGCCTCGAGCACCCCGGCATCGCCACCGTCTACGACGCCGGAGAGGCCGACGGGCGGCTGTACCTCGCCATGCGTCACGTCCCGGGCGCGACCTTGAAGGAGCACCTGGCCGAGGGTCGGTACGAGCCCCGGCGGGCGCTCGCGCTGCTCGCGGCGCTGGCGGAGGCGCTGGACTACGCCCACGCCCGCGGTGTCATCCACCGCGACATCAAGCCGTCCAACGTGCTCATCGACGAGCAGGGCCGGCCGGTCCTGGTCGACTTCGGACTGGCGAAGGCGCTGGACGACGCGTCGGTCACCGTGAGCAGCCAGTACCTGGGCACACCCCGGTACATGGCGCCCGAGCAGGCCGCGGGCGAGCCGGTCGGTCACCGCGCCGACCTCTACGCGCTGGGGTGCCTGGCCTTCGAGGTGCTCACCGGCACACCTCCGTTCATGCAGGACAGCTCGATGGCCCTGCTGCTGGCACACGGCCGCGACGCGGTTCCGCGCGCCAGCGAGCGGGAGCCCTCCTTGCCCCCGTCGGTGGACGCCGTCTTCACCCGGGCGCTGGCCAAGATCCCGACGCAGCGCCACCCTTCCGCAGGGGCGCTCGTCGAGGACCTCACCGAGGCCCTGGCCGGACAGGACGGTCCTCGCCGCGGACGCCGGAAGCGTCTCCGGTTGCTGGTCACCGCGGCTGTCGTGCTGACCGCGGTCGTCGGTGGCGTGGCGCTGGCACTCGGGCCACCCCCGCCGGCCGACAGCGGGCAGGCCGAACGAGCGTCCGCTCCGGCCGACGTGGCCCGCGGGGAACTGGTCTATCGCGCGGCCTTCGACGCCGAGGGGTCGAGCTTCGTCGACACCGTCGGGCGCGGCACCGAGCCGTCGGACGGGGTGGTGCGCTTTCTCCCGGACCGGATGGAGCTGGCCGCGCTCGCCCCGCAGGCGAACGTCGGTACGGACCTGAGAATGCCGCAGGGGGTCACCACCTACGTCGGAGACCTCGACCTGTCGGTCACACCCGGCTCCGACGCGCTGTTCTGCTGGGGTCTGCGCTGGGCGGTGCAGGGCAAGCTCGCCTACGAGCTGTGCGTGGACACCCTGGCCGAGTTCGTCCAGCTCGACGTCTGGAACGGCGAGAACAAGGTGCCCATCACCCCTCGGATCGACGTGCCGGGGTTGCAGACCGGCCGCCCCGTCACGCTCACCGTCGTGGTGCTGGAGAACCGGCTGGGCCTGTGGGTCGACGGCGAGGCCGTCGCCGACGTCGAGGACGACCAGGTGCCGCCGTCGGCCACGATCCCCGGGCTCGACGTCTACAGCCGGCAGGCCGGCGGGACGGTCACCGTCCACGGTCTGAGCCTGTACGAGCTCTCCGGGAACTGATCCGTCGCGGGCGGGCGGCGCACGGGGACGTGCGGATCCGCCGGCGGGTCTGCCCCGGTGGGGCCGGGGGGTGTTCCCCACCCGGAAACGGGGGGCGGTGCCGGGCGGATGCGGGGGCTGGCTCGATGGTCGGGCGGGGCGCCGGCCGCGATGGTTCTTCCAGGCACCGAACACGGGAGAACGCTTCCCGGGCCGCTTGGAGAGAAGGCCCCGATGTTCCAGCACCCCGGCCACCGC
>DATAAV010000450.1:0-6552 GCA_036259935.1 Geodermatophilus sp. | reverse complement strand
AGTGTCCCTGTCTCGAGTAAGAACCCGCACCCGGGGTTACGGATCAGGTGCCGAAGACGAAGGGGACGACGAAGCCGATCAGCGCGAGCGCCTCGGAGAGGGCGAACCCCAGGAACGCGTAGGTGCGGGTCAGGCCGGCGGACTCGGGCTGCCGGGCGGTCGCCTGGATGTAGGCGGCCCAGACGATGCCCACGCCGATGCCCGGGCCGACGGCGGCGAGGCCGTAGCCGACCGAACCGATGCTGCCGGTCAGTTCTGCAAGGACCATTAGGGGGTGTTCCTCCTCTGTCGTCGCCCGGCGGGCGCCGGGCGGCTGGCGGGGTGGTGCACGTGGTGGTGCGGGTGGTGCGGTTCAGGGGCGAGGGGTCAGCGCGTCCCCGGTCAGTGCTCCGCCTCGAGGGAACCGTTGAGGTAGGTCCCCATCAGGACGGTGAAGACGTACGCCTGCAGGAAGATGACCAGCAACTCGAAGAAGGTCATCACGATCGCCATCAACGCCGACACCGGGCCGAAGATCAGCGAGAAGTTGTCGCGGCTGAGCAGGTAGACCGCGCCGAGGGAGAACACCACCAGCAGCATGTGGCCGGCGAACATGTTCGCGAAGAGCCGGACCGCGAGGGTGAACGGCCGCACGATGAAGTTCTGCAGGATCTCGATCGGCGTCACCAGGATGTACATCGGCTTGGGCACGCCGGGCAGGAACAGGATGTCCTTGAAGTACTTGCCCGCACCCTGCGCGCGGATGCCGACCCAGATGTAGATCACCCAGCAGATCGCCGCCAGGACCAGCGGGAAGGCGAACTTCGACATCGGCGAGATCTGCGCGAACGGGATGATCGACAGCATGTTGTTCGCCAGGATGAAGAAGAACAGCGAGGCGAGGAACGGCGCGAAGGGCAGCCCCTTGGGGCCGACCACGTCGCGGGCGATGCCGTCGCGGACCAGCGAGTAGCCGGTCTCCCCGATGAACTGCAGCTTGCCGGGGACGATCTCGGGCTTGCGAACGGTGGCGATGAGGAAGACCAGCATCGCGATGGTGGCGATCCAGAGCCACACCGTGATCCGGGTGATCTCGAACGGGATGCCGAGCAGGGAGAACGTCACCAGGGGCTCGGGGTAGAACTCACCGAGACCCGGGGCCTGGAAGCCGTCGCCGGTTCCGCCTTCCGCGGCAGCGAGCACGCCGCCGAGCTGGAGGCCGCTGGAGGTCACCGTTGTCCCTTCTGCGTCCTGGGCCGGCTCCGTCGTCCGCCCGGGGTGGTCGTGCTACGCCGGCCTCCGGAGGGCGGAGGTGCGGCGCCGTACCTGGCGACCACCAGATAGATGGCCACCGAGATGCCGAGGATGATCCCGACCGGTGCGAACAACCGCGTGTCCAGCCACCGGTCGAGCAACCATCCGGCCCCGCCCCACACGGCCATCCCGGAGATCATCGTCCCGATGACCGCATAGCCCGTCTCGGCACCACTGCCCTGCCGGGCCGGGCTCGCAGGTCGAGGCCGGGGCTCCCCGCGAAGGGGATCGTCCTCGGCCATCGCCTGCGGACACTATCAGCCGCGGCCGGAACGCCCCTCTCGGTCCATCCGAGCAGGGGCCTCCCCCGCCGTCGCGGGAGGCGCAGGTGGCTGCACGTAGTACAGCTGCCGGGTCCACACCCACCGCAGCTGGACCCCGCTCCACAGAAGCGCCCCGACGATCACGGCCCAGGCCAGCGTGAGCCGGTCGAGCCAGCCCTCCTCCGGCAGCGCGTCGAGGACGGCGAAGAGCACAAGCGCCTTGACGAAGAACGCCCCGAGCGCCGCGGGGAGGGTGAAGCTCTCGTCGATCCGGCCGGCCCAGGCCACGGCCACCCCGGAGACGACGAAGAACGCCGTCACGACGACCGCGCCGACCAGCACGCCGGCGGCGTCCTCCCATCCGGCCAGCAGGCCGGTGACGGGCGCGGCGACGGCGGTGACCGCCGCGGTGACCAGGGCGCCCACGCGCAGGAAGGACAGGTCCCAGGGGACGGAGGGACGGGGACGGGGCGCGCTCATCGGACTCCCTGACCTGCTCCGGCGGCCCGCGGCGCCGGTTCGGTGGGTGGGGGCTCGGTGGGTCGCGGGCCCGACCGCACGGCGCGGGCCGTGGGGTGGTCGGCGCGGCTGCGCCGCCGCTGGGCGGCCATCTCCGCGGCGCGCGCCTCGCGGGCGGCGCGTCCGGCCCGGGGCGCGAGCACCGCGACGACGCCGACCACGAGCAGGACGCCCACGGCCACCAGCAGCTCGGCGGTGCCGCCGGTGATGGAGAGGGCGACCGCGCCGAAGGACAGCAGGCCGGCCCAGAAGTACATGACCAGCACGGCGCGCCGGTGGGAGTGCCCGATGGCCAGCAGCCGGTGGTGCAGGTGCATCTTGTCCGGCGAGAACGGGGACTGCCCGCGCCGGGTGCGCCGGATCACGGCCATCACCAGGTCGGTGAACGGGATGAACAGGATCGCGACCGGGACCAGCAGCGGCAGGGCCAGGGGCAGCAGGCTGGCCGCGGAGTCGAACGACTGCGGGTCCACTCCCCCGGTCGCCGTCACAGCCGCCGCCGAGAGCATCAGCCCGACCAGCATGGAGCCGGAGTCACCCATGAAGATCCGGGCCGGGCTGAAGTTGTGCGGCAGGAAGCCCAGGCAGGCGCCGGCCAGGACGGCGGTGATCAGCGCCGGCGCACTGGCGACGTCGTCGTAGCCGACCAGCCCCAGGTTGTAGCTGTAAGCGAAGAAGGCCAGCGCCGCGATCGCCGACACCCCGGCGGCCAGCCCGTCCAGGCCGTCGATGAAGTTGAGCGCGTTGACCGTCAGCACGGTGAGCAGGACGGTCAGCGGCACCCCGACGTCGGGCCCCAGCGAGACGGTGCCGATGTCGGCGACCGGCAGGAACACGAAGGCCAACTGCACCCCGAGCAGGACCATCACGCCGGCGGCGGCGATCTGGCCGGTGAGCTTGGTCAGCGCGTCGAGGCCGAACTTGTCGTCGAGGACGCCGAGGGCGCAGATCAGGCCGCCGGCGACGAGCACCGCGGCGGTCTGCGAGTCCTCGAAGGTGCGTTGCAGCGCCGGCAGCCGGGTGGCCACCAGGACGGCGGCGGCAACCCCCAGGTACATGGCCACACCGCCGCCCCGTGGAGTGGGGATGACGTGCACGTCGCGCTCGCGGGGGGCGGCCATCATCCGCAGCCGGACCGCCACCATCCGCACCACCGGGGTGGCCAGGAAGGTGACCAGCGCGGCGGTGAGCAGGACGACGGCGTACTCGCGCATGGGATCAGGCGGAGGGCGCCGGTCGGGTCGGCTCGGGATAGGCCGGGTGCGCGGTGACCAGGTCCCGGACGCCGGCAGCCACCTCGGCGGTGCGGCTGCCGTCGGCGTCCCGGATCGCGGCGCCGATCAGGGTGGCGATGGACTTCATGTGCGCCTCGGTCATCCCCTGCGTGGTGACCGCGGGGCTGCCGACGCGGATGCCGGAGGCGACCGAGGCCGGCTGCGGGTCGAACGGGATGGCGTTCTTGTTGAGCACGATGCCGGCCGCGTCGCAGCGGGCCTCGGCCAGGCCGCCGGTGACGGCGGCACCGGAGGCGTCGGTGACGTCCCGGAGGTCGAGCAGCGCCAGGTGCGTGTCGGTGCCGCCCGCGACCGGGCGCAGCCCCTCGGCGGCCAGCCCCTCGGTGAGCGCCTGCGCGTTGGCGATGACCTGCCGGGCGTAGGCCTGGTACTCGGGCTGCAGGCACTCCTTGAGGTTGACCGCCTTGGCCGCCACCGCGTGCATGAGCGGGCCGCCCTGCATCATCGGGAAGACGGCCTTGTCGATGGCCTTCGCGTGCTCGGCCCGGCAGACGATCGCCCCGCCGCGCGGCCCGCGCAGCACCTTGTGCGTGGTGAATGTCACGACGTCGGCGTAGGGCACCGGCGACGGGATCGCCTTGCCGGCGACCAGGCCGATGAAGTGCGCGGCATCGACCATGAGCAGCGCGCCGACCTCGTCGGCGATCTCCCGGAAGGCGGCGAAGTCGATCAGCCGCGGAATCGCCGAGCCGCCGCAGACGATCAGCCGGGGCCGGTGCTCGTGGGCGAGGTCGCGCACCTGGTCGTAGTCGATGTGCTCGGTGTCGGGGCGCACGCCGTACTGCACGGCGGAGAACCACTTGCCCGAGAAGGAGACCTTGGTGCCGTGGGTGAGGTGCCCGCCATGGGGCAGCGCCATCCCGAGCAGCGTGTCGCCCGGCTTCAGGAAGGCGCCGTAGGCGGCCAGGTTGGCACTGGCGCCGGAGTGCGGCTGCAGGTTGGCGTGCTCGGCGCCGAAGAGTTCCCTGGCCCGGGCGATGCCGATCTCCTCGGCCCGGTCGACGACCTCGCAGCCGCCGTAGTAACGCCGTCCGGGATAGCCCTCGGCGTACTTGTTCGACAGCGTGCTGCCGAGCGCCGCCAGCACGGCCGGGCTGGTGAAGTTCTCGCTGGCGATGAGCTGCAGGCCCCCGCGGAGCCGGTCGATCTCGTCGGTGACCACGGCGGCGATCTCGGGGTCGAGCGCGGCCAGGGCGGCGAGGTCGGGGCCCCAGTAGGGGGTGCTCATCGCGGCTGCACTCCAGTGGCGAGACGGTGCGGGGCCCACGGCGGCCCGGCCGGGCGCTCGCGGAGGTGGTTCCACGGTATCGCCCCGCCCGCCTGCGGAGGGTGAGCGCGCAGCGGGCGGGGCGCCTCCCCGGTCCCGTCAGTCGCTGAGCTCGGGCACGACCTGGCGCAGCCGGTCCACCGGCAGGGCGCCGATCCGCAGCACCCGCAGCTCCGGCCCGGTGCAGTCGATGATCGTGCTCGCCGCCGAGCCGGCCCGCGGTCCGCCGTCGAGCACGACGGCGGCGTGCTTGCCCAGCTGGGCCGCCGCCTCCTCGGCGGTGGTGGCCGCCGGCCGGCCGGAGCGGTTGGCGCTGGAGACCGCCAGCGGCCCGGTGCGGCGCAGGAGGTCGCGGGTCAGGTCGTCGTCGGGCAGCCGGACGGCGACGGTGCCCTCGGCGTCGCCGAGGTCCCAGGCCAGCGACGGCGCGTGCTCGAGGACGAGGGTCAGCCCGCCGGGCCAGAACGCCTCGGCCAGCCGGTTCGCCACCGGCGGCATGTTGACCACCAGCCCGGCCAGGGTGGAGGCCTCGCCGATGAGCACGGGCACCGGCATGGTCCGGCCGCGGTTCTTCGCCGCCAGCAGGCGGGTCACCGCCGCGGGGGTGAACGCGTCGGCGGCCACCCCGTAGACGGTGTCGGTGGGCAGGAGCACCAGCTCACCGCGGCCGATCGCCGCGACGGCGGCGTCCAGCCCGGCCGCGCGGGCGTCGGGGTCGGTGCAGTCGTAGACGTCGGCCACGGAGGTGCAGTCTCCCCCAGCGCTCAGGCCCGGCGCCGGGCGGTGGTGAAGCGGGGCCGGCCGGTGAGGTCGGGGTGGTCGGCGACGTCGTCCCAGCCGCCGGAGGAGCGCACCAGCGCGGGCAGCGCGGCGCCCTGCTGGTCGGCGTGCTCGATGCCGAGCGCTCCGCCGGGCCGCAGCAGCCGGGCGGCGGTGGCCAGCAGGCCGCGGACGACGTCCAGCCCGTCGGGCCCGCCCCACAGCGCCAGCGGCGGGTCGTGGTCGGCGACCTCCCGTGGGAGCCGGGCGTCATCGGGCACGTACGGCGGGTTGGAGACGACGAGGTCGACGCGCCCGTCGAGGGCACGCAGCAGGTCGGGGTCGGTCATGTCACCGGCCAGCACCTCGACGGGCGGGTCGCCGGCCGCGGCGCGGATGGCGGCGTTGTGCCGGGTCCACTCCAGAGCGTCGGGATCGCGCTCGACGGCGGTCACCCGGGCACCGAGGTGCTCGCAGGCGATGGACAGCGCGATGGCGCCGGAGCCCGCCCCGAGGTCGACCACCACCGGCGCGGGCAGGCCCGCCAGCTCGGCCAGCGCCCACTCGACGAGCTGCTCGGTCTCCGGCCGCGGCACGAACACCCCCGGCCCGACGGCGAGTTCCAGGTGCCGGAAGGGCGCCCGGCCGGTGAGGTGCTGCAGGGGAACCCGGTCGGCCCGCTGCTCGAGGAGGCGGGCGAAGCGGGCGGCGGCCTCCTCGGGGACGTCGGCGAGGGTGAGCAGCGGCGCCCGCGGCAGGCCGAGCACGTGCGCGAGCAGCAGTTCGGCGTCGACCCGGGGGGACTCCACCCCGGCGTCGGCGAGCCGGCGCGCCGCGTCGGCCAGCAGCGCCCGGGCGTTCAGGAGCCGGCCGCCATGAGCTCGGCGGTGTGCGCGCGGGTCAGGGCGTCGATGACCGGGTCGAGGTCGCCGTCCAGGACCTGGTCGAGGTTGTGCGCCTTGAAGCCGACCCGGTGGTCGGAGATGCGGTTCTCCGGGAAGTTGTAGGTGCGGACCCGCTCGCTGCGGTCGACGGTGCGCACCTGGCTGCGCCGCTGGTCGCTGGCCGCGGCGGCGGCCTCCTCGCGGGCGGCGGCCAGCAGCCGCGAGCGCAGGATCCGCAGCGCGGACTCGCGGTTCTGCAGCTGGCTCTTCTC
>DATAAV010000449.1:0-7988 GCA_036259935.1 Geodermatophilus sp. | reverse complement strand
ATCGGGTCGATCTCGTTCTCCCGCTTGTACTCGATCCACGTCTCGATCAGGTCGGGGGTGAACACCCCGCCGTCGATCAGGTACTCGTGGTCGGTCTCGAGGTTGTCGAGGACGGCGTCCAGCGACGCGGGCACCTTCTCGATGCCAAGGGCCTCCTCGGGCGGCAGCTCGTAGAGGTCCTTGTCCACCGGCGCCGGCGGCTCGATCTTGTTCCGGATGCCGTCGAGGCCCGCCATGAGCATCGCCGAGAAGGCCAGGTACGGGTTGGCCGACGGGTCGGGCACGCGGAACTCGATGCGCTTGGCCTTCGGGTTGTCCCCGGAGATCGGGATGCGGCAGCAGGCCGAGCGGTTGCGGGCCGAGTACACCAGGTTGATCGGCGCCTCGTAGCCGGGCACCAGGCGGTGGTAGCTGTTGACCGTCGGGTTGGTGAAGGCCAGCAGGGACGGCGCGTGCGCGAGCAGGCCGCCGATGTAGTGGCGGGCGGTGTCGGACAGGCCCGCGTACCCGGTCTCGGCGTGGAACAGCGGCTCGCCGTCGCGCCACAGGCTCTGGTGGCAGTGCATGCCGGAGCCGTTGTCGCCGAACAGCGGCTTGGGCATGAAGGTCACCGTCTTGCCGTACGCCCAGGCGGTGTTCTTGATGACGTACTTGAACAGCATCAGGCTGTCGGCCGCGCGCAGCAGCGTGTCGAACTTGTAGTTGATCTCGGCCTGGCCGGCGGTGCCCACCTCGTGGTGCCCGCGCTCGAGTTCAAGACCGGCGCCGATGAGGTTGGCCATCATCGCCGACCGCAGGTCGCTGTAGTGGTCGTAGGGCTCCACCGGGAAGTAGCCGCCCTTGGGCCGGGTCTTGTAGCCCCGGTTGGCATCGCCGTTCGCGTCGGTCGGCGACCCGGAGTTCCAGGAACCCTCCACCGAGTCGATGTGGTAGTAGCCGGAGTTGATCGTGGTGTCGTAACGGACCGAGTCGAAGATGTAGAACTCCGCCTCCGGGCCGAAGTAGGCGGTGTCGGCGATGCCGCTGCTGGCGAGGTACGCCTCCGCCTTCTTCGCCACGTTCCGCGGGTCACGGCTGTAGGCCTCGCGCGTGATCGGGTCGTGGATGAAGAAGTTGACGTTCAGCGTCTTGTGCTTGCGGAACGGGTCCACGTAGGCGCTGTTGGCGTCGGGCAGCAGCAGCATGTCCGACTCGTTGATGGCCTGGAAGCCGCGGATCGAGCTGCCGTCGAAGCCGAGCCCCTCGGAGAAGGTGTCCTCGCCGAAGGTCGACGCCGGGATGGTGAAGTGCTGCATGACGCCGGGCAGGTCGCAGAAACGGACGTCGACGAATTCGACGTCGTTGTCGCGGATGTAGGCGGCGACCTCGTCGGGACTGGTGAACATCGATCCTCCGGGATTGGGCGAACAGCCGAGTGGCAAGTTACGAGCGAGGAGTTGCCCTCGGGTGTCTCGGGTGTTTCAGGCCGGTAACAACGCCTGCGGCGTGTCGCCGACCACTGTCCTCGGCCGCGCAGGACCGGTCGCGGCCGGGTCCTAGGCTGGCGGCATGGTCAGGGACGCGCAGCCACCCTCCCAGGAGCGCCGCCGCGGCGCCTCGTTGGGGCTGCCGGCCGACGGTCCGGGCTCCCTGGCGTCGTTCAGCAGCCGGGCCGGCGCGTTCGTCGTCGACGCGATCGCCGCAGCGTTGCTCGCGGGTCTGGTCACCGCGCCCGACCTCCCGGGCAACTGGAGCCTGCTGTCCTTCGGGCTCATCACCGTCGTCACCCTGATCGCCTTCGGGCAGACGCCGGGGATGCGGCTGTTCGGGCTGCGGGTGGCCCATCCGCGGGCCGGGGAGCGGCTGGCGCCGTGGCGGGCGGTGGTCCGGACAGCGCTGCTGATGCTGCTGGTGCCCGCGCTGATCGTGGACGCCGACGGCCGGGGACTGCACGACCGGCTCACCGACACCGCCGTCGTCCAGGACTGATGAGCGCAGGAGCCCCGCGCCGAGTGGCACGGGGCTCCCGTCGAGAGGTCCGCGGTCAGCGGCGGCGGACCTGCCGCTGGCTGACCGACATCTGGCGGCCACCGGGCAGCGGACCGCCCGGGATCGGCATCTTCGCCCCGCCGAGCGCGCTCATCCGCCGGCCGAGGGCATTGACCTCCGCGCCGGTGAGGTTGCGCGGCAGCTTCATCACGTGCGAGCTGAGCTTGCGCAGGGGCACCTGCCCCTCCTCGTCGCCGACGACGATGTCGTAGATCGGGGTGTCGCCCACGACGCGGGCGATCTTCTTCTTCTCCTGCGCCAGCAGGCTGCGCACCCGCGACGGGGCTCCCTCCGCGACCAGGATGACGCCCGGCCGGCCGAGCACCCGGTGAACGGCGTCGAGCTGGGTGGTG
The DNA here is from genome assembly GCA_036259935.1 of Geodermatophilus sp. Classification (GTDB taxonomy): domain Bacteria; phylum Actinomycetota; class Actinomycetes; order Mycobacteriales; family Geodermatophilaceae; genus Geodermatophilus. The sequence goes on along the minus strand of DATAAV010000449.1, from coordinate 5,607 downwards.
CCGGCCACGCCGGCCGAGACCCGCCAGTCGCCGCGCATGCCCTCGAGCACCCACGCCGCCGCCCCCGGCTGGCCCTCCACCTGCCGGTAGGCCGATCCCTGGGCGCGGCGGCCGAAGATGATCAGCGCGGCGAGGGCGCCGAGGATGATCGCCAGCGGCAGGAACAGGAACGGCGCGCCGAACAGGATGGCGAGCAGCTCCACCACGCCGGCCACCGCCACGAAGGCGATGAGCATGATCCACGGCAGCTTGGGGTCGTGCTTCCGGGTCATGGAGTAGGCCTGCTTGATCATGCGGGCCTGGTTGCCGACCTTCTTCAGCCGGCCGACCTTGGGTCGGCCGTTCTTGTCGGTCTTCTTGCCGGCGCCGGCGGAAGCGGCCGTGCTGCCGCTCGCAGCGCCCCCGCTCCGGTCGCGTCCGCCGGCGCTCGGGCCCCGCCCGGCCTTGCCGGTCGGTGCGGAGGAGTCGGTGGGCTTGCTGCGTGCCATGTCCCCAGGATAGGGGCGCGCCGCGCCGGTTCCGGCGGATCGGCCGGACGCGCCCCCGAAGGGGTCAGCGCGCCCGCGAGAGTCCGCGTGCATCGACGGCCTGCTGGTACAGCCGGCCGGCCCGGTAGGAGCTGCGCACCAGAGGCCCGGCCAGGACGCCGGCGAAGCCGATCTTCTCGGCCTCGGTCTGGAACTGGACGAACTCGTCGGGCTTGACCCAGCGGATCACCGGGTGGTGGCGCGGCGACGGGCGCAGGTACTGGGTGATCGTCAGCAGGTCGCAGCCGGCGTCGTGCAGCGCCTGCATCGTCTCGACGACCTCGTGCGGCTCCTCGCCCATGCCCAGGATGAGGTTGGACTTGGTCACCAGCCCGGCCTCGCGAGCGGCGGTGAGCACCGACAGCGACCGGTCGAACCGGAAGCCGGGGCGGATGCGGCGGAAGATCCGGGGCACCGTCTCGACGTTGTGCGCGAGCACCTCCGGCCGGGAGGAGAACACCTCGGCCAGCTGGTCGGGCTTGGCGTCGAAGTCGGGGATGAGCAGCTCCACGCCACAACCGGGGACGGCGGCGTGGATCTGGCGGACCGTCTCGGCGTAGAGCCAGGCCCCGCCGTCGGGCAGGTCGTCGCGGGCGACGCCGGTGACGGTGGCGTACTTCAGCCCCATCGTCGTCACGCTCTCGGCGACCCGGCGCGGCTCGTCGGCGTCGAAGGCGGCCGGCTTGCCGGTGTCGATCTGGCAGAAGTCGCAGCGGCGGGTGCACTGGTCGCCGCCGATGAGGAAGGTGGCCTCCCGGTCTTCCCAGCACTCGTAGATGTTGGGGCAGCCGGCCTCTTCGCAGACGGTGTGCAGGCCCTCGCGGCGGACCAGGGACTTCAGCTCGGTGTACTCCGGGCCGGTCCGCAGCCGGGTCTTGATCCACTCGGGCTTGCGCTCGATCGGCACCTGGCTGTTGCGGACCTCCAGCCGCAGCAGCTTGCGGCCACCCGGCGCGAGGGGAGAGTCCGAGGAGGGGGTCGGCGCCACCGTCTCACTCATGATTGGCCACGGTACTCCCGCGGTCGTCCCTGCGTGCGGTCGAGGAATCAGCTGCGGGGGCCGCCGCGGTCCTCGGAGCCGTCGCCGCGCTCGGCGCCGGTGGCGTCCGTCGCCGTCTGCGGCTGGTCGCCGGGCGCGGCCGTCGCGGTGTCCAGCGCCGCGTCGGGTCCGCTGCCGGACGCGGTGCCCGGGGTGGGGGAGGCAGGGGCCTCGGGGCTGGCCGACTGCTGCGCCCACGAGCCGACGTCACTGTCCGGCGGCGTGGCGTCGCCGGGAGTGGTCTGGGCGGTGGAGACGGTCTTGTTCTCGTTGCTCGGGGAGCTGGGCACGGGATCCTCTCGGTAGCTGGGCAGCGGACCGTCGCCGGTCGGTGCCGGGGTCCAGGACTCCTCCTTCCGGAAGCGCCGGAGGAGCACGAAGACGGCCGCGGAGATCCCGAGGACGGCGAGCAGCCACGGCCACCGGCGGGGCGCAGGCTCGGGCTCGACGGCTCCGAACCTCCGCCGCAGGCTCGCCGCGGCCTCGGCCGCCTGGAGTTCCATGGTGCGCCGGGACCGGGCGGCCCGCTTCCTGGCCTCGGCGGTGGTGTGGACCAGCTCCTCGCGGCGCGCGTCGAGCTCATCGAGGGCGTTCTCGAGCGTCGCGGTGATCGTCTCGCGGGCGTGCTCGAGCGCGGGGCCGACCGACTCGCGGGCGGCGTGCACCCGCGGTGTGGCGTAAGCCAGCGCGGCGGCCTGCGCCGCCGCGAGCTTGGCGACGTCCTCCTTCAGCGTCTTCTGCGCCGCCTCGCGGGCCGCCTCGACCCTGGGCGCGAGGTCGGCCGCCGCCTTGGTGGCGGCCGTCTGCGCCGCGGTCACGGCCGCGGCCATCCGCGGGCCGGCCGCCTCGACGTGGGGCGCGAGCGCCTCCCGGGCCGCCTCCACGCGGGGCGCGAACGCCTCCCGCGCCGCCCCCACGCGGGGCACGAGCGCCTCCCGGGCCGCCTCGACGGCGGGGGCGGCCACGGCGACGGCCGCGGCGACCTTGGGTGCCACCGCCTTCTGCGCGGCTCCCAGCGCGGGAGCGGTCGCCCCGCGGGCTGCTTCCACCCGCGGTGCCAGCTGCTCGGCGGCGGCGCGACGGGCCTCGGTCACCGCCGCACCCAGGTGGCTGAAGCCCTCCTGCAGTTCGGCGCTGATGACCTCGCCACGCGTCTTCTTGCGGAACACGGGATGCACCTCCGAGTTGATCGTCTCGGCGGCCATCCTGCCCGGCTTCCGCGACGAGCACACCCCGAGCGCGCCCCGCTCCGCGCCGGGGAAAGGCCCGGACGGCGGGCCGTCGCGCCGCTGGTTAGCGTCAGCCGGTGCAGCTACGCATCTTCACCGAACCGCAGCAGGGGGCCACCTACGACGACCTGCTGGCCGTCGCGCGGCGGGCCGAGGAGACCGGCTTCGACGCGTTCTTCCGCTCCGACCACTACCTGGCCATGGGCGGCGACGGGCTGCCCGGACCCACCGACGCCTGGGTCACCCTTGCCGGGCTGGCCCGGGAGACCAGCCGCATCCGGCTGGGCACGCTCATGACCGCGGCGACGTTCCGGCTGCCCGGGCCGCTGGCGATCTCCGTGGCCCAGGTCGACCAGATGAGCCGCGGCCGGGTGGAGTTCGGCCTTGGCGCAGGCTGGTTCGAGGCCGAGCACACCGCCTACGGCATCCCCTTCCCGGAGCTGGGGGAGCGGTTCGACCGCTACGAGGAGCAGCTCGCCGTCATCACCGGGCTGTGGAAGACCCCACCGGGGCAGACCTTCGACTTCGAGGGCAAGCACTACCGGCTGTCCGGTTCCCCGGCGCTGCCCAAGCCGGTGCAGCAGGGCGGCGTCCCGGTCCTGGTCGGCGGCGCCGGGCGGCGGCGCACGCCGCGCCTGGCGGCCCGCTACGCCGCGGAGTTCAACGTGCCGTTCCGGTCGGCGGAGGACAACGCCCGGCTCTTCGCCGGGGTGCGTGAGGCCTGCGAGGAGGCCGGCCGCGACCCCGCGTCGATGATCTACAGCTCGGCGCTGGTGCTCTGCGTGGGCAAGGACGAGCCGGAGATCGCCCGGCGGGCCGCCGCCATCGGCCGCGAGGTCGGTGAACTGCGCGCGCACGGGGTTGCCGGCACGCCCGCCGAGGCGGTCGACGTCCTCGGCCGGTACCGGGAGGCCGGGGCGCAGCGGGTGTACCTGCAGGTCCTCGACCTGGCCGACCTCGACCACCTGGACCTCGTGGCCGGCGAGGTCGCCCGGCAGCTCGGCTGACCGCCAGCCGCCGCCCTCGACCTCGGGTCGAGGTCGAGGGTGGCCAGGGCTGGCCGCGGCCGGCCGCCCGCGCGGAGTAGGCTGAGCGCCGTGACCGGGCGTTTCCTGCTTTCCCGGCCGCGCTGATCCGACCAGTTCGGACGGCGCGGCGACCCCTCCTGTGCGAGGGGTTTTTTGATGTCCGCCCCCGGTACGGAGACCAGGAGCACCGAGGATGAGCCAGCCTGCCAGCCAGCCGAGCGTCGACACCACCGGCGACGGGGTCCCGCCGCACCGGTACACCCCCGCGCTGGCGCAGAAGATCGAGCTCGCCTGGCAGGACCGGTGGGAGTCCGAGGGCACGTTCCACACGCCCAACCCGACCGGCCGGCTCGGCGCGGGCTTCGAGCGGGTCGCCGACCGGCCGAAGTACTTCGTGATGGACATGTTCCCGTATCCCTCGGGCGCGGGCCTGCACGTCGGCCACCCGCTGGGCTACCTGGGCACCGACGTCACCAGCCGGTTCCGCCGCATGGACGGCGACAACGTGCTGCACCCGATGGGTTACGACGCCTTCGGCCTGCCCGCCGCGCAGTACGCCGTCCAGACCGGGCAGCACCCGCGGATCACCACCGAGGCGAACATCGCCGCGATCCGGGCGCAGCTGCGCCGGCTGGGCGTCGACCACGACACCCGCCGCAGCTTCGCCACCATCGACCCGGGCTACTACAAGTGGACCCAGTGGATCTTCCTCCAGATCTTCGGCTCCTGGTTCGACGAGCGGGTCGGCAAGGCGCGCCGCATCGCCGAACTGGTCGCCGAGCTGGACGCCGGCACGCGGGAACCCGCCCCCGGCACCAACCCCTCCGGCCGGCCGTGGGCGGAGCTGGACGAGGTGGAGCGGCGCAGGGTCGTCGACGCGCACCGGCTGGCCTATCTGCACGAGGCGCCGGTCAACTGGTGCCCGGGCCTGGGCACGGTGCTCTCCAACGAGGAGGTCACCCCCGACGGCCGCTCCGAGCGGGGCAACTTCCCGGTGTTCCGCCGTCCGCTGACCCAGTGGATGATGCGGATCACCGCCTACGCCGAGCGGCTGCTGACCGACCTGGACCGGCTGGACTGGTCGGACTCGCTCAAGCAGATGCAGCGCAACTGGATCGGCCGCTCGACGGGCGCCCGGATCCGGTTCGCCGCGGGGAACCAGGTCATCGAGGTCTTCACCACCCGGCCGGACACCCTCTTCGGCGCCACCTACATGGTGCTGGCCCCCGAGCACCCGCTGGTCGAGGCGCTGACCGCCGACGCCTGGCCCGACGGCACCGATCCGCGCTGGACCGGCGGCGCGGCCACCCCGCGCGAGGCGGTCACCGCCTACCAGCGGCAGGCCTCCCGCCGCTCGGAGCTGGACCGGCAGAACGAGGCCCGGGAGAAGACCGGCGTCTGGCTGGGCACGACGGCGGTCAACCCGGCCGACGGCCGGGAGCTGCCGGTGTTCATCGCCGACTACGTGCTCACCGGCTACGGCACCGGGGCGATCATGGCCGTTCCCGGTGAGGACACCCGCGACTGGGAGTTCGCCGAGACCTTCGGGCTGCCCATCGTCCGGACCGTGCAGCCCCCGGAGGACTTCGACGGCGGCGCGTGGACCGGCGCCGGCCCGATGATCAACTCGGCCAACGAGGACATCTCGCTCAACGGCCTGGACAAGGCCACCGCGATCGCCACCATCACCGAGTGGCTGGTGCAGCACGGCCACGGCGAGGCGACGACCACCTACAAGCTGCGCGACTGGCTGTTCAGCCGGCAGCGCTACTGGGGCGAGCCGT
>DATAAV010000448.1:0-2408 GCA_036259935.1 Geodermatophilus sp. | reverse complement strand
CTCCAGCGCGGCGGCGAGCTCGTCGGGACCGGCGAAACCGCCGTCCGGGGAGGGGACCGTCTGCACCGCGTGCTCGCTCACAGGGCCGAGCATCCCACCGGCCGTTCGGGGAGCGCGACCCCGCAGCTCGCAGGTGGGATGCTCGGCCCTGTGAGCGAGCACGCGGTGCACACGGTCCCCTCCCCGGACGGCGGTTTCGCCGGTCCCGACGAGCTCGCCGCCGCGCTGGAGGCCACCGGCTACCTGCCCGACGAGGGGCTGGCCACCGCCGCCTACCTGGCGCTGATCATGCACCGGCCGCTGTTCCTGGAGGGCGAGGCCGGCGTCGGCAAGACCGCGCTGGCCCACGCGCTGGCCGAGGTCACCGGCCGGCCGATCTACCGGCTGCAGTGCTACGAGGGGCTGGAGGCCAGCCAGGCGCTCTACGACTGGGACTTCGGCCGCCAGCTGCTGCACCTGCGTGCCGCCGAGGCCGCCCACGCCACCGCGGATCCCGAGTCCCTCGAGGCGTCCCTCTACGACCGCCGGTTCCTGCTCGCCCGGCCGCTGCTGCAGGCGCTGGAGGACTCCCCGAGCGTGCTGCTGGTCGACGAGGTGGACCGGGCCGACGACGAGTTCGAGGCCTTCCTGCTCGAGGTGCTCTCCGACTTCACGATCTCCATCCCGGAGCTGGGCACGATCCGGGCGCAGACCCCGCCGCTGGTCGTCCTGACCTCCAACCGCACCCGGGAGGTGCACGACGCGCTCAAGCGCCGCTGCCTCTACCACTGGCTGCAGCACCCGGACTTCGACCGTGAGGTCGCGATCCTGCGCCGCCGCCTGCCGCAGGTGACCGAGCAGCTCGCCCGCGAGGTGGCCCGGGCGACGGCAAAGCTGCGCACGCTCGACCTGCTCAAGCCGCCCGGGATCGCCGAGGCGATGGACTGGGCCACGGCGCTGCACGCCCTCGGCGCCCGCGACCTCGACCCCGACGTCGCCGCCCGCACCCTCGGTGCGGTGCTGAAGTACCGGGAGGACACCGAGCGGGTGCGCGCGCTGGCCCGGGGGGCGCTGTTCGGTGCCTGAGGCCGGGCGGGCGGGGGCCGGGACGGCGCGGCGGGACGTCGTCGCGACGGTGCTGGGCTTCGCCCGCACGCTCCGGCACGCCGGCGTGGCCGCCTCGCCCGACCGGGTCGAGGCCATGCTCGCCGCGATCGGCGCGCTCGACGTCCTCGACCCCTCCGCCGTCTACTGGGCCGGCCGGCTGACCCTCTGCGGCAGCCACGACGACCTGCCCCGCTACGACGCCGCCTTCGCCGCGTACTTCGGCGGCGAGGTCCCCCGGGCGGTGCGGCCGGCAGCGAACCAGCCCCCGCGGGTGGCCGCCGTCGCGCCGCTGGACGCCGGCTCCGGCGAGGGCGAGGAGGGCGAGGAGAGGCCCGACGTGGTCGGCCAGGCCAGCGCCGAGGAGGTGCTCCGCCACCGCGACGTCGCCGAGCTCACCGCCGCCGAGCGGGAGCACCTGCGCCGGCTGTTCGCGCTGCTGGAACCCGCGTCACCGATGCGCCCCGCCCGCCGCCGGCGGCCCAGTCCGCAGGGCTCGGTGCACCCGGCGCGCACCGTGCGGCGGGCTCTGCGTGAGGGCGGCGAGGTGTCCCGGCTGATGCGCCGCCGCCGGCGACCCCGGCCGCGCCGGGTGGTGCTGCTCATCGACGTCTCCGGGTCGATGAGCCCGTACGCCGACGCCCTGCTGCGGTTCGCGCACGCAGCGGTGCGCGCCCACCCCGCCGCTACCGAGGTGTTCACCATCGGCACCCGGCTGACCCGGGTGACCCGGGAGATGCGGCTGCGCGATCCCGACCGGGCGCTGGCCGCCAGCGGCGCGGCGATCCCGGACTGGTCCGGCGGCACCCGCCTCGGCGAGGTGCTCAAGGCCTTCCTGGACCGGTGGGGGCAGCGGGGCACCGCCCGCGGCGCGGTCGTCGTCGTGTGCAGCGACGGCTGGGAGCGGGGTGGCACCGAGGTCCTCGCCGAGCAGATGGCCCGGCTGCGCCGGCTGGCGCACGCGGTCGTGTGGGTCAACCCGCACAAGGGCCGGGAGGGCTACGAGCCGCTGACCGGCGGGATGCGGGCGGCGCTGCCGTCGGTCGACTACTTCGTCTCCGGCCACAGCCTGGCCGCGTTCGAGGAGCTCTCGGGAGTGATCTCCCGTGCCTGAGGCGTTCCGATGGAGTGGATCCGCCGGGGTTACGCCTGCAATCCCACTCCGCCCAGAGGAGGGCAGCGATGCGTGACGTGCTCGACGACCTGATCGGCTGGTGGCAGGCGGGGGAGACCGTCGGCATGGGCACCGTCGTCGGCACCTGGCGGTCGGCCCCGCGCCCGCCCGGCGCGTCGATGCTGGTCGGCCCCGACGGCACGGCGGTGGG
>DATAAV010000447.1:0-4589 GCA_036259935.1 Geodermatophilus sp. | reverse complement strand
CCGGCCGGCCGGCGTAGTTCATCCGCCGCCACGGGGCGCCGGCGTGCCGGGCGTCGAGCGCGGCGGCCCCGGCCAGCCCCGCCCGCGCGGCGAGGGCGCCGCCGAGGGCCAGCAGCGTCCTGGGCACGCGGCCGCTCACGGAGCGGCGGGCTGCACCGGCGGCACCGGCTGGGTGTCCTCGCCGGTGCCGTACTTGCCGGAGGTGCCCTCCCGCTCCCGGCCGAGAGCGAGCACGGTGCTGATCCGGCCGGCGGCGGCGTCGGCGTTGTCGACGGTCGAGACGGCCGCGGAGATCTCCGGGTCGGCCCGGATGACGCCGACCAGGCCGGTCGCCTGCGCCGAGGCGGCGTCCCCGGCGACGACCGCGCCCGAGCCCGTCCCGTCGAGGGCCACGGCCAGGTCGACGAGGGTGTCGGTGCGCGCCTCGGCGTCCTCGCCGGAAAAGGCCCCCGCCGTGACCAGGACGGCGTAGTCGGCCGGGGTCACCGACGCCGACTCCTGGGTGAGGACGTCCAGCGCCGACAGGCCGGCGAGGACCGAGGACAGCGCCGCGGTGTCCGGTGCCGTCGCGCCCACCTCGGCCGGCTTCATCAGCACCGCGGCGAGCAGGCCGGCCACCAGCTGGCCGGTGTCGTCGGTCTCGGGCAGCGTGACCCCCGGCGGCAGGCCGGAGCCGGTGACGTAGCTCTGCAGGCTGGAGGCGGTGGCCGGGTCGCTGTACTCCGGCTGCAGCCGCACGGTGCCGGTCACCGTGCCCCCGGCCTGGCCGACCAGCGCGCTGACCTCCTCGACGGTCTCGGCCGCGACGTCCTCGCCGGTGACGAGCAGCACCACGCTGCGGCCGGCCAAGCTGCCGTCGACCAGCGCGGGGGCGACCGCCTCCTCGAACAGCGCGCCGCTGTCGACCTGGGTCTGCAGGGTGCGGGTCTGGTCCTCCAGGGCGCGCTTGTCCTGCTCGAGCGCGTCCACCTGGCCCTCCAGATCGGCGAGGATCGGCCCGTTGAGCTGCGTGGTGCCGATGACGATCCCCAGGGCGACGGCCAGGAAGACCGCGATCAGGGAGACCAGGTGGTAGCGGAAGTCGATCACGGGAAGAGGTTCTCCAGCCAGAACACGAAGCTGTTCCATTGGTCGAGCAGCAGGTCCAGGTACACCCGCCCGGCCGCGGAGACCGCGATCGCCGAGCCGATGGCCACGAACGCGGCCAGGACGAGCACGACCAGCGCCATGGTCGAGATCCGGCTGCGGTAGAGCCGGCTGACGCCCTTGGCGTCGACCAGCTTGCCGCCCAGGCGCAGCCGGGTGAGGAACGTCGAGGCCATGCCGCCACGGCCCTTGTCGAGGAACTCGACCAGCGTGGCGTGGGTGCCGACGGCGACGATGAGCTTGGCGCCCTTCTCGTCGGCCAGCAGCATCGCGATGTCCTCGCTGGTGGCCGCGGCCGGGAAGGTGATCGCGTCCACGCCGAGGTCCTGCACCCGGGCCAGCCCGGGCGCCCGGCCATCGGCGTAGGGGTGCACGACCACCTCGGCGCCGGACTTCAGGACGTCGTCGCTGACCGAGTCCATGTCGCCGATGATCATGTCCGGCTGGTAGCCGGCCTCCTTGAGCGCATCGGCGCCGCCGTCGACGCCGATCAGCACCGGCCGGTAGTCGCGGATGTAGGAGCGGAGGGCCTGCAGGTCCTCCTTGTAGTCGTAGCCCCGGACGACGACGAGGACGTGCCGGCCCTCGATCGGGGTCATGACGTCGGGGACGCCGACCCCGTCGAGCAGCAGCGCGCGCTCGCGCTTCATGTACTCCATCGTGTTGGCGGCGAAGGCCTCCAACTGGGTGGACAGCCCGGCCTTGGCCTCGGTCATCGCCTCGGCGATGGTGTCGGCGGTCTGTTCCACGCCCTCGGCGACGAGGGTGCCGTCCTCGGTGTAGACCCGGTTGCCCTCGACGCGGACCCGGGTGCCCTCCTTGAGCCGGGTGAAGATCTCCTTGCCGACGCCGTCGACCAGGGGGATGCCCGCGGCGTCGATGATCTCCGGGCCCAGGTTGGGGTAGCGGCCGGAGATGCTCGGCGCGACGTTGACCACGGCGGCCACCCGGCAGGCGACCAGGGAGTCGGCGCTGACCCGGTCGATGTCCTGGTGGTCGATCACCGCGACGTCACCCGGGCGCAGGCGCTTGGTGAGGTTCTTCGTGCGCCGGTCCAGGCGGACGGTGCCGGCGACCCCGGGGGCCGACTCCTGGGTGCGGCTCCGTCGGAGGGTGCCGATGCGCATGCAGGGCATGCTCCCACGGGGCCCGGGACACGCCGCCGACCGACGCGCCCCCGCGACCCTCCAGTCACGCACCGTGTCGAACGCCACGGGGCGACGACACGCCGGTAGGCGGCTTCCGGGAGCCCCTGCCGGGGGGTTGCGGACCGCCGATCTAGCGTGGCCACCGTGACTCCTGGGGCGCATGGGACCCGCCGGACGGGCCCCGCCCTGGGCGGCGAGGCCGGTCCCGGCGCCGCCGCTGACCAGCCAGGACCCGCCGCGCCGGGGGCCGGCGACGTCCCCGAGGGGGGTGCCGCGGCCGGTCCGGACCCCCGGACCGGGGCGGAGGACGCCGGCGTCTCCCCCGACGAGGAGCCGCTTCCGGCCGGCCTGCCCGGGGCCGCGGCGCCGGGGGTCACCGAGGGCGAGCAGACGGCGCGGGGCCGCCGGGGCCGGCGGGCGCGGCGCGGCCCCGGCCTGCGGGAACGGCGGCGGCAGCAGACCCGCGCCCGGATCGTGGACGCCGCCGCCGAGTTGTTCGCCGAGCGCGGCTTCGACGCGGTCAGCGTGATGGAGATCGCCCAGCGCGCGGGCGTGGTGGAGAAGACCGTCTTCAACCACTTCCCGGTCAAGGAGGGGCTGGTCTTCGAGGCCGACCCGCCGATGCGGGCCGCACTCCTGGAAACGGTGCGCCACCGGCCGGCCGGGGAGTCGGTGGCGGCCGCGGCGGGCAGCTTCGTCGTCTCGGCGATGAGCCGGCTCGGTGATCCGGAGGCCGCCGCCGGTGTGGCGGAGATGGCGCGGGTGATCCGCGGCAGCCGCACCCTGCAGACGCGGGAGCGGGAGATCCTCGGCGAGCTGACCGACGCGCTGGCCGGGCTGATCGCCGAGGAGACCCGGGCGCAGTCCGGGGAGCTGGAGCCCTGGCTGACCGCGCACGCGGTCCTCGGGCTCTACGCCGCGCTGCTGGAGCTGGCCCGCGACCGGGTGCTGGCCGGGGTCACCGGGCCGGAGCTCTCCGCGGAGCTGGCCACCCGCGGGCAGCGCGGGCTGGCGCTGCTGCAGTTCGGCCTGGCCGGGTACGCCAAGCGGCGATGACATCGCCGGCCCGCCGGCCGGGGACCGTTCAGCAGAGCTGCAGGGCCCGCAGGAGCTGGGCGGCGCGGTCGCCGGGGATGTCGGGGTTCTGGGTGAACAGCGCGACGGCGACCATGTACTCGTCGTCCCCGGCCCAGCCGCGGCCCTCCGCGCAGAGCCGCCGGATGTGCTCGCTCACCTTCGGCTCGGCGCTGTAGGGACCGTAATCCAGGCCCATCGCGAGGAAGTTCGCCACCCGGTAGCCGAGGTCGGTGGCCGTGGCGACGGTGGTGAGCGGGTCGGAGTAGCTGGGCACGGCGACGACCACGTTCTCGTAGCCGGCCTTGAGCAGCTGCAGGACCAGGTCGTTGCCGTGCACCCCGCCCCACAGCTCGGGCATGCGGATGTCCCGGTCCGGGGCCGGGATGTAGGGCGGGTTGGCGATGACCGTCGACACCGGCAGCCCGCCGGCGGAGTCGGCCCGGTCGAAGAAGTCGCCCAGCTCCACGGTGTAGCGGTCGGCCACGCCGCGGGCGGCGATGTTCTGCCGGGCGCGCTCCACCGACTCGGCGCTGATGTCGTAGCTGCGCACCCGCAGCCCGGGCAGGCTCGCGACGGCGCCGGCGATCGCGCTGGCGTCGCCGGTGCCGAGCTCGACCACGCCCTCCTCGGCCCAGCGCAGCTGGTCCCGGTACCGCTCGAGGAGCAGGCAGACCGAGAACGCGTAGTGCGCCGACTCGTCGGCGGACGAGAAGCAGCTCATGAAGGCGTCACAACCGACCGGCTACCCGGAGCGTTCCGGAATTACGCCGACCGCCACCCCGGACGGGTGAGGGGCCGGCTCAGGTGTCGCCTTCCCGGGCGACGGCGAGCAGCTCGCGGGCGTGCGCCTGGCCGGTGTCGCTGTCGGCGAGGCCGGAGAGCATCCGGGCCAGCTCGCGCACCCAGTCCTCGCCCGCGACGGCGCGGATGTCGGTGGCGGTGACGCCGGCGTCGGTGTCGGGCGACTTGTCGACGACGAGGTGCGTGTCGGCGAACGCCGCCACCTGCGCCAGGTGGGTGACGACGACGACCTGGTGGTCGCGGGCCAGCCGGGCCAGCCGCCGGCCGATCTCCCCCGCGGCCTGACCGCCGACCCCGGCGTCGACCTCGTCGAAGACCATGACCGGCACCGGGTCGGCCCCGGCGAAGACGACCTCGATGGCCAGCATGACGCGGGAGAGCTCACCGCCGGACGCGCCCTTGTGCACCGGCCGCGGC
>DATAAV010000446.1:0-4292 GCA_036259935.1 Geodermatophilus sp. | reverse complement strand
CCCCCCGGCCCCACCGCTGCCACCAGGCCGGCGCTGGGGCTCAGGGCGCTGCCGGACGGAGTCGGCAGCCTGGGTCACCGGGCGGCTCATGGCGTGCCTTCCGGCGGGATGTTCTGGTTGAGACGGAAGACGTTGGCCGGGTCGTAGGCCCGTTTCACCTCCGCTAGCCGCCAGTAGTTGTCTCCGTAGGCGGCGTGAACCCGGTCCGCCCCTTCGACGCCGAGGTTGTTCACATACACGGCGTCCTGCAGGTGCGCGCGCATCCCGTCGAACAGACTGCGGGTCCAGCTGATGTTGCGCTCGGAGTCCGCAGGGTCGGTCCACTGCGACAGGATCAGAAAGTCGTACTGGTCCGCCCGGTGCGGGAAGGCGGTGGCGTCCGGGGGCACGCGGCCGGCGGCGCCGTGGAGGCGCTGCAGTCCCACGCCGCTCGCCGTCGACGGCATCTCGGGGACGTGCTCGAGGAGCGTGTCGATCGCTGCGTCGCTCAAGGTCCGCAGCCAACCGGATTTCCAGTAGTGCAGGCGGCCGGTGGGAAAGGCGGCGTCCGGGGCGCTCTGCAGCGCGACGTACGAGGTCACCCCGATCGTGTCGGCCAGCGGCCGACCGAGGCCGCGGAGCGGTGCCAGCGCCCGCTCCCCGTCCGCGATCGGCCCGCACCAGCACGCGGTCACGGACAGCACCGGTCGCCCGGTGGGGTCCCGGCCGAGCGACACCGCAGTCGCCAGCTCATCGGGGGCCGAGGTCACGAACTCGTCGTGGAACTGCAGGACCTCCCGGGCCGCCGCCCACGGGTAGGACACGCTGCCGGCCAGCACCGGCCCGACGGGGTGCAGGCGGTAGCTGAACGCCGTGACGACCCCGAAGTTGCCGCCACCACCGCGGATCGCCCAGAACAGGTCCGGGTGCTCGTCGGCGGCGACCTGCAGGACGTCGCCGTCCGCGGTCACCACCTCCGCCGCGACGACGTTGTCGCAGGCCAGACCGTACCGGCCGTTCAGCCAGCCGAGTCCGCCGCCGAGGGTCAGGCCGGCGATCCCGGTCACGGACACGACGCCGAGCGGCGTGGCGAGCCCGTACTGCTGCGTCCCCCGGTCGAGATCACCGAGTGTCAGGCCGGGGTCGGCCCGGGCGGTGCGACGGACCGGATCGACCTCGAGACCGCGCAGAAGGGAGAGATCCAGCATGAGACCGCCGTCGCAGACGGCGTTGCCCGCGACGCTGTGCCCGCCGCCGCGCACCGAGAGCGCCAGGTCGTGCTCCCGGGCGAAGAGGATGCCGCGCGCCACGTCCGCCGGGCCCCGGCAGCGGGCGATGGCCAGGGGCCGACGGTCGATCATCCCGTTGAAGACCGCCCGGACGGCGTCGTAGTCGGCGTCGTCGGAGCGGACGAGCCGCCCGTCCATCCGGTCGGCGAGGGCGTCGAGGGCCGCGCCGGACGCTGCTGAGTCGAAGGACATGGGAGCACTCCTCCCGGTGCCGCAGTTGTGCGCTCCCGAGTCTCGACCCGCGGCGCAACCGTCGGCTGAGCGGGAACCGGCCGGCTCCTCGGCGGTCCCCCGAGCAGGGCATCCAGCGGCAGGCCGACGCTCCGGCGCACGGCTCGACCGGCGCGGTCGGGACCGCCGTCCAGCACAGCAGCGGGTGGTGCCGCCGTTGCCGCCGGGGCACTGACGCCCGTCCCGGCGAGGAGAAGTCAGGCGCTGAGCGGGGCCCGCCGCTGCAGCCGCAGCCGGCGCCGCTCACGCTCGGAGAGCCCGCCCCAGATGCCGAACCGCTCGTCGTTGGCGAGCGCGTACTCCAGACACTCGGCGCGCACTGCGCATCCGGCGCACACCCGCTTGGCCTCTCGGGTGGACCCACCCTTCTCCGGGAAGAACGCCTCCGGGTCGGTCTCGGCGCACAGCGCCTCGGCCTTCCAGGACTCACCGCCGCCGGAGTGCTCAGTCCGTCGCGGCTGCGCCGGGACGGCTTCCGCCCCGGCCACGGCGGCGGAGAGTTCGGTGAGCAGGGTCAGCTGCGGGCGGGAGAAGGACGACACGGGAAGCTCCTCTGCGGATCGAGCGACGCGTTCGGCGTGACGAACCGGTACGCCCTGATTGCCACCGTGACGCTACGGGCGGCATGACGGAGGAGGCACCGGCAAGAACTGCAAGGAGCAGTCCGCAAGAAGTGGAGAACCGTGCCGAAACGCCGACACGCCGGCATCGGCCGGCCGCGACCGGGGGTGAGCCGCACCTTCACCCATGCGAAGCCCACCGCCCCGCCCTCGCCACCGACCGTGCCGGACCCGTCCTCCACCCCTCCGGTGCCAGTGATCCTCCGAGCCCTGCGTTGCTGCCGCGCTCGCTGCACTTCTCCCCCGCGCCCCGACGCGTCGTCGCCTGCCTCTCCCGAGCGCGGTCGAACGCTGCTTCCCGGCTCGAGCGGTTCCACGCCCTGGCCACCCGCTACGCCGCACGGGCCGTACCACCGCGGCCTCTCGATCCCCGCCGCGATCATCCTGTGGCCGCGTGACGGTCCACAGGACAGGCCCTTGTCGGCGCACCGACCGCGGCATCGGCGCGTTGCCGAATGAGCAGCGCGCTGCTCCTCCACGGGAGCGTTCGTGGGCTGCCTCGGTGTCAGTAGGCCCGGCCGATCAGCACGGTGTGCTTGGCGGGCAGGCCGGTGATGAGACAGGTGGGTGCCGGCGGAGCGGCGTCGACGATGCAGCGGATCGTGGCGCCGGTGTCCTCGCCGAGTGTCTGCTCCGACTCCTCCGTGCCGGACCAGGCGGCCAGGAACAGCCCTCCGTCGCCGATGCGCTGCTTGAACTCGTCGAAGTCGGTGACCGGGTAGGTGTGCTCTTCGCGGAAGGTGCGCGACTCCGCGAACAGCACCTGCTGGATCTCCCCGAGCAGGCTCGCGGCGGCGCGTGCGCCGCCGTCCAGCGGAACGGAGCGCTTGCTTCGGTCGTCGCGGCGGACCAGGGTGGCCTGGCCCGAGATCAGCTCCCGCGCGCCCAGCTCGATCCGGACGGGGACGCCCTTCAGCTCCCAGTCGACGGAGCGGCGTCCGAACGAGGTGTGGGCGCGGGCGTCGACGTGCGTGCGGACGCCGGCGGCGCGCAGCTCCGCCTCGATGCGCTCGGCCGCCTCGGCGACCGCGCTCTCCTCGTCCAGCTGCATGACCACCACCTGGTGCGGCGCGATCGCCGGGGGCAGGCGCAGCCCGTGATCGTCGCCGTGGACCATGATCATTGCGCCGACCATTCGGGTGGACGTGCCCCAGGAGGTGGTGGCGACGTAGCGGCGTTCACCTCCCGCGTCCAGGTACTGGATGTCGAAGGCCCGCGCGAAGTTGTGGCCCAGGTTGTGGCTGGTTCCCATCTGCAGCGCCCTGCCGTCGCGCATCAGCGCCTCGCCGGTGAAGGTCTGGTCGGCGCCGGCGAACCGCTCGCCCGGCGATTTCTCCCCCACCACGACCGAGATTGCCAGCGACTCCTCCATGAATTGCCGGTAAACGTCCAGCATGCGCTGGGTCTCCTCGACCGCGCCCTCATAGCTGGCGTGGGCGGTGTGGCCCTCCTGCCAGAGGAACTCGGTCGTGCGCAGGAACAGCCGTGGCCGCAGCTCCCAGCGGACCACGTTGTTCCAGAGATTGAGCATCAGCGGCAGGTCCCGGTGGGACTGGACCCACGTGGCGAAGTAGTGGTTGATGACCGTCTCGGAGGTGGGGCGCACCACCAGCGGCTCGGCGAGCAGCTCCCCGCCACCGTGGGTGACCACAGCCAGCTCCGGGGAGAAGCCGTCGACGTGCTGCTTCTCCTTCTCCAGGAAGCTCATGGGGATGAACAGCAGGAACGCGGCGGTTCTGAGCTCCGGTCGCCTTGATCCGCCGGTCCATGTCGGCCTGCATGAGCTCCCAGACCGCGTAACCCCATGGCCGAATGACCATGGTGCCCCGCGCCGGACCGTTCTCGGCCAGCTCGGCGCGAGCCACGACGTCCTGATACCAGGCGGGGAAGTTCTCCGCCTGCAGGGTGAGTACAGCCTTGGCCACGGTGCTGCCTCATCGTGCGCGCCGGTCGCCGGTCGCCGGTCGCCGGCGCACTCGAAGTCCGACGGGGCCGTCGCGGCGGCACGGCGCGCCGCGGTGCTGAGCTCGGTTCAGCAGCTCGGCAGTGTCGTCGGACTCGCGCTGTTGGTCGGGCCGGCCGCGGGTCGTAGCGGTGCCCTCACCGCGGCAGGGGTGGAGTCCTCGCGCGCGCTCACCGGTGGCCTGGGCTCCGCGCTCACCGCGGGTGCCGC
>DATAAV010000445.1:0-4121 GCA_036259935.1 Geodermatophilus sp. | reverse complement strand
CTGCAACCTCAACGAGGGCCTGGGCAAGGTCCTGCGGATGGGTGCCTACAGCGAGGAGGTGCTCACCCGGCTGGCCTGGATGCGCGACGTCCTCGGCCCGCTGCTGTCGAAGGCCGTCCGCGGCCCGCTCGACGCCGGCGCTGAGCCGCTCGACGTCAAGGCTGTGCTCGCCCAGATGCTGCAGATGGGCGACGAGGGGCACAACCGCAACCGCGCCGGGTCGCTCATGACGCTGCGCGAGCTGTCGCCGGCGATCGTCGAGGTGGACGCCCCGGCGTCCGACATCGCCGCCGCACTGCGGTTCATCGGCGGGAACGAGCACTTCTACCTGAACCTGGGCATGCCGACGGCGAAGCTGGCCATGGACGCCGCCCGCGACGTCCCCGGGTCGACGATGGTCACGGTGATGGCCCGCAACGGCACCGAGTTCGGCATCCAGACCGCCGGCACCGGCGACCGCTGGTTCACCGGGCCCGCGCAGACGCCGGTCGGCCTGTTCCTCGGCGACTACGGCCCCGAGGACGCCAACCCCGACATCGGAGACTCCGCGATCATGGAGACCTACGGGGTGGGCGGCTTCTCCATGGCCGCGGCCCCCGCGATCGTCCGGTTCGTCGGCGGCACCGTGCCCGACGCGCTGGCGACCACCGAGCGGATGTACCAGCTGACGCTGGCGGAGAACCCGGCGATGCAGATCCCGATCCTGGGCTTCCGCGGTTCGCCGACCGGCATCGACGTGCTCAAGGTGGCGCGCACCGGCTGGCTGCCGCAGATCAACACCGGCATGGCCGGGCGGGTGGCCGGCACCGGTCAGGTCGGCGCCGGGCTGGTCCAGCCGCCGCAGGAGTGCTTCGAGAAGGCGCTGGCCGCCCTGGCGCAGGAGGTCCGCGCCGCCGCCTGACCCGCCCCCTCACCCCGGCGAGATCGCCGATCTCGTACGTTTTCCGCGCCGAGAGCGTGCGAGATCGCCGATCTCGCCGAGGGGCCGGGCGCTCAGACGACCTCGGACAGCTTGCCCGTGGCGACGTCGAAGACGAACCCGCGGACGCTGTGCTTGTCGGGGACGAACGGGCTGTCGAGGATCCGCCGCAGGGACGCGCGGACGTCGTCCTCCAGGTCCGGGAAGGCTTCGGAGTGCCAGTCGGGGCGGACGCCGGTGTCCTGCTCGATCGCGGAGCGGAACTCCTCGTCGGTGAAGGTCAGCATGCCGCAGTCGGTGTGATGGATCAGCACGATCTCCGTGGTGCCGAGCAGCCGCTGGCTGATCGCCAGCGACCGGATCACGTCGTCGGTGACGACGCCTCCGGCGTTGCGGATGACGTGGGCGTCGCCCTCCTGCAGGCCAAGGACGCGGTGGACGTCGAGGCGGGCGTCCATGCAGGCGACCACGGCCACGCCCCTCGCCGGTGGCAGGGGCAGCGGGCCGGTGAAGGTCTCGGCGTAGCGGGCGTTGTTCTCGAGCAGTTCGTCGGTGACGGACATGTCCGGCTCTCCGGGGTGGTCGGCGATGGGTGGAGTCGTCCCCATGGCCGCGCTCCTGCGCGAGAGCTGCTGCCGGGTGCGCCGGTCCGGGACGGGCGGGATCAGGCGAGGGAGCCGGCGGCGCGGAGGCGCGCGGCCGGTGGACACAGCTGATCGAAGGCGTCGAGCCGACGGGTGGGCCAGAAGGCCTCCAGGTCGGCGATCCCCACGGCAACGAGCCTGCTCGCCCGGGGGCCCGGGGGGAAGAGGGTGCGCTCCCGGTCGCCCGGAACGGTCAGTCGCCGGGCGGGACGCCGCGGAGCCGGTCGAGCAGGGCGTCGAGGATCTCCCGCTCCTCGTCGGTGAAGCCGGCGAAGATCGCCCGGAGGTTCGCGCCGTGCACGGCTGCCGCCTCGTCGAGCTTGCGGCGGCCGGCGGCGGTGAGCGCGGCGTAGGAGACGCGGCGGTCGGTCGGGCTGGGGCGACGCTCGACGTAGCCGGCCGCGACCATGCGGTCGATGAGCCGGGTGACGCCGCCGGTGGTCAAGGTCACCTGCTCGGCGAGGTCGCCCATGGTGAGCTGGCCGTCGTCGGATCGGGAGAGCCGCACCAGGACCTCGAACCAGGCGTGCGGGACGCCGCACCGGGCCTGCAGTTCCGCGCCGAGCCGTCGCTCCAGGCGGCCCTGGGCCTCGAGCAGGCGGCCGAAGGTGGTGATCAGGGCGTCGTCGCGGGCGGGGCTGGCGCTCACGCCAACAATCTACCCGGTCAATAGTTGACTGCTCAAGGAAACCGGCCGTAAGGTCGGCTTGCGCAACATCTGAGGAGTCAGCTACCGCGTGCCGGTCCCGTGCCGGCAGCGCGTCGGCCCGACGGCCCGACCCCGTCGGCCATCGGAAGGAGAGGTCATGACCATCGCGGCCGTCCGGCTCAACCACGCCGTCCTGTTCGTGAGCGACCTGGAGCGCTCGCTGCGCTTCTGGACCCAGGCCTTCGGCATGGAGGTCGTCGCCCGCGAGATGCGGGCCAACGCGGCGTTCCTCCGCCTGCCCCGCTCGGGCAACCACCACGACCTCGGCCTGTTCGGCATCGGCGCCGGCGCGCCGCCGCGGGCCCGGGGCACCGTCGGGCTGTACCACCTGGCCTGGCAGGTGGACACGATCGACGAGCTCGAGCAGGCCCGGTACACCCTCGTGCAGCTGGGCGCCTACACGGGCGAGTCCAGCCACGGCGCCACCAAGAGCGTCTACGGCGTGGATCCCGACGGCAACGAGTTCGAGGTCATGTGGATGCTGCCCCGCGAGGAGTGGGGCGCCTACGAGCACGCCGCGCCGGTCGAGCACCTCGACCTGGCCGCCGAGGTGCAGCGCTGGTCCGGGGTCGGGACGGCGGGGCGCATCCAGCAGGGCCCGGTGGAGGCGACGTCGTGACCACCTCCCTCGCCTTTGCGCAGCCGGTGGTCGCCACCGCCGGGAGCACGGACCCGCAGGCGCCGCTGGTCGTGCTGCTGCACGGCCGCGGCGCCACCGAGGACGGGATCATCGGCCTGGCCGGGGCCCTGCCCGCCGGCGCCGCCTACGCCGCGGTGCGGGCGCCGATCGCCGAGGGACCGGGCTTCGCCTGGTTCGCCAACCGGGGCATCGGAAGGCCGGTCGCCGAGTCGCTGCGGGCCACGATGGACTGGTTCCGCCGCTGGCTCGACGGCGTCGCGCCCGCCGGCCGCCCGGTCGTGCTCATCGGCTTCAGCGGCGGCGCCGCCTTCGCCGGCGGGCTGCTGCTCGACGACCCCGGCCGCTACGCCGGTGGCGCGGTCCTCTACGGCACCCTCCCGTTCGAGGCGGGCGTGCCCACGACCCCGGGCCGGCTGGCCGGCGTGCCGATGGTCGTGGCCCAGGGCGAGCACGACACCGTGATCCCGCGCGAGCTGCTCGACCGGACCTGGCACTACCTGCTCGGCGAGTCCGGCGCACCCACCATCGCCCGCCGCGACCCGGTCGGGCACACGGTCAGCAGCGTGGCGGTGGCCACCCTCGCGGGCTGGCTGCAGGAGCGGCTGGCCTTCCTGGCCCACCGTGGCACTCCGCAGTCCGGCCCCGCCGGCTGGACCGGTCTCCCGGACGGCGCCCTGCCCCCGCGCCGCGGGGAGCGCCCGCTGGTGACGGCGCACATCCCGCAGTCCCAGGGCAGCGACACCGCCCCGGCGGACCTGCAGGAGGAGCTGTTCGCTCGAGTGACCGCGCTGCCGGGCGTCACCAGCCGGCAGTCGGCGATCTCGGTGCCCGGCGCGCGGGGGTTCTTCGTCTCTCCGCACCGCGGGCCGCTCGACGCCTTCCTCGTGCCCGCGGCCGGCGAGTTCGCCCATCTGCACCCCGGCGAGGACGGCTCGCTGCATCTCGCCCTGCCGCCGGCCCTGGCCGCCGAGGCGATCACGCGGGGCTGGGCGCAGGCCCACCCGCTGGCCGGGGTCCGGCTGACCCCCGGCATGGTCATGGTCTACGGCCCACGCGACGAGCAGGAGCTCGACGTCGTCACCGCCGTCGTGGCCACCAGCCACGCCTGGGCCACGGGCGGCTGAGCGGCGCCACCCCGAGCCCGCTCCGGCGAGATCGGCGATCTCGTCACCATCAGCGGCTGATGCCGCCGAGATCGGCGATCTCGCC
>DATAAV010000444.1:0-8847 GCA_036259935.1 Geodermatophilus sp. | reverse complement strand
GAACCGGTGAGCATGACCACCCGCACCTCGGGCTGGACCGCCCGGAGCCGGCGCGTCGCCTCGATGCCGTCGACCCCCGGCATGCTGATGTCCATCAGGACGACGTCGGGCCGGCTCCGTCGGGCGGCCTCGACCACCTCGCCGCCGTCCGCGCACTCCGCGACGACCGAGATGTCGTCGGTCTCGGCGAACACGTCGGCAAGCACCCGACGCAGGGGCGCATGGTCGTCGACGAGCATCACTGTGGTCACTGGGCCTCCGTTGCCTCGGGCCGGCGCCGCTGCCGAGGTCGCCTGCGTCGGGATGTGGATCCACCCTGAGGACGCCCGCGCGGGCGCTCCATGACGCGGCGCCTCCGGTCTCTACCCTCGGACGTCCGGTGATCCACGGCGCGGCGGGTCCGTGCGGCCGGGCCGGCCGGCCGTTCCGCGGGCGTGATACCGCGCGGTACCGTCCACGAATGGCGGCTACGCCGCCCGCCGGCCGGCCCCAGCAGTCCGGGGGGCATCCCGAGGTCGCCGCGCTCATCCCGATGGTGCGGCGCATCGTCGCTGCGCGCGTGACCGACCCGGCCGCTGTGGAGGACCTCGTGCAGGAGACGCTCCTGCGAGTGCTGGCCGCCGTGGACCGCGTCGAGGCGGGCATGCTCGAGCCGTACGCGATCGTCACCGCGCGCCACGTGGTCGCCTCGATGTGGCGGGAGCAGGACCGTCACCGGCGCAACCAGCACCGCGTCGCCGACCTGCGGTCCCCGGAGATGCCGGACGAGGGGCTACTGGCCCAGGAGGCACAGACCGCGGTCAGCCGCGCGCTGTCCCGGCTGCCGCAGCGGGAGCGGGAGACACTGCTCGCCCACGAGCTCGCCGGTCAGGACACCCGCTCGCTCGCCGCCGAGCTGGGCACGAGCGCGGGAGCGGTGGCGGCGGCGCTGAACCGCAGCCGGGCCCGGCTGCGGGTGGAGTACCTGCTCGCAGTCGAGCGCGCCGAGCCGCCCACCGAGCGGTGCCGGCCGGTGCTGCTGGCCCTCTCCAGCGGTGACCGCCGTCGGCAGCGGGAGGTCGACGCCGGCCGCCACCTGCTCGAGTGCGAGACGTGCGCCCGGCTCAGCCAGCCGCTGCTCGACCGCGGCCGGCGGCGCGACGACCAGGTGCGGATCCCGATCCGCGCCGACGCCGACGTCGTCGCCGCCCGGCAGGCCGCCCGCGAGCTGGCCTCCCGCCTCGGCTTCGGCCGCACCGACCTCACCGTGATCGCCACGGCGGTGTCGGAGGTGACCCGCAACATCGTGCGCTTCGCCGGGGCCGGGGAGATCGTCGTCGAGCTGCTCCAGCAGCCCCGCAAGGGAGTGCGGATCGTCGCGCGGGACACCGGCCCCGGCATCCCGGACGTCGAGCGAGCCATGGCCGACGGCTACAGCACCTACGCCGGCCTCGGGCTGGGGCTGCCGGGGATCCGCCGGCTGATGGACGAGTTCGCCCTGGTCTCCGAACCGGGACGCGGCACGACCGTGACCATGACCAAGTGGTGTTGAGAGGGATGAGCATGGACCACAGCTCCGGCACGACCGCGACCACCACCGACCTCGCCGACCGCGACCGGGCCGACGGCGACCAGCTCCTGCCGCAGCTGGTCGCGCACCTGCACGAGCACCGCACCAGGCTGCGCCACGAGTGGGCCAGCCGGATCCAGCAGGCGCACCTGCTCGAGGCCATGACCCCGCAGGAGATGGCGGCGGAGACGACGTCGGTCTACGACAACTACGTCGAGGTGCTGCAGACCGGCAGCGTCGAGGCCCTGCAGGACTACGCCCGGGACCTCTCCGAGCGGATCATCCCCCGCGGCGTGGAGACCCACGAGGTCGTCGGCATCGTCCTGCTGCTGCGCGACGTGCTGGCCCGCTCGCTGTTCGAGAAGTACCAGCGCGACTTCGGCCTGCTCAACCGCGTCCTCGATGTGTACGAGCCGGCGGCCAACCGGATCGCCAACACCGTCGCGGTCAGCTTCGTCGACGAGCGGGAACGGGTCATCCGGCAGCAGCAGGACTCGATCCGCGAGCTCTCGACCCCCGTCCTCCCGGTCCGGGAGCGGCTGCTGATCCTCCCGATCATCGGCGTGCTGGACAGCGAGCGGGCCCGGCAGCTGACCGAGCAGCTGCTCAGCGGGATCCGCATGCACCGGGCCAAGGTGGTCGTCATCGACATCACCGGCGTCCCCGACGCGGACGAGGCAGTGGCCGACAACCTCGTCCGGACCGTCGACGCGTCACGCCTGATGGGTGCGAGCGTCATCATCACGGGGCTGTCGCCGGAGATCGCCCAGACCCTGGTCACCATCGGCGTCGACCTCAGCAAGATGAACACCATCGGCGACCTGCAGGGCGGGCTGGAGGAGGCCGAGCGGCTGCTGGGCTACACGGTCATCCGCCACGAGCACCCGGGAGGCCAGTGACGAGCGGACCCAAGCTCTTCTCGATCCTGCGACAGGGGACCTACTTGATCGCATCGATCCACACTGCCCTCGACGACTCGCAGATGGTGCTGTTCCAGCAGGACCTGATCGAGGAGATCGGCCGGCAGCGGGCACGCGGGGTGATCATCGACGTCGCCGCCCTCGACGTCCTCGACTCGTTCGGCACCCGCACGCTGCGCGACATCGCCGAGATCGCCCGGCTGCGCGGCGCGACGACCGTGATCGTGGGCATCCAGCCCGACGTCGCCTTCGCGATGGTGGCCCTGGGCATGGACACCGGCGCGGTCGCCACGGCGCTGGACCTGGAGGAGGGGCTGGCCTTCCTCGACAGCCGGATCCCCCGCCGGGCGCCCCCGACCCGCCTGGCCGGGCTCGGGCCGGGATGACCGACCTCGAGGGCCTGACCATGACCGACCTCGAGGGCCTGGCCCGCAACTACCGGACCGCGTTCCTCCGCTACCTTCCGCGCCACGAGGAGGCGGCCCTGGCCGCGGCCTACCAGCTCGGCCGGAGCGCGGTGGCCACGGGCGTGAGCATCCTCGAACTGGTCCGGGTGCACCACGAGGTGCTCCTCGATGTGCTCGCCGACACCCCGGCGGCGGAGCTGCCGGGCCTGGTCGCCGCGGCCTCGGACTTCTTCCTGGAGGTGCTGGCGCCCTACAACATGGCCCAGCGCGGCTTCCTCGAGGGCCGCCGCCCTCCCGAGCCGCCCGCCGAGCGTTAGCCGTCCCGACCGGCGAGGTCGAGGGTGTACCAGACCTCGCGCAGCCGGTGCCCCTGCCACTCCCGCTCCAGCACCTCACCGGTCGCCCGCCACCCGGCCGCCTCGTAGAACCGCCGCGGCCCGGTATTGCGCTCCTCGGTCCGCAGCCGCGCGGACCGGTGCCCCGCCGCGCGCAGCCGGTCGAGCACCCGGGCGAGGAGCAGCCGGCCGGTGCCCCGGCCCTGCTCGGCGGGGTCGACGTAGAGCAGGGCCACCTCGCCGCTGCCGACGTCGGCCCGCGCGAAGCCCACCACGGTCCCGGCGCGCTCGGCGACCAGGAAGCCGGGGGCGGGCAGCCGGGACCGCCACGTCTCCACGTCCGGCTCGGCCAGCACGTCGCCGAGGAAGGAGGACCAGGCGGCCCGGCCCGCGCGCGCGTGGACGGCGGCGACGGCGGCGACGTCCTCGGCGGTCGCAGGCCGGACCGAGACCTCCCCCCTCACGGGGTCAGCCCATCGAGGTCTGCTTCTCCGGCCCGGCCTCCTCGTGCCGGTGCCGGCGCAGGTGCAGCCGCTCCCGGTGCGCCTCCGGCGAGTGGACGACGGTCACCGGGCACGGCGCGTGCATGGCGCACTGGATGCTCACCGAGCCCAGCAGCATGCTGGTGAACCCGCCCCGCCCCCGGCTGCCGACGACGAGCAGGTCCGCGCCGTGGGACTCGCGGGTGAGCACGTCGGCCGTCGGGCCCATCTCCACCCGCACCCGGACCTCCGGCGGCGGCTGCGGGCCGTCCGGCAGCACGCTCTCGACGAACGCCCTGGTCTGCTCCAGCGTGCTCGTCCGCAGCCGCTCGGGCTCGTCGACGTCCACCCCGGCGAAGTCCACCCAGTACTCCGGCAGCCGGTAGGCGCTGATCACCTCGACGGGGACGCCGCGGCGCGCCGCGTCCTGCAACGCGAACATCAGCGCGGCCCGCGAGCCCGCGGAGCAGTCCACCCCGACGACGACGCGGGGCCCGGCGGGGGGTTCGTCCGAGTCGTCGATCCGGACCACCGGTTGCGCCTGCTCGGTCATGACCGCGCCTCCTCAGCACCCACCACCACCAGGTCCGCGCCCAGGCAGGCCGCGACCTCGTACGCGGTCACGGGGCTGGCCACCACCGCCACCCGGGTCCGCCCGTGGACACCGGTCTCCTCGACCGCCCGCTGGACCAGCGCGGTCAGGGCCTCCTCCATCTCGGCCCGGCCCTCGTCGGGCGCGGTGGGATCACCGGGCCACACGGTGACCGCCAGGACCGTGGCGTCGCGGCGCTCGGCCTCCCGCAGGGCCCACAACAGCGCCTGGTACCCGCAGTCCGACGGCCGGACGTCGACGATCTCCAGCGGCCGGTCGGCATGCTCGGCCGGCGCGCCGGCGGCGCGCACTGCCATGGGCGAATGATGCGCTCCCGGCGGCGCCGGCGGAAGAGGCCCCAGATCGCCGGTCCCCGGCCCCGGCGAGGATTCGCCGTCGGGGCGACGGGGCACGGTGCCGCCATGACGACCCCCGGACCGGACGAGCCGCAGCCGCGCGACATCGCCCTCGAGCAGAGCACGCCCGAGCAGGTCGCCGACCTCGACGCGCAGAGCGAGCCCGAGCCCGAGCCGCCGTCGGACCCCGGTCGCTGACCGGTTCCGCGCCCGGCCGCCGCGGGTAGCGGGGGCTCATGCGCAGCCGTGACCTCCTGCTCTATGCCTACGAGCAGATCGACGAGACCCTCCGCGCCACCGTGACCGGGCTGTCCCCGGAGCAGCTGAACCGGCGGGTCGGCCCCGACGCCAATCCGATCGGCTGGCTGGTCTGGCACCTGCTCCGGGTGCAGGACGACCACGTCGCCGAGGTCGCCGGGAACGAGCAGGTCTGGACGACGGAGGACTGGGTCGACCGGTTCGCCCTCCCCATCGACCCGTCCGCAACCGGCTACGGCATGTCCCGGGAGGAGGTGGCCGCCGTCCGGGTACCGGCGGCGGAGCTGCTGCTCGGCTACGCCGCCGAGGTGCACGAGCAGACGAGGGAGTTCCTCCGCGGGCTCTCCGACGACGACCTCGACCGGGTGGTGGACACCTCGTGGGACCCGCCGGTCACCCTCGGCGTCCGGCTGGTGAGCGTCCTCTCCGACGACCTCCAGCACCTCGGCCAGGCCGCGTACGTCCGCGGGCTGCTCGGCGCCGGCTGAACGGTTCCCCGGTCAGCGGCCCGCGGCCAGCCGTGCGGTGTCGATCCGCTGCGCGGCGACGTAGTAGACGGTCGCTCCCTCGGTGACCGGGGCGTCCCACCCCGGGCTGACGGTGAGCCCGCCGTCCGAGCGCACGGCCAGCAGCGTGGCGCCGAAGGTCCGGCCGAGCCAGGTCTGGCAGTCGCCGACCGTGCGGTGCGGAAAGCCGGCCGGGACGCGCATCGAGTAGGTGTTGCCGTGCCCACCGCTGGTCATGAGGTCGTTGTAGACCTGGGCGATCCCCGGGTCGTTGGCCTCCTCGGTGAGCAGGAACGGCATGTGCCACTGCACCGCCTGCACGTCGTCGTGGACGTAGCGCAGCGTGCCCAGCCGGGCCAGGTCGCGCAGCGCGGCGACCAGGTGGATCCCCGGGTGGGCGTGGACGACGGCCAGCGCGACGGCCAGCGCCTCGTTGTCGTCACGGGCGTCGACGACGGCCGTCCGGGCCCGGGCCACGCACGCCCGGGCCATGACGTCCTCCGAGGTCAGGTCGCCGCGCACGAAGTGCACCGCGGGCTCCTCGGGCAGCGGGTCCTCCGCGACGTCGTCCCAGGCGCACAGGGCCACCTGGAACCGGCCCTCCTCGGTCAGCTCGGCGATGATCCGCTCGGTGCGGCCCGGCGTGTACCCGAGGACGACGACGTGGTCGGTGAGGTCCAGGGTGACCATCCCCCTCAATCGCTTGCCCCTGATCGACTGCAGGGCGTTGGCCAGCTGGGTGAACAACAGCGTCAGCGTGACGATGCCGCCGACGATCACGTACAGGCCCACGATCCGGCCGCCGGTGGTGGCCGGGAAGACGTCGCCGTAGCCGACGGTCGCGGCGGTGACGACGAAGTACCACCAGTACGTGTCCGCCCCGGCGATCTCGCTGTCCGGCGGCTCGACCAGCGCCATCGCCGGCCAGCTGGTCAGGAAGACGAAGAGGGCAAACGCCAGCGGCAGCCGCCATCCGCGAAACCGGAGCCGCAGCAACCGCGCGAGGCGGGCGATGAGGAACGGCACGGGGAGCTCCTGCTGCCAGGCTCGGAGGGACGACGCAAGCTACCGCGGACGGGCCCGCCGCACCGGCACGCGGCGCCTCCGGCTCACCCCCGCCTCACCCGAGGAACCGCGGTACCGTCCGCGCCGCCAGCTCGGTCAGCAGCGGCGCGGGGTCGGCGCGGCACCGCTCGACGTCGGGTTCGACCTCGGTGAGGGCGTGCGCGGCGGCGAACCCGGCCGCCCGCAGCCGATCGGGGTCCAGCAGCCGGACGACGCCGGCCAACGCGAGGCACGGCACCCCGGCCGCCCGCGCCCGGCCGGCCACGACCGCCGGCGCCTTGCCACGGAGGGTCTGCCCGTCCAGAGCGCCCTCCCCCGTCACCGCGAGGTGGGCCCCGGCCAGCGCCCCGTCCAGCCCGACGAGGTCGGCGACCAGGCCGGCACCGGAGACGACGCGGGCGCCGAGCACCGCCATCGCCGCCGCCGCGGTGCCGCCGGCGGCCCCGGCCCCGGGCCGGTCGGCGACGTCCACCCCGAGGTCGCGGGCGAGGACGGCGGCGTAGCGGGCCAGCGCGGCGTCCAGCCGGTCGACCTCCGCCGGCGAGGCGCCCTTCTGCGGCGCGAAGACCGCGGCGGCACCGGCGGGCCCCGTCAGCGGGTTGTCCACGTCGGAGGCGACGACCACCTCCACGGCCACGAGCCGCGGGTCCAGCCCGGCGGCGTCCACCCGGTCGAGCTGCGCCAGCCCGGCGCCGCCGGGCGGGACGTCGTCGCCGCGGGCGTCGAGCAGCCGCACGCCGAGGGCCTGCAGCATGCCCGCGCCGCCGTCGGTGGTGGCGCTGCCGCCCAGGCCCAGCACCATGCGACGGGCCCCGGCGTCGAGGGCCGCCCGCAGCAGCTCCCCCACCCCCCGGGTGGACGCGGTCATCGGCGCCAGGCGGGCGAGCAGGCCCAGCCCGGCCGCCGCGGCCAGTTCGACGACCGCGGTGCCGTCGCCGAGCGCGAGGACCGCCTCGACCGGTCGCCCGTCCGGCCCGGCGACCCGGACCCGGTGCGGCCGGTACCCGGCCCGCAGCGCGGCGGCGACGGTTCCCTCCCCGCCGTCGGCCATCGGGCGCTGCAGCACCTCCGCCCGCGGCGCGACCCGCGCCACCCCCGCGGCGACCGCCGCGGCGACCGCGTCGGCGGCCAGACTGCCCTTGAAGGAGTCGGGAGCGACCACGATCCGCACGACGGGCAGCATGCCCTGAAGGCACCGAGGGAGGACAGCCGACGGAGCGCCGGCCGGGTCCTCCTTGCCGCGGGGTCAGCCCACCCGGCTCAGCTGCCGGGTGACCGCGGTCATCTCCTGGCACTCGGGGCACGCGCTACGGCCGACGCCGATCCGATCCCACCGCTGCGATCCCCACACCTGGACGATCGCGCCGCAGACGGCGAGCTCCACCTCGCCGTCCAGCTCGGCCGGGGGACGGTGCGCCTCCACCGCGTGCCAGGGGCGGCTCTGCTCGGTCGGTCTCCCCGGGAACCACCGGTCTGGTCGGGCGAACCCGACGGCGTAGGACTCCACGACCTGCTTGTAGTCAGCGTCACACTGTGCCAAACGCCGTTCCCCCGTCGTCCTCGGCCGGGCAGAGAACCGGAACGTGTGGGTTCCGAGCTCCCGGGGAACAGGACTGGTCTCGCAGATCCCGAGGAGGCGTCGTGACCGAGACCCAGCGTGACGTGGTGGAGCTGCTCAGCACCGACCACCGCGAGTTCGACCGCCTGTTCCGCGAGCTCGAGGGGCTGTTCGGCCAGTCCGGGCCGGACGCCCTGCGGCGCAAGCGGGAGCTGGTCGACGAGGTGACCATCGGTCTCGTCAAGCACTCCGTCGCCGAGGAGACCCAGGTCTACCCGCGCGTGGAGAAGCAGGTCGACAAGGAGGAGGCGGAACACTCCAAGCACGAGCACGCCGAGGCCGAGGAGACCATGAAGCGGCTGGAGCGGATGGATCCCGAGGACCCGCAGTTCGACTCGGAGGTCCAGACCCTCATCCGGGAGATCCGGCACCACGTGGAGCACGAGGAGAGCCGGATGTTCACCGAGCTGCGCGCGAGCTTCAGCCGCGACGAGCTCATGGACATGGCCCGGAAGGTGGAACGGGTCAAGGCGATGGCGCCGACCCGGCCGCACCCGATGACCCCGAACGAGCCGGGGGTGCGCACGGTGCTCGGTCCGGTGGCCAGCCTGCTCGACCACCTCCGCGACGCGGTGAGCGGCCGGGGCAAGAAGGCCGACTGACGGCACCCACCGGCCCTCTCCGGCGTTACCGTCGACAGCGCGAGGGAGCTGAGGAGGGCATCGGTGGAACCTGTCAGCCTGTTGGTCGGTGCGGCTCTGCTGGCCATCGGCTTCGGAGCCGGGCGGCTGGGACGGCGGCGGCCTGCCGGGCCGCCGC
>DATAAV010000443.1:0-8322 GCA_036259935.1 Geodermatophilus sp. | reverse complement strand
GGCTGGGGCAGCCCACGGTGGTGATGTGCGGGCACGGGGAGCGGGCGATGGGCGCGGCGAGCCTGCTGGAGCGGGCCGGTCGGCCGGTCGCCGCCGTCGTCGTCGGCGGGCCGCAGGAGTGGGCCGGCGCCACCGGCCGCCCGCTGGCGACCGGCTGGTAGTGCGCATGGGCACCGCCGGGACAGGCGGGGCCCGGGTCCCGCCCGCGCCCCCCGGTTCCCGGCCGGTGCGTCTGGGGCTGCGGCAGAACGCCGCCCAGTTCCTGCTCCTCGTGGCGGTCAACGCGCTCGTCGGCGGCATGCTCGGCCAGGAGCGCACGGTGCTGCCGCTGCTGGCCCGGCAGGTGTTCGGGCTCACCGCGCACACCGCGGTCCTGACCTACGTCCTCGCCTTCGGCCTGGCCAAGGCCGCCGCCAACTACGCGGCCGGGTCGTGGGCCGAGCGCTACGGGCGCCGCCCGGTGCTCGTCGGCGGGTGGCTGCTCGCCGCGCCGGTCCCCCTGCTCCTCATCTGGGCGCCGTCATGGGCGTGGGTGGTCGTTGCCAACGTGCTGCTCGGGGTCAGCCAGGGCCTCACCTGGTCGGTGACCGTGATCATGAAGATCGACCTGGTGGGCTCCGCCCGCCGGGGTCTGGCCATGGGCCTCAACGAGGCCGCCGGGTATCTCGCCGTCGCCGGGACCGCGCTGGCCACCGGCTACCTCGCGGCGGCCTACGGGCTGCGGCCGCAGCCGTTCTTCCTCGGCCTGGCCTTCGCCGCGCTGGGGCTCGGGCTGTCCACGCTCGTCGTCCGGGAGACCCGCGAGCACGCCCGGTACGAGGCCCGCGCGCACCGGCGGGTCGAGCCCGGCCGCACCGTGCTGCCCTCCGAGCTCGGCCCGGGGGAGGTCTTCCGGCTCACCACGTTCCGGGAGCCCGCGCTCTCGTCGGCGAGCCAAGCCGGCCTGGTGAACAACCTCAACGACGCGGTGGCGTGGGGGCTGTTCCCGGTCCTCTTCGCCGGCGCGGGCCTGAGCCTGGGCCAGGTCGGCGCGCTCGCCGCCCTGTATCCCGCCGTCTGGGGCGTCGGGCAGCTGGCGACCGGAGCGGCGTCGGACCGGTGGGGGCGTAAGCCCCTGATCGTCGGCGGCATGCTCCTGCAGGCCGGAGCGCTGGCCGTGGTGGCGCTGGTGGGGAGCTTCGCGGGCTGGGCGGTCGCCGCCGTCCTGCTGGGGGCGGGGACGGCGATGGTGTACCCGGCCCTGCTGGCCAGCGTCGGGGACGTCGCCTCCCCGGCCTGGCGGGCGCGGGCGGTCGGGGTGTACCGGCTGTGGCGCGACCTCGGGTTCGCCGTCGGCGCCCTGGTGGGGGGCGCGCTCGCGGACCTGCTCGGCCTCCGGACGGCCGTGCTCGCGGTCGCCCTGCTGACGGCGGCGTCCGGCGTGCTCGCCGCGGTGCGGATGTACGAGACACTCGGCTGCACGGCCCAGGACACACGGCCCGGACGCTGAGGGCCCGACGCCGGGAGATCGCCATGGGAGCAGCGCCGCAGCTGACGTCCCGGACGCGCGAGCAGTCGCTCGTCGTCCCGCTGCAGGAGCTCGACGCGAGCGCCCTCCTCCTCGCCGGGGCAAGGCCGCCAACCTGGGTGAGCTGATCCGGGCGGGCCTGCCGGTCCCCAGGGGCTTCTGCGTGACCACCGACGCCTACCGCGACCTCGCCGGGACGGCGGACCTCACCGACGTCCTCGAGCAGCTGGCCGCCACCGCGGCGGACGACACCGCCCGGTGCGCCGAGCTGGCCCGCCGGGCCCGGGAGCGGATCCTGTCCACCCCGGTGCCGCCGCACGTGGCCGAGGCGGTCACGGCGGCCTACCGCGGGCTGGGCGAGGGGACGGCGGTGGCGGTGCGGTCGTCGGCCACCGCCGAGGACCTGCCGTTCGCCAGCTTCGCCGGCCAGCAGGAAACCTACCTGGGCGTCGTCGGCACCGATGCCGTCCTCGACGCGGTGCACCGCTGCTGGGCGTCCCTGTGGACCGACCGGGCGGTGGTGTACCGGGTGCGCAACCGGATCGACTCCGCCGAGGCCCGGCTCGCGGTCGTCGTGCAGCGGATGGTCGACGCCGCGGTGGCCGGGGTGATGTTCACCGCCAACCCGGTCACCGGGCGGCGCGGGGAGACCGTCATCGACGCGAGCCCCGGTCTGGGCGAGGCCGTGGTCAGCGGCGCGGTCAACCCCGACCACTTCGTGGTCGACACCGCCACCGGCGCCGTCCTCGACCGGCGGCTGGGGGACAAGCGCCTCGTGGTCCGGCCCCGGGAGGGCGGCGGCACCGAGGCGGTCGAGCTCCCGGCGTCGGAGGCCGCCAGCCTGACCGGCGACCAGATCCGCGCGCTCGTGCGGCTCGGTGCCCGGGTTCAGGAGCACTACGGGGCGCCGCAGGACACCGAGTGGGCGCTCGACCGGGCCGGCGCGCTGTGGCTCACCCAGGCCCGGCCGGTCACCACGCTGTTCCCGCTGCCGGACGCCGTCGGCACCGACGACCGCCTCCGGGTCTGGTTCTGCGCCAGCCTCGCGCAGGGGCTGACCCGGCCGCTGACACCGATGGGGCTGTCCGCGTTCCGGGTGGCCGCGTCGTCGGCCGCCCGCCTGGCCGGGCATCCCCCGGCCGATCCGGTGGCCGGGCCCCCCGGGGTCCGCGACGCCGCCGGACGGCTGTTCATCGACGTCTCGCCGATCCTGCGGAGCGCTCCGGGCCGGGTGCTGTTCCCCCGGGTCCTCGACGTGATGGAGGCCCGCTCGGCCGCCGTCCTCCGCGGCACGTTCGACGATCCGCGGCTGGAGGTGCGCACGTCGTGGTGGCCGGCGGTGCGGCGGTTCGCCGCCGTGGCGGCGCGCTACCGGATCCCCGTCACGGCCGCGGAGGCACTGGTCAGTCCGGCGGCCGCCCGGCGACGGCTGCGCCGCATCGTCGCCGCGCTGCAGGCCCGGGTCCCGGTACCGGGGTCCGCGTCCCCTCGCGACCGGCTGGACGACGTCGTCGCGAGCCTGGCCATCGCCCCGGTGCTGCCGCGGGTGGCGCCGCCGGTGGCGGCCGGGTTCGCGCTGTTCGGGCTCGCCGCCCGGCTGCTCGGAGCCGACGCGCAGCCGGGCGACCTCCCGACCGTCCTGCGCGGCCTGCCGCACAACGTGACCACGGAGATGGACCTGGACCTGTGGCGGCTGGCGACCACCGTCCGCGCCGATCCCGCCGCGGCCGCGGCGCTGCGGGGGGAGCCGGCGGCGGAGCTGGCCGAGCGCTACCGGGCCGGAACGCTCCCGGCCGTCCTCCAGGACGGGCTGCGCGGGTTCCTCGACCGGCACGGGCACCGGGCGGTCGCCGAGATCGACGTCGGTGTGCCGCGCTGGGCCGAGGACCCGACCCACATCCTCGGCGTGCTCGCCAACTACCTGCGGCTCGACGACCCTGACAAGGCGCCGGACGCGGTGTTCGCCCGCGCGGTCGAGCAGGCCGAGGACATGGTGGCGACCCTCACCGCCCGGGCCCGGCGGCGCGGGCGGGTGCGGGGCCGGGTCGTCGGCTTCGCGCTGGACCGGACCCGGCAGCTGGCCGGCATGCGTGAGCTGCCGAAGTACTGCATCGTGCTGCTCCTCGCCCGGGCGCGGGCCCAGCTGCGGGCGGTGGGGGAGGAGCTGGTCGGGGCCGGCCGGCTCGCGCGCGCGGACGACGTGTTCTTCCTCGACCTGCGTGAGGTGGCGGCCGCGATCGACGGCCGGGACCTGCGCGACGTCGTCCCGGCGCGGCGGGCCTCCTACGACCGCGAGCTGGGCCGCCGGCACATCCCGCGGGTGCTGCTCAGCGACGGCACCGAGCCGGAGGCCCGGACCGACCTGCCGGCAGCCGACGGCGCCCTCGTGGGCACGGCGGCGTCCCCCGGGACGGTGACCGGACCCGCCCGCGTCGTGCTCGAGCCCGCCGGCGCGCACCTGTCACCCGGCGAGATCCTCGTGGCGCCCTCCACCGACCCGGGCTGGACCCCGCTCTTCCTCACCGCCGGCGGGCTGGTCATGGAGATGGGCGGCGCCAACTCCCACGGGGCGGTGGTGGCCCGCGAGTACGGCATCCCGGCGGTCGTCGGGGTGCCGGGGGCGACCGCCCGGATCACCACGGGCCGGCAGCTCACCGTCGACGGCACGCGCGGGCTGGTCACGGTCGCGTAGCCCGCTCACCCCACCGAGGGAGCCGGCGGCGCTGGACCGCGGCCGCGTCGGGGTAAGGCATCCTCGCCCGAGGGAACAGGGGTGGACCATGAGGATGACCGAGCGGGTGGACCGCTACCAGCGGCGGCACCCGGGCGCGGGGTTCCCGATCGCGGTGTTCTACAAGTTCCTCGACGACGACGGGCACTTCCTGGCCGCGCTGATCACCTACTACGGCTTCCTCGCGCTGTTTCCCATGCTGCTCCTGCTCGCCACGGTCCTCGGCCTGGTGCTGAGCGGGAACCCGGAGCTGCAGCAGCACGTCCTCGACTCGGCGCTCGGCGAGTTCCCGGTCATCGGACCCCAGCTGAACACCCCCGAGCGGCTGGGCGGCGGGTTCACCGGCGTCGTCGTCGGCGGGCTGGTCGCGCTCTACGGTGCGCTCGGCCTCGGCCAGGCGATGCAGCACACCATGAACACCGCCTGGGCCGTGCCCCGCCACAGCCGCCCGGACCCAGTCACCGCCCGCGGCCGCAGCCTGCTCCTGCTGTGCACGCTGGGCCTGGCGGTCCTGGCCAGCACGGTGCTGTCCGCGCTGAGCAGCGGGGCGGCCGCCTACGGCGGCGGGTTCCGCGGCGGGCTGCACGTGCTCCTCACCGGGGTCTCGGTCCTGGTCAACGCGGGGGTCTTCGTCCTCGGCTTCCGGCTGACCACGGCCCGGAGGCTCACCGTCCGGCAGGTGGCCCGCGGGGCGCTGGCCGCCGCGTTGGCCTGGCAGCTGCTGCAGTCCTTCGGCGGCGTCTACGTCGCCCGGGTCGTCGCCAACGCCAGCGCCGTCGACGCGGTGTTCGCCCTCGTGCTCGGCCTCATCGCGTTCATCTACGTGGCCGCGGTGGCCCTGGTGCTGTGCGTGGAGATCAACGTGGTCCGGGAGGAACGCCTGCACCCGCGCGCGCTGCTCGCCCCCTTCACCGACGACGTCGAGCTGACCCCGGCCGACCAGCAGGTCTACGCCGAGGCGGCCCGGGCCCAGCGCGCCGTGCGGCCCCAGCGGGTCGACGTCTCCTTCGAGGACGGGGCGCAGCGCGCAGGTCCTCAGCCGGGGGAGCCGGGGAAGCCGTAGAGCCGCCAGGCGTTGTCGCGCAGCACCCGCTCCCCGGCCCGCCGTGCCTCGTCGGCGTCCAGGTCGCCGTCGGCCACCAGCTCGCCGAGGACGGCGCCGATCGCCGCCCGCCCGGCGGCGGCGCCCAGCCAGTGCAGCTCCGGCACCCGCACGCCGTCGGAGCTGTACAGCAGCCTGGTCGTGGGGGTGACGCCGAACGCCGCGCGGGTCATCTCCCGCTGCTCCGCCGTCGACAGGAACGGGACGGCGTAGGACAGGTCGAGGTGCACGTTGCCGTACACCGACGCCAGGTAGCCGCCCTCGCGCACGTAGGGCCAGCACCCGTGCAGCAGCACCACCGGCATCGCGCGGTAGGCCGGTTCCTCGAGGACCGCGCGCAGCTGCAGCGGGGAGGCGGCGCGCAGGTCGGCGTCGGGATCGCCGTAGCCGACGTGGAACTGCACCGGCAGCTCCTGCGCGGCCGCCGCCGCGAACGCCAGGTGCAGCAGCGTGTCCAGCAGAGGCTTGTGGCCCAGGCGCACCGCGCCGGTCCGGGCGACCTCGGCCCGGGCCGCGGCGAAGGCCGCCCGCGCGTCGTCCTCCGGCCACCGCTCGACGGCCAGGCCCGTGCGGTAGGCGGCGATGCTCTTCAGGCCGGCATGGCCGCCGGCCCGGACGTCGGCCAGTGCCGCACGGACGGCGGCGGTCAGGTCGTCGTAGCCGGCGTGCTCGGCGACGAGCCGTTGGAAGAACACCTCCAGCCGCAGCAGGGTGAGCCGCCGCGTGCCGGCCGCCGCGGCGAACGCCTCCGGCCGCACGCTGCCGCGATCCGGGAACCCGGTGTCCACGACGATCCCCGCGATCGCGGCGTCGGCGAACAGGGCGGCCACGAGTGCGTCCACCTGCAGCCGGGCCCGGGCCGCCAGCACCGCCTCCTCCGTGGCCGCGACGCCGTGGAAGGCGGCCGTGGCGCGGAGCAGCCGGCGGTAGAACGCGGTGTGCGCGGCGTCCTCGGCGCGCGTCCGGGGGTCGGGGGCCTCGGTGAAGCAGCCGCGCCACGTCGCGGGGTCCATGTCCTGCCGGGCCGCGACGGCGTGGCAGTGTTGGTCGACGACGGCGACGCCGGTGAGGTCGACGGGGCCGCCCACGGCGGTCAGAACCGGAAGAAGTGGGCGGCGAGCTCGAACTCCTCGTCCTGCGCGGAGAACGCCGCGTCCTCGGAGCGGCGGACCCCGAGATAGCAGCGCGCCAGCAGCTCCTTCATGCTGCCGAGCAGGACCTCGTCCCGCTCCAGCTCGTCGAGGGCCGCGCCCATGGACTTCGGCAGCGGGCGCACCCTGCCGCGGTCGAGCTCCTCGGGGGACATGCGGGCCGGATCGTGCGCAGCGGGCTCTCCGGGCTCGAGCCCGCGGGCGATGCCGTCGAGACCGGCGGTGACCAGGGCGCCCAGGGACAGGTAGGGGTTGGCGCTGGGGTCGGAGGTCTTGAACTCGAGGTTGAAGCTCTCCTCCTCCCGGCCGTGGAACGGCGAGCAGACCCGCAGGGCGGCCTCCCGGTTGTCGAAGCCCCAGGCCGTCGTCGCGGCGGCCCAGGCGCTGGGCTGCAGCCGCCGGAAGGAGTTGTAGTTCGGCGTGGTCAGCGCGGTCAGCGCCGGCAGGTGCTCGGTGACGCCGGCGATGAAGTGCCGTCCCAGCGCGGACAGCCGGCCCTCGGCGGCCGGGTCGTGCAGGAGGTTGCGCCGGCCCTCGGGATCCCACAGCGACAGGTGCACGTGGGCGCCGCTGCCGATCTGGTCGGGGAACGGCTTGGCCGCGAAGGACGCAAGCAGGCCGTGCCTCGACGCCACGCCGCGGACGGCGTCGCGGAACTTCACCTGGTTGTCGGCGGCGCTCAGGGCGTCGGTGTGGCCGACCGAAATCTCCTGCTGCCCCGGTCCGTACTCGTTGATCGCCTGCTCGACCACCATGCCCTGGGCTTCGAGGGCGGCCACCGTCTCGAGCATGATCTCGGCCGTGAGGTCATGTCCGATCGAGCTGTACACGGGGGCGTGACCGGGGACGTCGAAGGGGATGAAGCGGCCGGCCTCCTCGCGCGCCAGGTAGTACTCGTTCTCGAAGGCCGCCCGGACGGCTATGCCGCGTGCCGCCGCCCGCGCGATCACGTCCTTGAGGTAGCTGCGTGGGCAGGCACCCCAGTTGCGCCGGTCGTGGCCCACCTGGTCGCAGAGCATTCCGGCGCTCGACGGCGCCCAGGGCAGCACGGAGAAGGTGTCGGGATCGGGCAGGAGGCGGATCTCGCCGACCGGTTCCATGCCGTCGACGGGCACGACGTGTTCGAGCATGTTGATCGCCATCTGTGCCCGGGTGAGATTCACCCCCTCCAGCATCTTCTGCTGCAGACGGTCGACGTGGATCGCCTTGCAGTGTGCGATCCCGCTGACGTCGCAGTACTCGAACCGGATGAGCGTGATGCCGCGCCGGCGAGCCTCGGCGGCGACCTCCAACGGGTTCACCTGCGGCACCCCACGGCGTCCGCGGTGTGCCCTGTCGGATACAGATCGCGGGAGTCGGCTCGTGGAGCCGGGTTGGACAGCGGACGACCACGCGAGCCGTGGATCTCCATGGGGTGATGATGGCCGTCTGCGCCCCTGGATCCACCCCCCACCGTCGTCCCATCTGGCGGGGTGACGCAGTCCGGCCCGTCGTTCCTGTCGAGCAGGACGGGTTGCACTCAGGTCTCCACGGGAGGCGAGACGCATCTAGCTTTGGATCATGAGAGCTGACGACGATCCGGCGGCGCTACGCCGCGCCCTCGACCAGCTGGCCGGTCTGCTCGACGACGTCCCGGTCGAAGCATTGGGTGAGCGGACATCGTGCGAGGAATGGACCGTCCAGGACTTGGTCGATCACATCGTCGCTGCACCGGCGAGGTTCGCTCGAATGGTGCGTGGCGAGGCGGTCGACTGGTCGGGAACACCCTCGTCCGGTGATCAACTCGCGGCCCGGTTCCGGTCGAACGCGGGAGGATCTCCTTCGGGTGGCG
>DATAAV010000442.1:0-11960 GCA_036259935.1 Geodermatophilus sp. | reverse complement strand
TGACGGGGTAGACCGTCTCCGGGACGTCGGGGGTGATCCGCTCCTCGACGAAGATGCCGTGCCAGACCATGAACACCAGCAGCGTCCACAGCTTGCGGGAGTAGTCCACCGCCGAGCCGTTCTGCTGGTTGTCCCGGTGGGCGGCCAGCATGGCCAGGATGTGCTTGCGGTCGAGCCACTCGTCGGTCTGGCTCTCCTCGATGATCTGCCGCGCCCAGTCGTGCAGGTCGGCGGCCAGCCAGTGGCGGGTGGGCACCGGGAAGCCGAGCTTGCGCCGGTTGAGCACGTGCGCCGGGACGATCTGCTCCAGCGCCCGGCGCAGCGCGTACTTCGTCGTCTCCTTGGTGACCCGCTGGTCCACCGGCAGGGTGCCGGCGACCTCGAACACCTCGGGGTCGAGGAAGGGCACCCGCAGCTCCAGCGAGTTGGCCATGGTCATCTTGTCGGCCTTGACCAGGATGTCGCCGCGCAGCCAGGTGAACAGGTCGACGTACTGCATGGCGGTCACGTCGTCGTAGCCGGCGGCCCGGGTGCGCTCGTACAGCTCGGCGGTCACCGCGACGTGGGAGAGGTCCGGGTCGCGGGTCTCCAGGAAGCCGAGCTCGTCGTCGCGGAAGATCCGCGCGTTGCCGTAGTAGCGCTGCTCCAGCGGGATCGACCCCCGCCGCAGCAGGTCCTTGCCCCGCATGCCGTCGGGCAGCTTGGCCGACAGCGTGCCGAGCGCCCGGCGCAGGCCGGTGGGCAGCTTCTCGAACGCCGCCAGGGACAGCGGTTCGCGGTAGATGTTGTAGCCGCCGAACAGCTCGTCGGCGCCCTCCCCGGAGAGCACCACCTTGACGTGCTTGCGCGCCTCGCGGGCGACGAAGTACAGCGGCACGAGCGCCGGGTCGGCGACCGGGTCGTCGAGGTACCAGACGACCAGCGGGATGGCCTCGGCGAACTCCTCGGGGGTGACCACCTTGGTGATGTGCTCGACGCCGATGGCCCGCGCCGACTCGGCGGCGACGTCGATCTCGGAGAATCCCGCCCGCTCGAACCCGACGGTGAAGGTCATCAGGTCGGGGTTGTAGCGCTTGGCCAGAGCGGCGATCGCGGTCGAGTCGATGCCG
This sequence comes from Geodermatophilus sp., assembly GCA_036259935.1. GTDB lineage: Bacteria > Actinomycetota > Actinomycetes > Mycobacteriales > Geodermatophilaceae > Geodermatophilus. The sequence goes on along the minus strand of DATAAV010000442.1, from coordinate 10,851 downwards.
CCGGAGAGGAACGAGCCGACGGTGACGTCGGCGCGCATGTGCACCCGCACCGACTCGTCGAGGACCTCGGCGATGCGGTCGTAGAGCGCCTGCTGCTCGTCCCTGGCCACCGGGCGGATCGGGAACGTCGGGTGGAAGTACCGCCGGGTGTGCAGCTCGCCGTCGGCGACGGTGAAGCAGGTGCCGCTCTCGATGCGGCGGATGCCGCGGTGCAGGGTCGCCGGCTCCGGGACGTACTGCAGGGTCAGGTAGTGCTGCAGCGACGCCGCGTCGACGCCGCCGGCCGCCTTGCTGCCGCCCAGCAGCTGCAGCAGGGCCTTCTTCTCGGAGCTGAAGACGATGCCGCCGTCGGCCAGCCGGGCGGTGAACAGCGGCTTGATGCCGAAGGGGTCGCGGGCGCCGAACGCCGTGCCGGTGTGGGTGTCCCAGATGACGAAGGCGAACATGCCGCGCAGCCGGGTGACGACGTCCTGGCCCCACAGGTGGTAGCCGGCGACGATCGTCTCGGTGTCGCCGTGCGTGGACAGCTCCGCGCCGGCGGCGGCGAGCTCCTCGCGCAGCTCCACGTAGTTGTAGATCTCGCCGTTGAACAGGATCCGGTACCGGTCCCGGGCGTAGGGGAGCGGCTGGGGGCTGCCCTCGAGGTCGATGATCGACAGCCGGTTGAAGCCGAGCACCGCCCGGGTGTCGGACCAGACGGCGGTGTCGTCGGGACCGCGGTGGTGCAGGCAGTGCAGGGCGTCCTGCACGTCGTCGAGGTGGGCGTCGCCGACCCGGTCGGCGTCGGTGGACAGGTAGGCCAGCAGGCCGCACATGAGGCGCAGGTCTCCTGAGGGTCGGCTCGGGTCCCGGGCGGAGCCGGGACGGGGTCAGACGCGCTCGCCGGCGCGCGTGCGGCGGGTGGCGACCCGCTCGGCGTAGAAGGACAGGATCGGCACGGTGCCGGCCAGCACCACCAGCACCGTCCCCTTGAGCGACCACCAGGCGCGCAGCGCCAGGTCGCAGGCGGTCACGAAGAAGATGGCGTACAGCCAGCCGTGCAGCGTCCCGATGACCGTCACCGGCTGATCGATGCCGGCGAGGTACTTCAGCGGCACCGCGACCAGGATCAGGGCGATCAGCAGCACCCCGACCACCCACGCCATCACGCGGTAGCGCAGCAGCGCGGCCGGCACACCGCGTCCGACCCGGCGGGCCAGGGCGCGGGGGAGCGCACGGCCGGGCCCGGACGGCGCCGCCGTGGGTTCAGCGGCCACGGTCACCCCTCTGCTGCTGCAGCGCCCGCTCGTTCAGCTCGGCGAGGTAGGCGTTGTAGGCGGCCAGCTCCGGGTCGCCGCTGGTGTCGATGCGCGGCCGCTGGTACAGGACCACGGCGGTGCCCGGCTCGTCCTCGTCGGGATCCCGGTGCATCTCCTCGCGGGCCATGCGGACGTAGAACCACAGGCCCATGCAGCCGTAGAGCGGCCACTGCACCGCGTAGCTCCAGTTCACGACGCCGCCGCCGGCCTCGGCCTTGCTGAGCTGCCAGTACCCCAGGAAGAAGGTCCCGACGAAGAGGGCTGCCACCAGCAGGTGCATCAGCACCCACTTCGGGGTCAGCAGCCGGGAGAACACGGCCTCGACTGTAACCGCCGCGGGCGCCCGTCCGGGCAGACCGGTGAGGGGGCTCACCGCCGTCCCGGCCGCCGCCGGCGGTGTGCGCAGAGGGCCCGGTCGCGCCCGGGTCCGGCTTCCGGTTGCGCGCCCCGGGCCCCGACCCGCCGCTCCTCCGTCTCCGGTGGTCAGCCGCCGTGCGGGGTCGGCTAGTCTCGCGCCAGACTGTGGTCGGCGCAGGCGCCGTCTGCCGGGCACCGGCTGACGGCCCGCCGGGAGGACCGTCCGGGACGTCCGGACGGAGGACGAGGAGGCAGCGAGCAGTGGCTCGAGGCAGCAGGCTCGCGCGGGTCACCGCGCTCGGTCTCCTGGGGGTGCTGGCCCTCACCGGGTGCACGCCGAACAACGAGTTCTGGCGCTTCGGGTGGCCCGAAGGGGTCACCGACGAGGCCGAGTCCATGCGGGAGCTGTGGACCTGGTCGGTGATCGCCGCCCTGATCGTGGGGATCCTGGTGTGGGCGCTGATCCTGTACCCGGTGTTCGCGCACCGAAAGCGCACTGACGAGCTGCCCAAGCAGACGGCGTACAACCTGCCGCTGGAGATCGCCTACACGATCCTCCCGTTCCTGATCATCGCCGGGCTCTTCTTCTTCACCGTCGTGGTGCAGAACCGGGTGATGGAGCGCAGCGAGGACCCGGACGTCACCATCGCGGTCAACGCGTTCAAGTGGAACTGGCAGTTCGTCTACCCGGACACCACCGCGCAGAACGGCGAGCCGGTCGAGACCGTCGGCAACAGCGAGGAGATCCCGATCCTCGTGCTGCCGACCGACCAGAGGATCCGCTTCGAGGTGGCCTCGGCCGACGTCATCCACTCCTTCTGGGTGCCGGAGTTCCTCTTCAAGCTCGACGTCATCCCGGGCAACGAGAACGGCCGGGACAACGTCTTCGAGCTCACCGTTCGCGAGGAGGGCGCCTACGTGGGGCGCTGCGCCGAGCTGTGCGGCACCTACCACGCGTACATGAACTTCGAGGTGCGGGCGGTCTCCGCGGACGACTACCAGGCCTACCTCGACGCCCGCGAGTCCGGCCTGAGCACCTTCGAGGCCCTCGAGAGCATCGGGCAGCCCGGCGAGGCCCAGACCACCCAGCCGTGGGACCTCGTCGACGACCCCCAGCAGGCCGATGGCTGAGCAGCGGCCGGCGGGGGTACAGGTCTTCAGCACGCAGCAGGAGGGACGGCCGTGAAGGTCGAAGCGCTCATCTTCAACGTCATCGGGGTCTTCTGCTTCGCGACGGCGGTGGTCTACGGGCTCTGGGCGCGCGAGCCGATCGGCACGACGGCGCTCGTCCTCTCCGGCGGGCTCACCGTCCTGATCGGCGGGTTCTTCTGGTTCGTCTCCCGGCGCATCGACCCCCGCCCCGAGGACCGCAAGGACGCCGACATCGCCGACGGCGCCGGTGAGCTGGGCTTCTTCAGCCCGAGCAGCTACTGGCCCTTCGCCGTCGGTGCGTCGGCCGGCCTCATGGGCGTGGCGCTCGCCTACTTCTACACGTGGCTGATCCTCATCGCCGCCGCCGCGCTGCTGATCACCATCGGCGGGCTGCTGTTCGAGTACTACGTGGGGCAGAACGCCCACGGCTGATCCGCTGCCTCGTTCCGAGGGCCCCTGTCCGCTCCGGTGGACAGGGGCCCTCGGCGTTCGCGGGAACGGCAGCGATGGGGCGAGCGAGTGAGGCAGTGCTCCGGCACATCGGCCGCCACGGCCGTCCCGCGCCCGAGCCGGGGCTCGCCGGGCGGTCCACCGGCTCGCGCACGGGCAGCCCGGCAGCGCGGGATCCAGTCGGGTGAGCACCGGCCGGCGGCAGCCGGCACGTGCCGTACCGCCGGAGGGCGGTCTCGGGGGACCGGCGGAGCCGGCGACGAGGATCGGGCGGGGGGCGCGACGAAGGCCCGGGTGGAGGCCCTGCCCCCCGGCGCCCTGGAGCCCCTGCACGCTCGTGCTCGGCCGACCGGGCGGAGTCGCCCGCCGTGGCCCCGCCAGGAGCGGTACGGGGCCCGACCGGGCCGCTGACGACGGCCGTACGCGCTTGCACGCGGCCGTACGCAGGTTGCGTGATGCCCGAGCCCACGTGCCAGGAGACCCCGGGCAGCTCAAGTCCTCGGGGACGGCCGGGGACCCGCGCTCGTGTGGTCGCTGTGCCGTTCCAGGTCGCCTGCGGGCGGGGGTCCACCGGGGTGTGCCGGCGTCGTCGTCCGGAGAAGCAGCAGGGCCCCGACGGACGGATCCGTCGGGGCCCTGCGGGTGGAGCGGGGGTGTCAGTCGCGCGGCTCCTGCGGCCGGCCACCGTCGGCCGGACGGCCGGAGGTGGTCAGCTCGCGCTCGGCCTCCGCCGCGGCCAGGCCGTGCTCCTCGTGCCGCTGCTCGAGCTCGACCGCCGACGGCTCCTCGATCGGCGAGAAGAAGCCGCGGATCGCCCGGCGGGCACCACCGATGTGGTTCATGCGCTTGGGCACCGGCGCGCCGCCGTAGGCGAGCGTCCCGTGGCCGTGCGCGTCCACCGGGCCCAGGGGCTGGTGGACCTCGATGAACTCGCCGTGCGGCAGGCGGCGGATGACGCCGGTCTCGATGCCGTGCTCGAGCACCTCGCGGTCGTGCATCTGCAGACCCAGGCAGATGCGATAGGTCAGCACGTACACGATCGGCGGGAGGACGATCACCCCGATCCGGCCGAACCAGGTCATCGCGTTGAGGCTGATGTCGAACTTGTCGGCGACGACGTCGTTGCCACCGGAGATCAGCAGCACCATGTAGAAGGTCAGCGCCATGGTCCCGAGCGAGGTGCGCACCGGAACGTCGCGGGGACGCTGGAGCAGGTGGTGGGAGACGGTGTCCCCGGTCAGCTTGCGCTCGATCATGGGGTACATCGCCATGAGCGTGAAGATGATGCCGGGGAGCACCACCGTCGGCCAGAACAGCGCGGGGATCGTGTAGTCCCCGGGCAGGTTGATGTCCCACGCCGGGAACAGCCGGGTCGAGCCGTCCAGGAACATGACGTACCAGTCGGGCTGCGACGCCGCCGAGACCTGGGCCGGGTTGTACGGGCCCCACAGCCACACCGGGTTGATCTGCACCAGGCCGCCGAGGGCAGCGCAGACACCGAACACGATGAAGAACAGGCCGCCCGCCTTGCCGGCGAACGTCGGGAAGAGCCGGCTGCCCACCACGTTGTGCTCGGTCCGCCCCGGGCCCGGGAACTGGGTGTGCTTCTGCTTGACCAGGATCAGCAGGTGCAGCGCGATCAGGGCCAGGATGATCGCCGGGATGATCAGCACGTGGGCGATGTACATCCGTCCGACGATGAACTCGCCGACGTAGTCCCCGTTGAAGACCGCCCAGTGCACCCACGTGCCCACGACCGGGATCGACAGGATGATCGCCGAGACGATCCGGAGTCCGGTGCCCGACAGCAGGTCGTCCGGCATGGAGTAGCCGGTGAACCCCATGGCGAAGGAGAGGAGGAGCAGGACGATGCCGATGAGCCAGTTCGTCTCCCGGGGGCGCCGGAAGGCCCCCGTGAAGAAGATGCGCATCATGTGGACCACGATGGCGGCCACGAACATCAGGGCCGCCCAGTGGTGCAGCTGCCGCATGAACAGCCCGCCACGGACGTCGAACGTCAGGTCCAGGGTCGAGTCGTAGGCCGCCGACATCTGGACGCCACGCAGCGGCGCGTAGGAGCCGTCGTAGACGACCTCACGCATGGAGGCGTCGAAGAAGAACGTCAGGTAGGTGCCCGACAGCAGCAGGATGATGAACGAGTAGAGCGCGACCTCGCCCAGCAGGAAGGACCAGTGGTCGGGGAAGACCTTGTTCAGGGTCCGCCGCAGCGGACCGGCGACGATCAGACGGTCGTCGAGCTCGAACCCGGCCTTGCCGAGACGTGTGGTCGGGGCACCCGGCGCTGCGACGGTACGGGCCATCAGATGCGCTCCCGATTCCAGTAGGTGGGGCCTACGGCCTCAATGTAGTCACTGCGCGCGACGAAGAAGCCCTCGTCGTCGACGGTGATCGGCAGCTGCGGCAGGGACCGGGTGGCCGGGCCGAAGACCGGCTTGGCGCCCTGCGTGACGTCGAACTGGGACTGGTGGCACGGGCAGAGGATCCGGCTGGTCTCCTGCTCGTACAGCGACACCGGGCAGCCGGCGTGGGTGCAGATCTTCGAGTAGGCGACGTAGTCGCCGTAGCCGAAGTCCTCCTGGCCCTCCCGCGGCGCCACCTCGGCCATCTGTTCCGGCCGCAGCCGGATCAGCATGGTGGCCGCGTCGGACTCCAGGTTCCCGCCGGGCACCGCCGGGAACACGGTCTCCAGCGACCCGGGCTGCTGGTCGCCGGGGCGGATCGGGGAGCCGTCGTCGCGGAGCAGGCGGACGCCCTCGCGCCAGCTGGTGGTCCCCAGGGGGTTGCCCTTGTTCGGGTCCTTGATCAGCCCGCCCAGAGGCATGAGCAGCATGAGGCCGAGCCCGCCGCCCATGAACGCCAGCGACCGGGTCAGCAGCTTGCGGCGGGCCAGGCCGGAGTTGTGCAGCCCCCCGACGAGCGTCGCGCCCGTCGTGACCCGGTCGAAGTGCGATCCGTCGTGCTTGTCCTGGACGGCCGTCTCGTGGGGGAGCAGCTTCTTGGTGTAGAGCACCAGGCCGACCCCGACCAGGAAGAGGGACAGCCCCATCAACCCGCCCAGCAGCGGGGTGAACAGGGCGCTCCACCCGAGCTCGCCGACCTCCCAGTGCCAGTCGGGCAGGAACCAGCCCGACCCCACGTAGATGACGACGAAGGCGAAGGCGGCCAGGCCGGCGAGGAAGAAGGTCAGCCCGACCTGCCGCACCGCCCGCCGCTCGACCCGGGAGCCGGGCTCGGGACCGGGGTCGACGTGGAGGATCTCGACGCTGTCGTAGCGCGCCCCGAGGCGGTCGAGGTCCTCCCGGGGCATCGCCGCCAGCTGCTCGGGGGTGAAGTCGTCGTCCGGACCGCCGTAGTGCGGCCCGGGGATGTCCGCTCCGCCGGTCGAGCCGGGACGCGTGTGTTGCGTGGTCACGCCTTGCTCCCCATCCAGAAGATCGCGAACAGCAGCACACCCATGCCGACGACCCAGAGCACCAGACCCTCGGCCACCGGGCCGATGCGGCCCACGCCGGCGCCGCCGGGGTCGGCCTGAGCCTTGATCGTCTGGACGTAGTTGATGATCGCCCGCTTCTCGTCGGGAGTGAGCTGGTTGTCGCCGAAGACCGGCATGTTCTCCGGCCCGGTCAGCATCGCCGTGTAGAGCTCAAGGTCGGTGGTGTCCTCCAGGCTGGGCGCAGCCTTGCCCGCGGACAGCGCGCCACCCTCACCGACGAAGTTGTGGCAGGACGCGCAGTTGAGCCGGAACAGCTCGCCGCCCAGGGCGAGGTCGCCGTCGCGCAGGTCGCCGGAGGGCAGGGTCGGCCCGCCGCCGTTGGCCTGGACGTAGGCCATCAGCTGCTCGATCTCCTCGTCGGAGAAGACCACCGGCTTGTCGGGGGCGTCGGCCTCCTGGCGCACCAGCGGCATGCGGCCGGTGTGCACCTGGAAGTAGACGGCCGCCTCGCCGACGCCGATCAGGGACGGGCCCCGGTTGGGGACGCCCTGCAGGTTGTCCCCGTGGCAGGTGATGCAGCTGGTCTCGTACAGCTCCTCGCCGGCGGCCACGGCGGCCGACTGCGTCTCGGTGCCCTCGTCGGCGGCGTTGGCCGGCGCCAGGGTCGAGTACAGGGCCCCGGTGAGAACGAGTGCGGCCATGAGGCCGGCGGCGTTGGCGATGCGGCGGCGCTGCTTGGAGCGGCGCCGGGCGCGGGCCGCGGCGGCCGGGCCGTCCTGGGCCGGGCGCCGGACCCACCGGGCCAGGAGCTGCCCGCGCGGCACGTCGTCGGGCTGGGCGTCGGACTGCGAGTTCGGAATGGACACCGGTTCCCTAGCGGATCAGGTAGATCGTGGCGAACAGCCCGATCCACACGACGTCGACGAAGTGCCAGTAGTAGGAGACCACGATGGCCGAGGTCGCCTGCGCCGGCGTGAACCGGCCCATGGTGGACCGGATGAGCAGGTAGATGAACGCGATGAGGCCGCCGATGACGTGCAGGCCGTGGAAGCCGGTCGTCAGGTAGAAGACCGACCCGTAGGTGCTGGAGGAGATGCTGGTGCCCTCCTCCACGAGCTGCACGTACTCGTAGCCCTGGCCGAGGACGAAGACCAGGCCCATGACGAACGTGATCGTGAACCAGCGCCGCAGCCCGTACACGTTGCCCTGCTCGGCGGCGAACACGCCGAGCTGGCAGGTGACCGACGAGGACACCAGGATGATCGTGAAGACCAGTGCGTACGGCAGGTTCAGGTGCGTCGGCTCCGGCGGCCAACCCTCGGTGGCCCGGGCTCGCGCGGTGAAGTACATGGCGAACAGGCCGGCGAAGAACATCAGCTCGCTGGAGAGCCAGATGATCGTGCCGACGCTCACCATGTTCGGGCGGGTCAGGGAGTGCACCCGCGAGGTGTCGAAGGTGCCGCTCGCGACGGGAGCCGTTGTCACGGGGTCATCATGGCATCGCTCCCGACAAGGTCACGACCGCGGGTCGGCCGCGCGGCGGTACCGTGACCTGCCCGATATCCGGTAGCCGCGCTGCCGGGCTGCCGACGGCGCGGGCACTAGGCTCCGCGGCGTGAGCGACGCCCGACCGGCCACCGTCCTCGTCTACAGCCACCGGCCCGAGGTGCGCGCGGCCGTGCGCACTGCCGTGGGCCGGCGTCCGGCCGCCGACGTGGGTCCGCTGACCTACGTGGAGTGCGACAACGGCGACGACGTCGTCGACACCGTCGAGGGCGGGGGCGTGGATCTCTGCATCTTCGACGGCGAGGCGCAGCCGACCGGGGGGATGGCGCTGAGCCGCCAGTTGACCGAGGAGATGGCCGACCGTCCCGCGGTGTGCGTCCTCATCGCCCGCCAGCCCGACCGCTGGCTGGCGCACTGGTCGATGGCCGACGCGACGCTGCCCTTCCCCGTCGACCCGTTGACCGCGCCCCGCGTCGTGGCCGAGCTGCTGCGGGACCTGGCCGCCCGGCGACCGGCCGTGCGCCGCTGAGCCGCCGATGAGCACCCGCACCCCGACCGGCGGGCCCACCTGGCCGGCGCTGCTCCACCGTCTCCTGGCCCACCAGGACCTGTCCGCCGACGAGGCCGCCTGGGCCATGCGGGAGATCATGGCCGGCGAGGCCACCCCCGCGCAGATCGCGGCCTTCGCCGTCGCCCTGCGCGCCAAGGGTGAGTCGCCCGACGAGGTCGCCGGCCTGACGGCGACGATGCTGGAGCGGGCCACCCCCGTGGACCTGCGGCTGGCCTGCGTCGACATCGTCGGTACCGGCGGCGACGGCGCCCACACGGTCAACATCTCCTCGATGGCCGCGGTGGTCACCGCCGCGGCCGGCGTGCCGGTGGCCAAGCACGGCAACCGGGCCGCGTCCTCGTCGTCCGGCGCCGCCGACGTGCTCGAGGCGCTCGGTGTGGTCATCGACCTGCCCGCCCCCGCGGTCGCTCACTGCGTGGAGGAGGCCGGCATCGGGTTCTTCTTCGCGCCGGTCTTCCACCCCGGCTTCCGGCACACCGCAGTACCGCGGCGGGAGATGGGCATCGGCACGGTGTTCAACTTCCTCGGCCCCCTGGCCAACCCGGCCCGGCCGGTCGCCGCGGCGATCGGGTGCGCCGATCCCCGCATGGCGCCGGTGCTGGCGGAGGTGCTGGCCGGCCGGGGCACCCGGGCGCTGGTCTTCCGCGGCGACGACGGCCTCGACGAACTGACCACCGCCACGACGTCGGCGGTGTGGATCGTGCGCGAGGGCGAGGTCGAGCCCGACCGGGTCGACCCGGACGCGCTGGACATCCCCACGCCGCCGCCCGGAGCGCTGCGCGGTGGGGATCCGGCGTTCAACGCCGACGTCTTCCGCCGGGTGATGGAGGGGGAGAAGGGGCCGGTCCGGGACGCCGTGCTGCTCAACGCGGCCGCCGCCCTCGCCGCCTTCGACGAGCGGGCCCAGCGGCTGCACGACGCCCTGGAGAGCGGGATGGCGCGCGCGGCGGCGGCCGTGGACGACGGCCGGGCCGCCGCCCAGCTGGAGCGGTGGGTGGAGGTCAGCCGCGCCGCGCGCGAGACACGCGTGTAGCGGAGCTTCAGTCGGCGGTCTCGAAGCCGATGGAGAACGCGGCCTCGAGGTCGTGGCGGGAGTAGGCGCGGAAGGCGATGTGCGTGTCGGTCTCCAGCACTCCCGGCACCTTGTTGATCCGCCCGGCGATCACCTCCGCGACCTGCTCGAACTCGCGGACCCGCACGACGGCGATCAGGTCGACGTCGCCGGCGACCGAGTAGACCTCGCTGACCCCCTCGAGGTCGGCGACGGCCTCGGCCACCTCCGGGATCGAGTCGGTGGCCGCGTCGATCATGACGATGGCGGTGATCACGCCGGGGATGCTAGCCGCGGTGCCGTCCGGCCGCCGGGAGCCCGTGGGCCCGGTGTCACGCGCTCCGGGCGGGCGCGGGTGCCCAGCGAACGGCCGTCGGCGAAGGGGTCGCGCACTGCCCGGCCGGCCTCCACGCGGTCGAGGAACGCGCTGTAGCCGCCGGTGCCCGGCGCCGGGCAGGCCAGCGTCCCGGTGCACGCCACCAGCCGGGTGCCCGGCTTCTCCATCCAGCGCATGATCAGCTCGGTCTCGTCGACCGAGGCGGCGAGCTCGTCGTCGGGGCCCAGCGGTGTCTCGGCGCCGGCCAGCAGGCCCGGCAGGGTGTCCCGCACCGAGGTGCCCCGGGGAGCGCGGCCGGCGGCCACCAGCCGTCCGCGGCGCACCACCGACAGGTGCCAGCCGCCGTCGCCGTCGGGCCGGGCGAGGACCAGCTCGGGGACCTCGGCCAGCGACTGCAGCCGCTGCCGGCGGCGCACCGCGCGGACGAGCACGGCGATCCGGTCCCGCAGGACCGCGGCGTCCTCGTAGCGCTCCTCGGCGGCCAGCCGGTCGACGCGGGCCAGCAGCGGGGTGAGCAGGGCGCGCGGGTCGGATTCGACCGCGGCCCGTAGGACGGCGGCGATCTCGGCGTACTCCGCCACCGACTGCGCGCCCGTGCACGGCGCTCCGCAGCGCCCCATCCCGGCCAGCGCGCACGCCGTCCCCAGCACGCGCAGTGACAGGCGGGTCGTGCAC
>DATAAV010000441.1:0-8060 GCA_036259935.1 Geodermatophilus sp. | reverse complement strand
GTCCGCCGCCGGCACCGGCGCTGCCGGCGGCGGGGCGGGCGCTCCGGCGTCGGGGACCTCCCCCGGCTGCACGTCCAGGGGCAGATTGAGCAGCACCGTGCACCGCTCGCGCCGCGCCGCGGCGACCGCGGCGGCGGCCTGGCCGACGGCGTCCTCCGCGGAGGTGATCCGCACCGACCGGGCGCCGACCGCCTCGGCCAGCGCCGGCTGGTCGACGTGGAAGTTCGAGTGCCGCGCGGTCGCCTCCGCGGCCAGCACGACCAGCGGCGTGCGGCTCTTCGCGGCCTCGGTGATGCCGGTCAGCGCGTTGGTCAGCCCGCAGCCCTGGTGCACGCTGAGCGCGGCGACGCCGTCGGTCATCCGCGCGTAGGCGTCGGCCATGGTCGCCGCGCCGCCCTCGTGCCGGGCGGCGACGTAGCGCGCGCCCGCGGCGACCATCGCGTTGGTGACCGCGAAGTTGCCCGACCCGACGACGCCGAACACCCGGTCGATGCCGCAGCCGACGAGCGCCGCGCCGACCGCGCCGGCGACGTCCATCAGCGCTCGACCAGCGCCAGCACGCGGGACGGCGAGCCGGAGCCGGACACGATCGGCAGCGGCGCCACGACCAGCAGCGCCCCGGTGGGCGGTAGGGCGCCGAGGTTCTGCAGCTGGGTCAGCCCGTACTTGCCGCTGCCCATCAGGCCCGCGTGGCAGGGGAACGGCGGGTCGAAGGAGTGCGCCGCGCCGGCGTCGGTGCCGACGGTCTCCACGCCGAGCCCGATCACCGGGGCCTCCTCGGCCAGCCAGCGGGCGCACGCGGGCGCGACCCCGGGGGTGTGCGGCCCGGTCTCGTCGGCGTTGAGGAAGCGCTCCTGGTCGGCCGAGCGGGCGTCCCACCCGGTGCGGTACAGCAGCCAGCCGCCCTCCGGCAGCGGGCCGTGGGTCTTCTCCCACTCCTGCACGTGCTCGACCTCGAGGAGGAAGTCGGGGTCCTCGGCGGCCCGGTCGGAGAAGTCGAGGACGGCGGCCGGCGCGATCAGCCGGCGGGCCGGGACCGAGGCGACGTCGTCGCCGTCCCGGCCGGTGACCCAGTGGTTGGGCGCGTCGAAGTGGGTGCCGGTGTGCTCGCCCGTGCGGAAGTTGTTCCAGTACCAGGCCGGTCCCCGGTCGTCGTACCGGCTCAGCTCCTCCAGCTCGAAGCGCGCGGTCTGGGCGAACTCCGGCGGCAGCTGGATGACCGGGGTGTCGGCGGAGAGCGGCGCGGTGAGGTCGACGACCTCCACCCGGCCGGTCACCAGGGCCTCGGCCAGGCTGGACAGGATCGACATGGGGGTCCCTTCTGCTGGGGGCGGTCCGGTCGGCACAGCATTCCCGACCTGCGCGGTCGCGGGGACCCCCGGCCCGTGCGATGCGCGCGGCGCCGCTGGCGCGGGAGCCGCGCGCGGGCCTACCGGTCGGTCAGTGCCAGCGTCGCCGCGGTCGCCGCGGCCAGGCCGAGGGCGACGCGGGCGTGGTGCCAGCGCGCCCAGCGGCGGAGGAGGTCGGTCGTCTCGGGGTCGCTCAGCGTCCCGTCGGTGAACCGGTGGTTGGCCGGTTCGTTGACGCCGACGGTGATGGCGATGACGCCCGCCGTCGCCCCCGCGGCCGCCAGCGACACCGGTGCGCCGCGCCGGCCCTCGGCCACCTGGGCCGCCGCAGCGGCGGCGCCGACGGCGCCGGCCGCGCCGCCCAGCGGGACCATGAGCGCACGGATCTTCCCGGAGTGGGCCGTGAACCAGGCGCGGAACTCGGCCGGCGACGAGCCCTGCCAGAACGGCAGGAGCACGACCTCGATGAGGACCATCCCGCCGGCGAGCAGGCCGCTGAGCACCGCCGCGAGGCGGGCCAGCGGGCGGGAGAGCACGGGGCCACTATCCGTGCGCGGGCCCCGTCGCGACAGGCGTCTGCGGACGCGGGCGGTCGACGCCGGCTCCGGACGGGTGCGTCCGTGGCGTGTCGCCCCAGGAACGCACCGCCCGGCGACGGCCTGCGGTCGAAACCCTCCTGGGGCGAACGGCCGCACGGGCGTTTCCCGTGGCCCGTGAGAAGACGTGTTCACGATCCCCGGCCCCGCGGGAACCATGGGGACGCGGTCCCACACCAGCACACGACTCCAGGAGGCGCGTCATGACAAGTGGCACCGAGACCGGCGGCGTCACCGGCACCAAGGACAAGGACTACAACCTCATCTGGTTCACCGAGGCCTGCCTGAGCAACGCGCTGCGCCTGGAGACCTACATCCAGGACGCCGAGCGGGAGGGCGACAACGAGCTCGCCGACCTCTTCCGCCGGGCACAGGCCGAGAGCCGCAAGGGCGCCGAGCAGGGCAAGCAGCTGCTCGTCTCGCGGATCAAGGGCTGATCCACACGGCCAGGACCGTGGTGACGGGTGCGCCGTCCAGGGCATCCGCGACGCCACGGTCGGCCGCGGACCACCCCGCCCGGCCGGGGGCCGGCAGGAGCCGGTGAACGGCCGCCGGTCGGCACGGGACCGCGCCGGCCGGGTCGGGAGCCCACAAGCCGATGGCCCCGGAAGGCTCGACGGTGGCCGAGCTCAGAAGTCGTGGGCCTCGTCGTAGCTGATGTCCTCGTCGCGGTCGTCCTTGCCGGCGGCCCGCGGCGTGCTGCCGGTGGTCGGGCCGGTCGGGCGGTCGGGCGTCCGGGGAGCGTCGGCGTCCTGGTGCGCCAGGTCGTAGCCGTAGTCCCCGGAGGTGTCCTGCCTCTTCACGAGCACTCCCCTGCGGTCGCACCGATGCCCCGGGTGGGGCGGCGGGTGGCGATGTTTCTCCCGCGCGCCTCGGGTCACAAGGCCCGCCGGCCCGGGGGCCGCGCCGGCGGGCGGCACCGGGGATCAGCGGCTGCGGTACAGGTGCGTGGTGATCGGCAGGAACACCGCGGCCAGACCCGCGGCCACGGCCAGGGAGACGATCACGGCCGTGCCGTCCGGCTGGCCGGCCATCAGCGAGCGCGACGCCGTCGCGAGGATCGAGACGGGGTTGACGTCGACGAACGCCTGCAGGGGGCCGGGCAGGGTGGCGGGGTCGACGAAGACGTTGGACATGAAGGTCAGCGGGAAGATCCCCATGAAGCCGGCGTTCATGACCGCGTTCGGGGTGCGCAGGAGAAGCCCGAGCACCGAGAAGACCCACGACAGCCCGAACGAGAAGACGACGACGAGCGCGAGCGCCGCGACCGCGCCGGGCACGCCGCCCTCCGGGCGGTAACCGAGCGCGACGCCGAGCCCGATGATCACCGTGCCGGCCACGACGTAGCGGACGCTGTCGCCCAGCAGCGACCCCAGCAGCGGTGCCGGACGCCAGATGGGCAGCGAGCGGAACCGCTCGACGACCCCCTTGGTGACGTCGGTGTTGAGGGCGATGCCGGAGTAGACGGTCGTGAACAGCACCGACATCACCAGCATCCCCGGGAGGATGTACTGCAGGTAGGCGCCCGTGGAGCCGGCGATCGCGCCGCCGAACAGGAAGGTGAACATCAGCACGAACATCACCGGGGTGACGGTGACGTCGAGCAACTGTTCGGGCACGTGCTTGACCTTGAGCATCCCGCGCCAGCCGAAGGTCAGCGCGCTGGCCAGCGGACCCGGCCGGGACGGGCGGGCGGTGGAGGCGATGGCGCGCCGGACGGCGGCGGTGTCGGCGGAGCCCGGTGCGGTGGTGGTGGCGGTCATGACGCCTGCTCCTCCAGGGTGAGGGACGACTCGTCGGCGGGTTCGGCCTCCGCGGGGTGGCCGGTGAGGGCGAGGAAGACCTCGTCGAGGCTGGGCCGGGCGAGGGAGAACTCGGCGATGCCGACGCCCGCGCGGGCCAGCTCGGCCACCCCGGACGCCGCCCGCTCGGCGTCGGAGCAGGCGGCCACGAGGGCCGCGGGGTCCGGTTCGAGAAGCACCGCGCCGACCGCCTGCTCGAGCACCTGCGCGGCCTCGGCCCGCCGGGCCGGGTCGAGCAGCCGCACGTGCAGGGAGCCGGTGCCGACCGAGGCCTTGAGCTGGCCCGGCGTCCCCTCGGCGATCACCCGGCCGTGGTCGATGACCACGATGCCGTCGGCCAGCTGGTCGGCCTCCTCGAGGTACTGGGTGCAGAGCAGGATCGTCGTCCCCTCGGCCACCAGCGCCCGGGCGATCTCCCAGACCTGGTTGCGCGAGCGCGGGTCGAGCCCGGTGGTCGGCTCGTCGAGGAACATCAGCTCCGGGGTGACGACAATGCTCGCCGCGATGTCCAGGCGCCGGCGCATGCCGCCGGAGTAGTGCTTCACCAGCTTGCCGGCCGCGTCGGCGACCCCGAAGGCCTCGAGCAGCTCGTCGGCCCGGGTGCGGGCGGCGGCCCGGCGCAGGCCCAGCAGCTTGCCGATCAGCACCAGGTTCTCCCGGCCGGTCAGCTCCTCGTCCACGGACGCGAGCTGGCCGGTGAGGCTGATCAGACCGCGGACCGCATCGGCCTCCGTGACGACGTCGTGCCCGAGCACCCGCGCGGTGCCGGCGTCCGGCTCCAGCACGGTGGCCAGCATGCGGATCGTGGTCGTCTTCCCGGCTCCGTTCGGCCCGAGCACGCCGTAGATGGCCCCGGTCGGGACCGCGAGGTCGACGCCGTCGACGGCGCGGGTGCCGCCGAAGGACTTGGCCAGGCCGGTCGCCTCGATCGCGAGTGCCGGATGTGTCGTCATCGCACTTCCTCACCTCGGGTGGTGCAGCGTCTCCCGACCCTCTGACGGAATGTGGACCGGGAAGTCATCGCCCCGCCACCGATTTCCGGCGGCGACGCCAGCGTCGAGGTTCAAGTGCACGTGAGGTCAAGAGGCGGTGCAGGAAACCGCGCCCGGAGCGAAACGCACGGGGGTCGCCGGTGGACGACGTCTCCATGATGGTCACCACCCTCCCCGCCCGGGTCCCCCCGACCAGGCCGTGCACCCGGCACCGCGCCACCGTGTGGCTGGCCTCCTGCCCCGACTGCACCACCTGGCACCTGGCCGCCCAGATCGCCCGCCGGAACGGCGTCCGCCCTGTCGGCGGAGCGGAGGCTCCGGCCCCCGCAGTCCGGTCCCGCCCGCTGCACGCGGCCGCCTGATCGACCCGCAGAAGAGGCATCGCCATGATCACCGACAGCGTCCGCGACGAACTCGCGCTGGACTTCGACCGGGTGCGCCTGGAGCTTCTCGAGGCCCGGCTGCTGCAGAGGGAGAAGGACACCCCGGCGCACCGGAACGCCGTGGCCGACTGCTCCGCCCGGCTCGACGCCGTCCTCGACCGGTATCTGGCGTTCCGGGAGATTGCATCCGTCCTGTGACGAAGCCCGGACCGCGCGGTCGGCACGAGAGGAGCCGCCGTTCCCGCGGAATCCGGGAGATCCTGGGGGCCTGAGCCCGTCGGACGCCGACGAGGGGCCGGGCAGCGTCAGGGCACCCGGCGCCGGAGAGGACTCCCGTGACGCAGGTGCCTCCCCGCCCCGGACCCGCCGAGCCACCGCACTACTGGCCTGACGCCGGACGCGACGGCCGCGCCCCCTGGTCGCCCCCGTCCTGGCCGCCCCCGCCCTGGCCGCCCCCGTCCGGCGCCGGATGGCCGCCGCCGCGGACCCGCTCCGGACGCGGGCAGCCGCACGGCCGGCGGGACCACCACCGGTGGCCGCCGCCGGACCCCGGATGGGCCCCGCCGGGGACGCACCCCGGACGCAGACAGCCGCACGGCCGGTACGACCGCCGTCCGCCCCCGCCCCCGGCCCCGGCGTGGCCGCCGCCGCGGACCCGCCGCCGGCGGGCGCGGCGACGCGCGTGGACCGCCGTGGCCTGGCTGGTGGCCCCGCTGCTCCTCGCCGAGGTGGCCCTGGTCACCGTCGTCGGCAGCCTCACCTGGCGGACGCCCGCGGAGAGCTCCTTCATGAAGGAGTCCCCCGGCTACACCCACGGCGGGTTCGTCGACGTCGAGCACATCAGCCGCAACCTGATCGTGGTCGCCGTCAGCCAGGAGGACGACGCGCTCCCCTACCGGACCGGTGCCTTCGACGTCTCCGACTTCGTGGACCGGGCCGAGGCGTACCTGGCCGGGGAGGAGGACGCGAGCGGCTCGACGATCCCGCAGCAGCTGGCCAAGAACCTCTACCTCGACAGCTCCCAGACCGCCCGCCGCAAGGGCGCCGAGGCGATCATCTCGATGCACATGTCCTTCCTGCTCAGCGACGCGCGCATCGTCGAGCTGTACCTGAACTACGCCCAGTTCGGCCCCGACCTCTTCGGCATCTGCGCGGCCAGCTGGTACTGGTTCGGCCAGCCGCCCAGCTACCTGGAGCTGGACCAGGCGGCCATGCTCGTCGGCCTGCTGCCCGCGCCCAGCCACGTCCGGCGCGGTCCGGACGGCGGGATGGACTTCTCCGCGGCGCTGGCCGCCGGGAAGGACGCCAGCTACAACACCTTCAACCGGGCCACGGCCCTGGCCCCGGAGTGGTTCACCCGCAACGGCGGGTACCAGCTGTCCGAGGACCTCGGCATCGCGGGGTTCGCCGCCGACCAGCCGCCGAGCGACACCGACTGCTCCGAGATGCCGGCCTCGGTGCGCGACCGGCTGCTGCGCGAGGGCTACCCGGTGAGCTGACGCGCCTCGCTCTGCCCCGCCCACCCGCGGCGAGATCGGCGATCTCGCCGCCGCCGGGGCGCGGACGGTGCCCCCGGGGGCCGCGCAGGACGGTTGCGCCCGGCGTGAAACGAACGGCGTCGCCGACGGACGACGTCCCCATGACGGCCACCGCCTCCCCTCCCCTCGCTCCCACCCGGGACAGCTGGCACCGGGTCGCCGAGCACGTCCTCGCCGCCGGCCAGTACGCCGCCGCGGGCACGATCCGGCTGCGCCCCTCCCCGGGCGGCTTCCGGACCACCGTCGGCGTCGACGGGCGGCAGCTCGCCGTCGTCGGCGACCGGCTCGTCGTGACCGACGGCGGCGGCGACCGGTCGACGTCGCTGACCACGCTCCGCGCCGCGGCGGCGTTCGCCGGGGTGACCCCGGGCCTGAGCGGCAGCTACGCACCCGCCACGTCCGCCGATCCGGACGCGCCCCTGACGATCGACGCCGACGCCGCCGAGGTGCTCGCGGCCTGGTTCGCCCTCGGCGACGCCGCACTGCGCCGCTTCAGCGAGGGCATCGGCCGCCCTCAGGAACCGGTCCTGTGGCCCGAGCACTTCGACGTCGGGATCGCCCTGGACGCGGTCAACTACGGCGTCTCCCCCGGCGACGACGCGATCCCCGACCCGTACCTGTACGTGGGGCCGCACGAGGGGCCGCCGTCCGCCGATGCCTACTGGAACGCCCCCTTCGGCGCCGCGATCACCGCCGACCGCATCCGGACGACCGACGACGCGGTCGCCTTCTTCGAGCAGGGACGAGCACTCACCGACAGGAGCGGACAGTGAAGGGACTTCGAGGCAGGACGGCGCTGGTCACCGGCGGCAGTTCCGGCATCGGGCAGGCGATCGCCATCCGGCTGGGCGAGGAGGGCGTCGACGTCGCGATCAACTACGTCGGCCCGCCGCAGGGCGCCGAGGAGACCAAGGAGGCCATCGAGCACGGCGTCGACATCTGCATGAAGGAGTTGTCCGCGGCCGGCACCCGCCCGATCCTCGTGGCCGCCGACGTCTCGCAGGAGGACCAGGTCGCCGGCATGTACGAGCAGGTCCTCGGCGAGTACGGCCGGCTGGACTTCCTGGTCAACAACGCCGGCATCCAGATCGCCGCGGACACCGACGAACTCGCCGCCGCCGACTTCGACAAGGTGCTGGCGGTCAACCTGCGGGGCGCGTTCCTGTGCAGCCGGCAGGCGATCCGGCACTGGCTGGCGGCCGGCACGACGGGCGCGGTGGTGAACGTGTCCAGCGTGCACCAGGTCATCCCGAAGCCCCGGTTCGTCGGCTACTCGGTGTCCAAGGGCGGCATGCAGAACCTCACCCGCACCCTGGCGCTGGAGTACGCGAGCCGCGGGATCCGCGTCAACGGCATCGGCCCGGGAGCCACGGTCACCCCGATCAACCGGTCCTGGATCG
>DATAAV010000440.1:0-2336 GCA_036259935.1 Geodermatophilus sp. | reverse complement strand
ATGCACGACGTCCAGGGCGCGGAGGACCTCGACGAGGGCGCGCAGCGGGAGCTGGAGTCCCGGGCCGCCGGGCTCAAGGCCGCGCAGACCTGGCACGCCACGCGGACCATCCAGATGGCCCGGGAGGCCTGCGGCGGTGCGGGCTACCTGCAGGAGAACCGGCTGCCGCACCTGAAGGCCGACACCGACGTCTTCACCACGTTCGAGGGCGACAACACCGTCCTGCTGCAACTGGTCGCCAAGGGCCTGCTCACCGGCTACCGCGACGCCTTCGGCTCGCTCGACGGCTGGGGCAAGGTCGGCTTCATCGCCGACATGGTCCGCGAGACCGTGCTCGAGCGGACGGCGGCCCGCGGCCTGATCGCCCGGCTCGTCGACGCCGTCCCCGGCCGGGACGACGACGTGCCGCTGCTCGACCGCGGCTGGCAGCTGAAGGTGCTCGAGGACCGCGAGAAGCACGTGCTCGAGGGGGCGATCCGGCGGCTGCGGCGCGGCGCGGAGACCCCCGGGGTCCGGCCCTTCGACGTGTTCAACGACGTCCAGGACCACGTCCTGCGCACCGCACAGGTGCACATCGACCGCGTCGTGCTGGAGGCCTTCGTCGCCGGCATCGAGCGGACCACCGACGCCGGCGCGCGGGCCCTGCTCGAGCGGGTCTGCGACCTGTACGCGCTCACCACCATCGAGGCCGACCGGGCCTGGTTCCTGGAGCACGGGAGGCTGACGCCCACCCGGTCCAAGGCGCTGACCTCGACCGTGAACGCCCTGCTCAGGGAGCTGCGCCCGCACCTGGTCACACTGGTCGACGCCTTCGCCATCCCGGAGGACTGGAAGGGCGCGGCGATCCTGCGCGAGGAGCCCGGCCGCCAGGAGGCGATGGCCACCCACGACACCGGGCTGCGCCGCGGGACGGCGACCTCGGTGGAGATCCCGCCCGGCCAGTAGGCGGACCCCGCCCCCATCCCCGTCGGTCATGGGGTCGTTGCCGCCGACACGGCCCGACGCGCCGCCGGCGGCGTGCGACGGCCCCGTGATCACCGCGGCGAGGGAGCGACGACGGAGGGTCGGCCCGGGGTCGACGGACGGCGCGGCAGGATGCGGTCGTGGAGATCCTGGCCGCGGCGGCCGAGACGCTGCGGGTGCCGGCGCCGGTCGACCTCGCCGCGATCGTGGTGGGCGCGTTGACCGGCGGGCTGCTGGCCGCCCGCGAGGGGTTCGCCGTCTCCGGCGTGCTGCTGCTGGCCTTCACCGGCGGGCTCGGCGGCGGGCTGGTCCGCGACGTGCTGCTCGGCGACCTGCCGCCGGTCGCCCTCACCAACCCCGCCTACCTGCCCACGGTGACCATCGCCGCGACGGTGACGTTCTACTTCTCCGGCTGGCTGTCCCGGCTGACCGGCCTGCTCGTGGTCCTCGACGCCGTCACGCTCGGCTTCTTCACCGTCATCGGCGCGCAGAAGGCACAGCTGGTCGCCCTGCCCAGCGCGAGCGTGGTCTTCGTCGGCACGGTCACCGCGGTCGGCGGCGCGGTGATCCGCGACGTGCTCCTGGCCCAGCGCGCCGACATCGTGCAGCCCGGCCCGTACAACGCGGTCGCCGCGCTGCTCGGCGCCATCGCGCTCACCGTGCTCTCCGGCCCGGCCGGCCTCGACCCGATCCCCGTGGCCGCGCTGGTCATCGTGCTCGTCGCCACGCTGCGGGTGCTCTCCGTGTGGCGCGGCTGGGAGGCCCCCGTCGCCGTCGACCTGCCCGGCCGGGCCCGGCGCCGGCTGCTGCAGGTGCGCACCGGGCGCCCGGCGCGCTGGCGCCGCCGCGACCGGTGAAGTAGAAGGACCACCCTCTCCCCCACGCCTCGGAGGAAGGACCCCGTCCTCCCCACCCTTCGCAGGCTCAGGGCGGGGCCCGGGACGGGGCCGCGGGGAGCCCCTGCAGGGGCCGAACGGCGCCTTCAGCCCGCGGTGCCGGCCTCGGGGCGCACCGCCGGTGCCGGCGGGATGCCCGGCGGTAGCAGCTGCGGGCCGGCCTCGGGCGGGCGCGGGCGGCCCTGCGGGTGCAGCCGGACGGCGAGCAGCGCGACGTCGTCCTCGGCGTCGGGCAGGAACAGCCGCTCGAGGACCCGGTCGCACAGGTCGGCCAGCGGCAGCGTGGCGTACTCGGCCAGCACGGACACCAGCGCGGTGGTACCGGTGTCGAGGTCGCGGTCGCGGCGCTCGACCAGCCCGTCGGTGTGCAGGAAGACCGTGCTGCCGGCGGGGAGGACGGCGACCCGGTCGTGCCGCGCCACCGAGGGGTCGACGCCGAGCAGCAGGTCGGGCAGGTCGCCGTCGAGCACCTGCACC
>DATAAV010000439.1:0-6796 GCA_036259935.1 Geodermatophilus sp. | reverse complement strand
CGCGTGGGCGACGTCGACCCGGAAGCCGTCGACGCCCCGGTCGGACCAGAACCGCAGGGTGCGCAGGAAGTCCGCCCGCACCTCGGGGTTGTCCCAGTTGAGGTCCGGCTGCTCGCGGGCGAACAGGTGCAGGTACCACTGACCGTCGGGCACCCGGGTCCAGGCGCGGCCGCCGAAGTGGGACACCCAGTCCGACGGCGGCTCGCTGCCGTCGGGCCCGGCGCCGTCGCGGAAGATGTACCGGTCGCGGGCCGGCGAGCCGGGCGGCGAGGTCAGCGCCTCCCGGAACCACGCGTGCCGGTTCGAGGTGTGGTTGGGAACGATGTCCACCACGACCTTGATGCCGAGCCGGTGAGCCTCGGCGACCATCTCGTCGAAGTGCTCGAGCGTGCCCAGCCGCGGGTCGACGTCGCGGTAGTCGTCGACGTCGTAGCCGCCGTCGGCCAGGGCGGAGGGATAGAAGGGGCTCAGCCAGACCGCGTCCACGCCCAGCTGCTGCAGAAAGGGCAGCCGCTCGGTGACGCCGCGGATGTCGCCCAGCCCGTCCCCGTCGAGGTCGCGGAAGCTGCGCGGGTAGACCTGGTAGACGACGGCCTGACGCCACCAGTCGGCGTCGGCCTGGCGGGTGCCGGGGGAGAGGGGCTCGTGCACGGGCTTCCTCCAGATGATCGGAAGTCGTCGGGACGGCGGTGCGGGGTCGTGCCGGTGGATCGGGCGGCCGGGGACGCGGCAGGACATAGGAGATCGGTCGGTGGTCGGCCGGGCGGAGTCGGGAAGATCCGGAGCCGGGGGCGCGACGGCCGGCCCGGGTCCGGGGTCGGCGTCAGCGGTCGGCAGGTCGGCCGGGGGACGGCGTGCCGTCGACGGCGGCCGGTGAGAGCACCTCGTCGAGGACCATCACCGCCGAGCCGAGGATGCTGCCCCGTCCGCCCAGCGGGCTGGCGACGATCCGCAGCTCGCGGGTGGCCAGGGCGTTGGAGCGCTGGTAGACGACCTCGCGGATGCCGGGGAGCAGCTGCTCGTCGGCGCGGGCGAGGTCGCCGCCGAGGACGATGACGGCGGGGTTGAGCAGGTTCACCGCGCCGGCGAGGACCTCGCCGATCCGGCGGCCGGCCTCCCGGACCGCCCGGACCGCCTCGGGCCGTCCGGCGCGGACGAGGTCCACGACGTCCAGGAGGTGCGACGCCGGCAGGCCGGCCGCCTGCATCTGCGCCATCAGCGCCGGGCCGCCGGCCAGCGCCTCCAGGCATCCCTCCAGCCCGCAGTGGCACCGGGCTCCGGCGCCGTCGTGGACCGGGATGTGCCCGAGGTCGCCGGCGGCACCGAGGGCTCCCCGCTGCAGCCGGCCGCCCGCGATGATCCCGGCGCCGATGCCGGTGGAGACCTTCACGAAGAGCAGGTCGTCGACCTCGCCGCGGTACACCGCGGAGTGCTCGCCGAGGGCCATGGCGTTGACGTCGTTGTCGACCAGCACCGGCACCGGGAAGCGTCCCTGGACCAGCGGGGCGAGCACCACCTCGTCCCAGGTCGGCATGATCGGCGGCCGGATGATGCGGCCGGCGGCGAACTCGACGGTGCCGGGCACGCTCACCCCGAGCCCGAGCACGTGCTCACGGTCGCGGCCGCACTTCTCCAGGAGCTCCTCGAACCGGTCGAGCAGCGCCGGCACCACAAGCTCGGGGCCCTCCCCGACGACGAGATCGGCCCGGCTGTCCAGGACCACCGCCCCGGTGAGGTCGCACACAGCCACCCGGGCACGGGTGGCGCCCAGGGAGGCGATCAGCACCACGCCGTCCGGGTTGAGCTCCAGCCGCGACGGCGGCCGTCCTCCGGTCGAGGGGGCGAAGGAGCGCTCGACGACCAGTCCCCGGCTCATCAGCTGCTCCAGGCGCAGTGTCACCGCGCTGCGGGACAGCCCCGTGATCCGGCCCACCTCGCTGCGGGTCGAGGCCGCGCCGGTGCGGATGAGCTGGAGGACCGTGCCCGCGGTGGCGGGCACGGCCGCACGTTCCACTCGCATGGCACCTCCTCCCGGGACATAGGGCTCGCCGAAAGCATACTTCTGCTCGGCTCCGTACCAAAGTCGGTTAGACTGATGTCGCCCGCCCGCTGTCAACCAGCCGCGGCCGCTTCACGCGGCGCATGTCCGCATCCAGCTCCTCGAAGGGAGCCCCCCGCGTGCTCAACGCCCTCTCCTCCGCCCCGCCGGCCCCGACCTTTTCCCCTTCCCCGGCGCCCGCGACCCCGCCCATCTCCGCGCAGCCCGCGACCCCGGCCGCCCAGACCGTCGTGCCGGTGCCCGACTGCGACGTGATCGTCTTCGGCGGCACCGGTGATCTCGCCATCCGCAAGCTCCTGCCCGCCCTGTGGCACCGCGACCGGGAAGGTCAGCTCCCCGAGAGCGCCCGGATCATCGCGGTCTCCCGCTCCGATGCCAGCGACGCCGCCTACCGCGATCAGGTCGCGGCGGCGGTCGACCCGGCCGGTGACCAGACCACCTTCGCCCGCTTCCTGAGCCGCCTGCGCCACATCACGCTGGACGCCACCGGCGACGTGCAGCGCGACCCGGGCTGGGCCGCACTGGGCGACCTGCTCCGGGGGCGCGAGGACCACGTCCGGGTCTTCTACCTGGCCACGGCTCCCCAGCTGTTCGGCCAGGTGTCGCGGGGGCTCCGGACCGCCGGCCTGGTCACCCCGGCGTCCCGGGTCGTGCTCGAGAAGCCGATCGGCTGGGACCTCGCCTCCGCGCGCGCCATCAACGACGAGGTGGGGGAGGTCTTCAGCGAGCAGCAGATCTTCCGGATCGACCACTACCTCGGCAAGGAGACGGTCCAGAACCTGCTCGTGCTGCGGTTCGCCAACATGCTGCTCGAACCGCTGTGGAACAACAGCTGGATCGACCACGTGCAGATCACCGCGGCCGAGACGGTCGGAACCGGTGCCCGCTCGGGCTACTACGACGCCTCGGGCGCCCTGCGGGACATGGTCCAGAACCACCTGCTCCAGCTGCTCTGCCTGGTGGCCATGGAGCCGCCCAACCGGCTGGACCGCGACGCGGTCCGCGACGAGAAGCTCAAGGTCCTCCAAGCGCTGCGGCCGATGGACTCCGGCGACGTCGCCCGGTGCACGGTGCGCGGGCAGTACCGCGCCGGAGCCGTCGACGGCGAACCGGTGCCCGGCTACTGCACCGAGCTCGGGCAACCCAGCGACACGGAGTCCTTCGTCGCCCTCAAGGCCGAGGTGCAGAACTGGCGGTGGGCCGGGGTGCCGTTCTACCTGCGCACCGGCAAGCGGCTGCACAAGCGGACGACGGAGATCGTCGTGCAGTTCAAGCCCGTCCCGCACTCGCTCTTCCCCGACCAGGCCGGCGCGGTGACCGCGAACCGGCTGGTGATCCACCTGCAGCCCAACGAGAGCGTCCGGCTGCTGATGATGACCAAGGAGCCGGGGCCCGGCGGGCTGCGGCTGCGTCCGGCCCCGCTGAACCTCAGCTTCGCCGACACGTTCGGCACCCGGTTCCCCGACGCCTACGAACGGCTCCTCATGGACGTCGTCCGCGGCAACCCCACCCTGTTCATGCGGCGCGACGAGGTCGAGGCCGCCTGGGAGTGGACCGAGCCGATCCTGTCCGCCTGGCAGGCCGGCGGGGAGCAACCCCGCCCCTATCACGCCGGCACCCCCGGCCCCACCGCCGCGATCGCCCTCATCGAACGCGATGGGCGCACGTGGCACGAGGACCACGAAGAGGAGCCCTCGCTGTGACCGCCACCCTCCATCCCGTCGTCGCCGAGGTAACGGCCCGGGTCGTCGCGCGCTCTGCGCGGACCCGCGCCGCCTACCTGGAGCGCATCGACGCCGCAGCCGCCGACGGGCCGCAGCGGCAGGCGCTGGACTGCGCCAACCTCGCGCACGGCTTCGCCGCCTGCTCGCCGGACGCCAAGCTGGCCCTGCGCGCGACCCCGAAGGCCAACGCCGCCATCGTCTCGGCGTACAACGACATGCTCTCGGCGCACCAGCCGTTCGAGACCTATCCGCAGATCCTCAAGGACGCCGTGGCCGCAACCGGCGGCGTGGCCCAGTTCGCCGGCGGCGTGCCCGCGATGTGCGACGGGGTCACCCAGGGCCGGGCCGGCATGGAGCTGTCGCTGTTCAGCCGCGACGTCATCGCGATGGCGACCGCGGTCGCACTCTCGCACGACATGTTCGACGGCGCGCTGCTCCTGGGCGTCTGCGACAAGATCGTGCCCGGGCTGCTCATCGGGGCCCTGTCCTTCGGGCACCTGCCGGCGATCCTCGTGCCGGCCGGCCCGATGACCTCGGGCCTGCCCAACTCCGAGAAGAGCCGGATCCGGCAGCTCTACGCCGAGGGCAAGGTCGACCGGGCGGCGCTGCTCGAGGCCGAGTCGGCCTCGTACCACGGTCCGGGCACCTGCACGTTCTACGGCACCGCCAACTCCAACCAGATGCTCATGGAGATCATGGGCCTGCACCTGCCGGGGGCGAGCTTCGTCAACCCGGGGACGCCGCTGCGGCACGCGCTCACCGTCGGCGCCGGCCGCCGCATCACCGAGATCACCGCGCTCGGCTCGCAGTACACGCCGGTCGGCCGGGTCGTGGACGAGAAGGCAGTCGTCAACGGCGTCGTCGGGCTGCTGGCCACCGGCGGCTCGACCAACCACACGCTGCACCTGGTCGCCATCGCCGCGGCGGCCGGCATCCAGCTGACCTGGGACGACTTCGCCGCGCTCTCCTCCGTCGCCCCGACGCTGAGCCGGGTCTACCCCAACGGCAAGGCCGACGTGAACCACTTCCACGCCGCGGGCGGGATGGCCTTCCTCATCGGCCAGCTGCTCGACGCCGGGCTGCTGCACGAGGACGTGCGGACCGTCGCCGGGGCCGGCTTGTCGGCCTACCGCGACGAGCCCTACCTCGCCGACGGGGAGCTGCGGTGGCGCCCGGCTCCGGCCGAGAGCCTCGACCCCGCCGTGCTGCGGCCGGTCACCGACCCCTTCACCCGGGACGGCGGGCTGCGCCTGCTGGAGGGCAACCTCGGGCGCGCCGTCATCAAGGTCTCGGCGATCGCTCCCGAGCACCAGGTGGTCACCGCGCCGGTGCGGGTCTTCGACAGCCAGGCCGACTTCCTGGAGGCGTTCCGGGCCGGCGAGCTGGAGCGGGACCTGGTCGCCGTGCTGCGCTACCAGGGGCCGCGGGCCAACGGCATGCCCGAGCTGCACAAGCTCACCCCCGCGCTGGGCGTGCTCCAGGACCGCGGCCACGCCGTCGCCCTGGTGACCGACGGCCGCATGTCCGGGGCCTCCGGCAAGGTCCCCGCGGCGATCCACCTCACGCCCGAGGCCGCCGCCGGCGGACCGATCAGCAGGCTGCGCGACGGCGACGTCGTGACGGTGGACGGCGTCACCGGACGCTTGCACGTCGACCTGGCCGCCGACGTGCTCGCCGCCCGGCCGGTCACGGGTGCGGCGCCGAGCGACGCGGAGTGGGCCGGCACCGGGCGGGAGCTGTTCGCCGCCTTCCGGGGCTCCGTCGGCCGTGCCGACCGCGGCGCCAGCGTGTTCGCGCCCTCGGACGTCGTCGTCGACCACGGGGACACCGACCACGCGGACGCCGCCCTCCGGCAGGAGGACGTCGTCGCCGAGCAGGAGGAGGACCAGTGGGTGGCATGACCCTGTCCGGAACGTCGGCCCGGCCCGGGCGGTCGGTCGTCGACCTCGCCCCCGTCATCCCGGTCGTCGTCGTCGACGACCCGGCGACCGCCGTGCCGCTCGCGCGGGCGCTGGTCGCCGGCGGCCTGCCGGCGATCGAGGTGACCCTGCGGACCCCCACGGCACTGGCCTGCATCGAGGCGATCGCGGCCGAGGTGCCCGACGCCGTCGTGGGCGCCGGCACCGTCCTCGCGCCCGAGCACGCCCGGGCGGCGGTCGGCGCCGGGGCGGCCTTCCTGGTCAGCCCTGGTGCGACGCCGCGGCTGCTCGGCGCCATGGCCGACAGCGGTGTGCCCTACCTCCCGGGCGCGGCCACGGCCTCCGAGGTGATGGCGCTGGCCGAGCGCGGGATCACGGAGGTCAAGTTCTTCCCGGCCCAGGCCGCCGGGGGAGTGCCGTACCTGAAGGCGCTGTCCGGCCCGCTGCCCGACGTCCGCTTCTGCCCCACGGGGGGCATCGACGTCGCCACGGCGGGGTCGTACCTCGCGCTGCCCAACGTCGCCTGCGTCGGCGGGTCGTGGCTCACACCCGCGGATGCGCTCTCGGCCGGGGCCTGGGACCGCGTCGAGGAGCTCGCGCGGGAGGCCGCGCTGCTGCGCTCGGCCTAGCCCTCGGAGATCCGGCACTCCGACTTATCGCCACGGACACGGGCCGGCAACGCAGGGCTGGTGTTCTTGTCGGCGAAGGCTGACGCGACCCGGCCGTCCGGGGCGCAGGCGCAGCCCCGGGTGCCGTCCTTGGCACCCGGCCGCGCGCACGACCAATGACCGCGATGGAAGGAGAGGGATGACCAGACTCACCGAACCGACGCACGCCTGCACGGCCTGCCACGGGAGCGGGAAGGTGCCCAACCGCGCGGTCTCGAAAGCGATGCTCGTGGTGGCCGGCGTCCGGACCACCGTCCGCCAGCCCTGCCCGAGCTGCGCGGGAAACGCCACGCTGCTGGCGCGCTGACCGCCCACGGCGGGATCGCGCCCGACCTCAGCGGCCCCGGTCGTGGCGACCTGTTCGGCGTTTGGTGCGGACTGGTCATCAGCGCGGTCAAGGTCTGGCGGCACGCCTGACCCCAGGGC
>DATAAV010000438.1:0-9473 GCA_036259935.1 Geodermatophilus sp. | reverse complement strand
GGTGGTCGCCGACACCGTGCCGCCGCTGGCCCACCCGCTGGCCTCGGTGGGCGCGATGGCCCTCACCGCCTACAGCCTGCAGATCGCGGCCCTGGCGGTGTTCCCGCCCGACGGGTCCTTCGGCGGAACCGTCTGGCTGCTGTTCACCGCCGGCGCGGTCGGCTTCGCGGTCGCCTGGCGGCTGGCGGCCGGCCGCGGCCCGCTCGAGCGGCTCCTCACCTGGAGCTCCAACGCGGCGGCCGGTCGGGTCGGCCGGGCCGTGTCCACGCGCGCAGCGGCGTGACGGGGAACCGCTGGCAGGTACGTGGGAGATCGATCGCGCGTCGGCGCAGCACGAGGAGATGTCGCTGTCCCCGGTCCGGCGGCGTCAACTCCGGCGCATCCGGTCTCCGGGCACCGGGCGTCGCCAGCCTCAACCTGACCGAACCCCTGTCGCGGCGTCAGCGTGCGGCTCCAGCGACCCCCTCCGGCCCTCACGACCTGCCGCGACCCACCGGGCGCGGAAACCGCGACAGCAGCGGAACGGAGGCGACGCTCATGCGCAGTCGGATCGTCGGCCTGGCGGTGGCGGCCACCGTGCTGGCCATCACGCTCTTCGGCGTGCCGCTGGCCGTGGCGGTGTTCTCCTACGCCATGCAGGTCGAGCGCAGCCAACTGGAGCGCGTCGCCGACGCCGTCGCGATCACCATCGCCGCCGATGTCTACGAGCAACACCAGGTGGACGGATTCGAAGAAATCGACGGACCCAGCTACGTCGACGTCACCCTCTACGACGAAGACGGCGACTGGCTGGCCGGTGCCTGGCCCGGCATTGACCGGCTCGACGGCCAGGAACCCGAGCTGGCGCAGGCCCTCGGCGGCGGAGTGGGCTGGGGAACGGACGACGGCGATCTCAGCGTCGTGGTGCCGGTCACGCACGCCGACGAGGTCATCGGTGCCGCCCAGGCCACCGCTCCCCGCAGCGCCGTCCTGGCAAAGGTCGCCCCGGTCTGGGCGGCGATGGCCGCGCTCGCGGCCCTGGCCGTGGCGACCACCTGGCTGCTCGGCCACCGGCAGGCCCGGCGGCTCGCCCTGCCCCTGGAGGGGCTCGCGGTCGCGGCGCGGCGGCTGGGGGACGGCGACTTCAGCGTCCGCACCCGCCGCGGCGGCGTGCCGGAGATCGACGCGGTGGGCTCCGCACTCGACAGCACCGCCGCCCGCCTCGACGACCTGCTGGCCAGGGAGCGGGCATTCGCCGCCGACGCCTCCCACCAGCCGCGGACACCGCTGACGGGCCTGCGGCTGCGACTGGAAGCCGCCGCCGAGCGGCCGGACAGGGATGCGCGGCCCGCCGTCGCCGCGACCCTCCCCGACACCGACCGGTTGCAGGCCACCTTCGAGGAGCTGCTGGCCCTCACCCGGGACCCGCGAGCCCACCGCGCCTACCCGATCGACCTGACCGTGCTGCTGGAGGACCTGGCGCCGGAGTGGCGCAGCCGCCTGGCGCTCCAGGGCCGCCACCTCGACGTGCGCATCACCCCGGGGACACCGGACCCCTGCGCCTCGGCGGCCGCGGTCCGCCAGGTGCTCGCCGCCCTGGTGGACAGCGCGACGACGCACGGGACAGGAACCGTCACGGTGACCGCCCGCGAGGCCCCCGGTGCCGTGGCGATCGACGTCGCCACCGAGGGCCCCGGGGTGCAGGAGCCCGAGGGCGTCCTCGTCGCCCGGCCCGCCGACCAGCCGGACGGACACGACATCGGCCTGACCCTGGCGCGCCGCCTCGTCGAGGCCGAGGGAGGACGCCTGGAGCTGACCCGGCCGTCACCTCCCGCGTTCACCCTCCTGCTGCCGTGGGCGATCGAGGAGGCGCCGACCGAGCCGCTGACGCCCGTCGTCGCCAGCCCTGACGGTGACTGGCGCGGATCGCCGCCGGAGTCCGATGTCCCACCTCCACCCGTGATCACGACGAGGAGCTGAGCTCGGGCTCGTACCACCGGCAGCGGTGGGTGCAGGACGGAAACGTGACCATGAGCGCCGGCGTGTCCGCCGGGATCGACTGAGCGCTGCACCTGGTCGCCCGGCTGACCGACGAGCCCACCGTCCGGCGGGTGCAGTTGGCCGTCGACTACGACCCGCAGCCGCCGTTCGGCGGCATCGACTGGGCGCACATCCCACCGCTGCCCCGCGCGATGCGCGGGGCGATCGGTGCGGCGGCGTCGGTGAGCGCGGCCCGGCCCAAGCCGTTCACCCGGACCGGCCGCTGAACGCTCACCGGGCCGCGGCCGACCGGGCCTCCCGCTCGGAGCGGCAGGTGGCTCGGCGGACGGCGGCCAGCATGAGCGCCACCGCCAGGAGGGTCAACGGCCAGCCCAGCAGCAGCTTGCCGGCCGCGAGCAGACCCGGGAGGTCCTCCCGGTACAGGAACGCCTGCACCCCCGCGCGCACAGTGAACACCGCCGACCAACCGAAGGTGGCGAGGATGAAAAGCCGACGCAGGCGCGCGTCGTCGCGCCACTGCCGCTGCCCGAAGAGCAGGCCGTAGATCGTCCCGGCCAGCGGCCGGCCGAGAAGGGCGGAGGCCGCGAAGACGACGGCGTAGGCCGCGTCGACGTAGATGCCGGGCAGGAAGAACCCGCGCGCCTCGCCGATGTGGCGGCGAAGACCACCGCGACCGTGAGCCCGGCCAGGCCGCCCAGCGCCTGCTTCAGGGTCTCCCTGCGGATGAGCCGCAGCGCGACGATGCCCAGGCCGGTCCCGGCCGCGGCGCCGATCGCTGCGGTCAGGGCCGTGGGGCGGTCGTCTGCGCGCCGGCGACCGCGTTGACGACGAAGACGAACGGCGGCAGCCCGCCGTCGACGAGGCCGCGCTTGCCGCCGAGGGCGTCGATCCCCCGCGGGCGGGCCGGGGCAGGCGCCGGGGACCGGCCGCTGACGCCGGCGGCGGCGCCTTCTTCGGCGACCGCACGAGCGCGGCGCTCACCGGTCGTCACCGTGCGGGGGTAGGTCTCGGTGACACTCATCGGTGACTTCTCTCAAGCTGACCCGCGAGGGGCCGTTGCGGTGGGACGTCCGCCAGGGTGCGGGCCCGGCCTGTCGCGAGGCTGTCCGCTCGCTTGCGGCCCCGAGGCTTGTAGCAGCGGGCGTGTGGCGGGGCCCGGACAGCACGCGGACAGCGCGTCCGACCAACCTCTGCGGCGAAGCCGCCCGCCGAGGAGGAAGCGATGAGCCAACGGACGCAGACCGGCGACGGATCCGCCCCACACCACCCGCTGATGGGAATACCCCCAGGGGGTAACGAATTGTCAGCGGGGAACCGAACGGGGAGCGAGAGAGGAGTGTTCATGCCGACTCAGCCGCAGACCGTCGCTCTAGAGCTGGCCGGGGTGCACTGGGCGTCGGAGAAGGCGGTCGCGGAGAGCGTGCTCGGCCGCCGCCCCGGTGTGATCCGGGTCGAGGCCAACCCGGTGGGCCAGACCGCGACGGTCACCTACGACCCGGCCCGGACCTCGGTGGGCGAACTCGCCGGCTGGATCCGCGACTGCGGGTACCACTGCGCCGGCCA
Source organism: Geodermatophilus sp. (assembly GCA_036259935.1). Lineage (GTDB taxonomy): Bacteria > Actinomycetota > Actinomycetes > Mycobacteriales > Geodermatophilaceae > Geodermatophilus. The sequence continues at coordinate 5,930 of DATAAV010000438.1, read as the reverse complement.
ATCCGTGCCCAGTCACCTCTGCGACCCCCTGGCCGAACCCCACCGCGCCGCGGCGGCCCACGCCCGCCACCGGCCGGCCGGGGCGGCACCGCCGGCGGTGCACGAGCACGCCGGCCACGAGGCCGAGCACGGCGCTCCCGGCGGGCATGCCGGCATGGGCGAGCACGAGGCGATGGGCCACGGGGGGCACCACGCCGGCATGTCGATGGACGCGATGGCCCGGGACATGCGCAACCGGTTCCTGGTGGCCGCGGTGCTGTCCGTGCCGATCCTGTTGTGGTCGCCGATCGGGCGTGAGGTGCTCGGCTTCACCGCCCCGGCGCCGTTCGGGCTGCGAGACGACGTCTTCTCGCTGCTCCTGTCGCTGCCGGTGATCTTCTGGTCGGCCTGGATCTTCTTCGACGGCGCCTGGCGGGCGCTGCGCGCGAAGACGCTCGACATGATGGTGCTGGTCGCCGTCGCGGTCGGCGCTGGCTGGGGCTACAGCCTGGTCATCACCCTGACCGGCGGCGGCGAGGTGTTCTACGAGGCCGCCACCGTGCTGACCGCCTTCGTGCTGCTCGGGCACTGGTTCGAGATGCGCGCCCGCGGCGGCGCCAACGACGCCATCCGCACGCTGCTGGAGCTTGCGCCGCCGCGCGCGGTGGTGCTGCGCGACGGGCAGCCGGTGGAGGTTCCCACCGCCGAGGTGGTCGTCGGCGACCTGCTGCTGGTGCGGCCGGGCGCGAAGATCCCCGTGGACGGGGTGGTCGAGGACGGCGAGTCCGAGGTCGACGAGTCGATGGTGACCGGGGAGAGCCTGCCGGTGCACAAGGCGACCGGTGACGAGGTGATCGGCGCCTCGGTGAACACCACCGGCACGCTACGGGTGCGGGCGACGAAGGTCGGCGCCGACACCGCGCTCGCCCAGATCGTCGCGATGGTGCAGCAGGCCCAGGCGTCGAAGGCCCCGGGCCAGCGGCTGGCCGACCGGGCGGCGTTCTGGCTGGTCTTCGTCGCCCTGATCGGCGGTGGGCTCACCCTCGCCGTCTGGCTGGCCGCCGGCGCATCGTTCGCCACGGCGATGCTCTTCGCGATCACCGTCGTGGTGATCACCTGTCCGGACGCGCTCGGCCTGGCGACCCCGACCGCGATCATGGTCGGCACCGGGCTCGGGGCACAGCGCGGCGTGCTGTTCAAGAACGCCACCGCGCTGGAGACCTCGGCCCGGATCGACACAGTCGTGATGGACAAGACCGGCACCCTGACGAAGGGGGAGCCGGAGGTCACCGACGTCGTCGTCGACGGCATGGACGCAGGCGAGGTCCTGGCGCTGGCTGCGGCCGTGGAGCGGGAGTCCGAGCACCCGCTGGCCACCGCGGTCGCGCGGCACGCGGACACTCTCGGTGTGCCGGTGCTGACCGCGACGGGCTTCCGCAGCGTCCCCGGCCACGGGGCGTCGGGCGAGGTCACCGGTCACCGGGTCCTCGTCGGCAACGCCAAGCTGATGGCGGACGAGGGCGTCGACCTCGGAACGCTCGGTGCGCGCCGGGACGAGCTGGCCGGCAGCGGCCGCACCGCCGTCCTCGTCGCCGTCGACGGCCGCGCGGCCGGTGTGATCGCTCTGGCGGACGCCCCGCGGGAGACATCGGCTGCTGCGGTGGCCGCGCTGCACGACGCCGGCGTCGAGGTCGTGATGCTCAGCGGTGACAACGAGGCCACCGCCCGGCGCATCGCCGGCAAGCTGGGTATCGACACCGTCATCGCCGAGGTCCTGCCCGGCGACAAGGCCGCGAAGATCACCGAGCTGCAGCGGGCCGGCAAGCGGGTCGCGATGGTGGGCGACGGGGTGAACGACGCCCCGGCGCTGGCCCAGGCCGACCTGGGGATCGCCATCGGTGCCGGCACCGACGTCGCCATCGAGACGGCCGATGTCGTGCTCATGCGCTCCGACCCGCTCGACGTGCCCACCGCGCTCACCATCGGCCGCGGCACGCTACGCAAGATGAGGCAGAACCTGGCCTGGGCGATCGGCTACAACGCCATCGCGCTGCCGATCGCGGCCGGGGTGTTCGAGCCGGCCTTCGGCCTGGTCCTGCGGCCGGAGATCGCCGCGCTGTCGATGTCCGGCTCCAGCTTCCTGGTCGCGGTCAACGCGCTGCTGCTCAAACGGCTGCGGCTGCCCGCCGCCCCGGAGGCGCCCGCGGCGCAGGCGGCGACGGCACCCGAGCCCGAGCCGGTGGCCCGCTGAGGCGGTGTGACGACGAGCCCTCCCCAGCGGCCCGCCGGGGAGGGCTCGTAGCCTCACGGGTGGGGGTGGTCATGGCGGGGCGAGGCTGGACAGCGATGCTGGTGCTGTTCGCGGTCCTCTTCATGCATGGGCTGCAGTGCGGCTCAGCGGCCGACGGCGCCGCCCACACCGGCGCTGACCCGATGATCCCCCTGACGGCGACCGCCACCGCGGCCGGCGACGCCCATCGGGTCGATGCCACGGCCGCCCACCCCGGCCCGCTGGCCGCCGTCCCGCACGCCGCCGGCCAGGTCCTGGCCGGTGCCTTGATGAGTGCCCACGGTGGCACGTCGGATCTGGGCGCCGGGCATCTGTGGGCGGTGTGCCTGGCGGTGCTCGCCGCCGGCCTCGCCGTCCTGCTGACGCTTCTCGGATCCCGGCTCGCGCCGCTGGCCCGCCCCGCCCCGACCCGCGCCCTCGCGCGGACCGCTGGTTCCCTGCCGCGAGCACCGGACCTGCACGCGCTCTGCCTGCTGCGGACGTAGGCCGTCCCGCCTGATCGCCCCGCCCCGGCTCCGGCCGGCCCGGCGGCGGCCGCTCGCGCAGGCCTTCGTACCGACCTTCCGTCAGGAGAGACGCCCCACCATGACCCGCACCACCGCACGCCTCGCCGGCGCCCTTGTCGCCGGCGCCCTGCTGCTCGCCGGTTGCTCCGGCGACGCCTCCGACGCTGCCGGCCACGGCTCGATGACGAGCAGCGGCTCGGCCAGCCCCTCGGCGAGCGCCGGGGTCGACGACCGGGACATCCAGTTCGCCCAGGGGATGATCCCCCACCACGAATCCGCGATCGCCATGTCCCAGCTGGCCGCCGACCGGGCCGCCGACCCGCGGGTGAAGAACCTCGCCGCCCGCATCGAGGCCGCCCAGGCCCCGGAGATCGAGACGATGTCCGGCTGGCTCGCCGACTGGGGCGCCGCCGCCTCCGGCAGCGCCACTGACGACGGCATGGGCGGCATGGACCACGGCGGCATGGACGACGGAGGCATGGGCGGGATGGACACCGGCACCCTGGCCGGCATGTCCGGCGCCGAGTTCGACCGGATGTTCCTGACCATGATGATCGAGCACCACCGTTCCGCGGTGCAGATGGCCGAGACCGAGGCCGTCGGCGGGCAGAACCCCGACGCGATCGCGCTGGCCGAGTCGATCCGCGACAGCCAGAACGCCGAGATCGCCGAGATGCAACAGCTGCTGACCGAACTCGGCGGCTGACGGCGGGCAGCTGGCCTGCGGCGGCGGGCATCCCGTCGCCGCAGGCCGGCCCGCCGGTCGCTGCGCGCGCAGGCCCCCTTCCGGCGACGGTGAACTGGCGCCCTACGTCGCTCGGAGTCAGGCCAGCTTCTCGATCGCTGAGTCCAGCTCTGCGAGCAGGCGCGGCGGTTGGAACCAGCGATCGTCCGGCACGTCCCACCGCGAGGGCCGCGGCCGTCCAGCGGCCACCGGAGGCGTCCAGGGCCACAGCTGGAACAGCTGCTGCGCCGCGCGGCCGATCCCCGTGCCGTCGATGTCGGTGGCCGGCTCATCGATGCCGAGAGCCGGGCAGCAGAGCACGAACCGCAGTGGATCCTCCGCTGACGGCGGCCTGCCCACCAGGAGTCGCCGTGGGACTGCAGAGTGCTCCGGTTGTTCGAAGACGTCGGAACAGCACCCTCGCCGGTCGATCCACCCGGCGCTCACTCGCTGACCGTGACGGCCAGTTCCATCCCCCACCTCCCCCTGTGGTCGCCGACGGAGCAGTAAAAGACGTACTCGCCCGGTTCGAGCGTGACCGTCAGCGTCGTCGACGCTCCCCGAGGGGCGATGGCCGGTGAGGCGGCGACGTCGACGCCGTTGCGCTCGATGACCAGGTCGTGGGTGGCCAGGCCCCTGTTGACGACCTCGAAGGTGTAGCTCCCGGCAGAGAAGGACTCCTCGGACGGGGCGATGGTCCATTCGTCCTCCGTGACGGTCACCGTCGCGGACGCCGACCCGTGGGCGGTCGGGGTGGCTCCACCCGTTTCCGTCGTCGCGGTGGCGCCGGTCTCGCTGGACTGGGTCGTCCGGCCGGCCGCAGGGGTATCGCCCGCCTCCTCGCCCTCGGCGCCTCCGCAGGCGGTGAGCAGGCAGAGCCCGACGGCGAACAGCAGGGCGGCCGGGTGTAGCGCGAAGGCGGTGGAGCCGGTGGTTGGTGGCACGGGAGCCTCCCGACGGTGACCCTTGCCCGGCGCCCCTGTCAGCGCGGACCGCGGCGACCGATGCTCCGACTTCGCAGGAGTCCAGGGAAGACCGTGGGTCGGTGGAGGCTCCTGAGTGCTCCTTCGTACCCCCGGCCTCGGCGGCGGTCAGCGCGCCGCGGTCCCGGCCGACGGCCAGCGCCTGGCGCAGCAGGTAGCCGGGGACGCCGCTGGCGAGGCACTGCGCGATGGCGGTCGGCAGGGTCACCATGCGGATGCGGTGCCACCCTCGGCGCCGTGCTGGACAGGTCAGGGTTGGCCTAAGACTAAGTGGTAGTCAACTTGGCGCCGCCTGACCTGTCGCCTCACCGTGCGCGAGCGTCGGTGCCTTCAGTCCGAGGCACTGCCCACTGATCGCTGAGGTCCGTCGCCGGAGCGGTCAGGCCGTGTGGTCGTCTGTCGTCCTATCCCGGTCAAGGACCGCGGAGCGGGCGAGGTGGCCCAGCTGGCGAGGAAGGTCAGTGCCTGCTGCGAGGGCGAGCCGGGCTCCGCGGTGAAGGTGATGAGCGTCTGGCCCGGGTCGGCGGCAAGCGCCAACCCCTCGTAGGCCAGGCTGAGGTCACCGACGACCCGGTGGTGGAAGCGCTTGGTGCCGGTCGTGTGCCAACGCACGTTGTGCGTGGCCCACAGGGTGCTGAACTGCTGGCTGCGGGTGGTCAGCTCCCCGATGAGCTCGGTGAGCTCGCGGTCGTCGGGGCAGCGGCCGGCTTCGGCGCGCAACTGGGACACGATGTCGGCGGCCACCCGGTTCCAGTCGGGGTAGAAGTCGGTGGCCCGCGGGTCGAGGAAGACGTAGCGGGCGTGGTTCGGCGTGCGGCCGGCGCTGCCGGGTCCGGTGTCGTCGAACAGGTCGGCGTAGAGGGCGCGGGCGAGCGGGTTGGCGGCGGGGACGTCGAGCCGGCCGTTCTGCACGAACGCCGGGACGTCGGTCATCGCGTCGAGCAGCTGCTGCACGCCCGGGCGGACGCTCGTCCGGACGGGACGGCGGCGGGTGCGGGCCGCCGTCGTCATCCCGCGGGTGAGGTCGTAGAGGTGCGCGCGCTCGGCGTCGTCGAGCTGGAGCACCCGGACGAGCGCCTCCAGGACGCTGTCGGAGACACCGCTGGCATTGCCTCGCTCCAGGCGCGTGTAGTACTCGACGCTCACGCCGGCGAGCAGCGCCACCTCCTCGCGGCGCAGCCCGGCCACGCGCCGGTGCCCGCCGTAGGCCGGCAGGCCGGCCTGCTGCGGGGTGATCCTGGCCCGCCGGGTGGCCAGGAACTCGCGCAGCTCCTTGCGGGTGTCCACGGCAACCAGGCTAGGTGCGCCCGGGCCGGTGTGGGGGTCCCTGCCAGTACCCCCTACCAGCAGGCTCTGCCACCCCGCCGGCGACCGGCGTTCCCTCGGTTGCAGCGCGGTCGACCCGCGGCCCGCATCGCGCGGGCGCCGCCTCGCTATCCACCGAGATC
>DATAAV010000437.1:0-3414 GCA_036259935.1 Geodermatophilus sp. | reverse complement strand
TGGGCGAACCGGTTGCTGTTGCCGATGACGAAACTGTCGAAGACGTACTTGGGGTTCAGCCCCGGGTCCTGCCCGGGCGGACGGCGGTCGCCGAACAGCGGCACGGCGTCCGAGCCCCGCGACGCCGCGCGACTCCCCTCGGGACGCCGGCCCCGGCCGCCGTCGCCGGAGGAGCGGTCCGCGGCCGGCTCGCCGCCGCCGAGGTCGAAGGGGAGCACCGCGGCGCCGTCCTCGTCGAAGGGGGTGCCGCCCCAGTCCCGCTCGGCCGACCGCGCGCCGCGGCCGGCCGCGACGTGCCCGTCGTGGCCGTTGCGCCCGTCGCCGCGCCGCTCCTCGGGCTCGGCGAACTCCGCTGCGGGGGAGCCGATCGCGTCCCGCTCCCACTCGAGGGGGCGGCCGGCGTCGGCCCGCACCCCGAAGGCGCTGCGCCCGTCGTCGCTGCTGTCCCGGTCCTCCTCGGTCCGGGAGGCCCCGGCCGCCGACCACGGCCGGCGGGTGGGCACCTCCTCGCGGACCTCCGCGGCCGGAGCGCGGTCGGCGGGGGTGTCCTCGAGCTGGACGGCGACCCGGATGTCGCGGCCGAGCGTGTCGGAGAGCGCCTCGGCCAGGACCCGCCGCATCCGCGACTCGAGCACCGTCTGGGTGAACTCGTTGGGCGCGGCCAGCACCGCGGTGTCCTCGAACAGCCCGATGGGGCGGGTGAGGTTGAGCATCGCGTTCTGCTGCGGGGACAGGCTCGTGGCCAGCCGGTCGCGGATCTGGTCCCAGACCGTCGCCAGGTCCGCCGTGGCATCGGCCATGACCGTGTCCTCCAAAAACTGTGTGTGGTCCGGCTCTCGCGGCCGGTTCGCCCTACGTCGGAACCGATCCGTGCGCCGGGGGTCGCCCGATGTGGACAGCCGGGCACACATCATCCACACCGGTGTCCACAGGCTGTGCACGGCCGGCGACGGTGCGCGGCCGGCTCCGGGGGAAGCGGTCCGGTCGGGGCATCAGTGCTGGTCGGAGCGGTATGGGGCGGCTGGACGGCGGTGCGTCGGCCGGCTTGCCGAGCGGCTGGATCCCCCACCCCCGGACCCGTCCGTCCGGAGCAGAGCGACGGCGACGCTAACAGCCTGTCCACAGCCCGGCAACGAGGCGAGCGGCACGGCGGGGCGCGTCGCCGGGCGCGTCGTGCACCTGCGTCGGCGCGTCGTCGCAGTCCGGCGGGGCCGATGGGGGAGCCTGACCAGTCGGCTCCGGCCGGCTGCCCGGTGCTCGCCATTCCTCGGCTATGCTGGCGGGAGTCTGTGGACCGACCACGGCACCCCCGCACGTCCTCGTGCAGATGGGGAGGCCGGGGGCGGTTGCAGGGAAACCAGCTTCCGGGGGTCACCGGGGCGGCGTCCGCCGCTTCCTGGCGGCGCCCCGCGCGCCTGCCCGCCGGTCGGTGCGCACCTGTCGATGTCGTGTAGTGGGAGTACTCCGTGAGCAAGCGCACGTTCCAGCCGAACAACCGCCGCCGGTCCAAGACCCACGGTTTCCGGCTGCGGATGCGCACCCGCGCGGGCCGGGCGATCATCGCCGGCCGTCGGCGCAAGGGTCGCGAGAAGCTCTCCGCCTGAGGTGTTGCCCGCGCAGGCACGCCTGCGCCGGCGTCCGGAATTCACCGCGGTCGTCCGGTCCGGCCGGCGCGCCGGACGGCCGACCATGGTGCTCCACTACCTGCCCGAGCGGCCCGTGGCCGCGACCCCCGGTCGGGCCGCCGGCCCACGGGCCGGTTTCGTCGTGGGCAAGGCCGTCGGGAACTCGGTGGTCCGCCACCGGGTGACCCGGCGGCTGCGGGCGGTCGTGCGCGACGAGCTGCACCGGTTGCCTGCCGAGGCCGACCTCGTCGTCCGGGCGCGCCCGGAGGCGGCGACGGCCGACTCCGAGGTGCTGCGCCGCGACCTGCGCGCGGGGCTGGACCGGCTGCTGACCCCCCGGGTCCGGGTCCCGTGACCGCCGAGCGCGGTACCGAGGCCCGGGCCGGCGGAGTCCGCCGCCGGCCGGTCGCCGCGGCGCTGCTGGCCGCCGTGCGCTTCTACCAGCGGGCGATCAGCCCCGCCCTGCCGCCGCGCTGCCGGTTCCACCCGACCTGCAGCGCGTACGCGGTCGAGGCGATCGAGCGCCACGGCGCCGCCCGCGGCACCTGGCTGGCCGTGTGCCGGCTGGCCAAGTGCGCTCCCTGGCATCCCGGCGGGGTCGACCTCGTCCCGCCCCCGGCCGCCGAGCGCGTGCGGCCCGGAACCCCCGGCGCCGGTCACTCGTCGAGCGGAGCGGCGCCCCTGCCGGCGCCCGCCGCCGACGGCGCCCGTCGTCCACCCCGAGCCGTTCCGCCGGCCTCCCGCCGGGCCCCGCAGGAGGAGTCCTTCCTTGCTTGACTGGCTGTACACCGCCATCTCCTGGGTCATGGCCCGGTGGCACGCGCTCTGGAGCTGGGTCTTCAGCGACCCCGAGGCCGGCACCGGTCTGTCCGGCCTGGCCTGGGCGCTGGCGATCGTCTTCCTGGTCGTCACCGTCCGGCTGATCCTGTTCCCGCTGTTCGTCAAGCAGATCAAGTCGCAGCGGGCGATGCAGGAGATCCAGCCGGAGATCCAGAAGCTGCGCAAGCAGTACGGCAGCGACAAGCAGGGCTTCAGCCAGGCGATGATGGCCCTGCAGAAGGAGCGCGGGGTCAACCCGCTGGCCGGCTGCCTGCCGATCCTGCCGCAGATCCCGGTCTTCCTGGCCCTGTTCCACGTGCTGCGCCGGCTCGCCCCCGACGCGCAGGGCCTCTACAGCTGGAACAACGAGCTCACCGACGAGGCGGCGCGGGCGCCGCTGTTCGGCGCCCCGATCTCCTCCTCGTTCGACATGAGCGGGCCCAAGGAGCAGGCGATCCTGGAGATCACCGGCGGCTACACGCCGATCCGGATCGTCGCCTTCATCCTCATCGTGATCATGTGCGTGACGACGTTCATCACGCAGAAGCAGATCATGAAGCGCTCCGGCCCGGTCGAGGGTCAGGCCGCGATGGTGCAGAAGATGCTGCTGTACGGCATGCCGATCAGCCTCTTCGTCACGGGCTTCTTCTTCCCCATCGGCGTCCTGCTGTACTGGTTCACCAACAACCTCTGGACCCTCGGCCAGCAGTTCTTCATCCTGCGCAAGATGCCGCCGCCGGGGTCCCCCGCCGCGAAGGCCCAGGCCGCCGCGGAGAAGCCCGCGATCGACCCGAAGGCGCTAGCGCCCAAGCCGGGCGCCAAGCCGGTGCGGACCAAGCCCGGCCGGCCGACGGCGGCCGCGCAGCCGGCGGCCACCGACGCCCCGACCCCCGCCGCGTCGTCCGGCACGACCGCCCCCGGCGCCGACGCGACCGGGTCCGCCGCGTCGGGAGCGGCCGACGGCCGGCCC
>DATAAV010000436.1:0-1533 GCA_036259935.1 Geodermatophilus sp. | reverse complement strand
CGAGGAGATGGAGCAGCGCTACCAGGACATGCGGGCCACCGGCGTCCGGCACATCGACGACTTCAACCGCAAGGTGGAGCGCGGCGAGATCGTGGCGCCCCCGGGCAGCGAGCGGGTGTACCGGCCCTACCCGTACATCCTCGCGATCGTCGACGAGCTCGCCGACCTCATGATGGTCGCTCCGCGTGACGTCGAGGAGTCGATCGTCCGGATCACCCAGAAGGCCCGTGCCGCCGGCATCCACCTGGTGCTCGCGACCCAGCGGCCCTCGGTGGACGTCGTCACCGGCCTGATCAAGGCCAACGTGCCCTCGCGGCTGGCCTTCTCCACCTCGAGTCTCACCGACAGCCGGGTCATCCTCGACCAGCCCGGCGCGGAGAAGCTCATCGGCATGGGCGATGCCCTGTTCATGCCGATCGGCCAGGGCAAGCCGATGCGCGTGCAGGGTGCTTACGTCTCCGACGCCGAGATCGAGGCGGTCGTCGAGTTCACCAAGCGCCAGGCCGAGCCGGAGTACCGCGAGGAGGTCTTCACCGCCGCCGAGGGCGACAAGAAGGAGATCGACGAGGACATCGGCGGCGACCTGGAGCTGCTCGTCCAGGCCGTGGAACTCGTCGTCACCAGCCAGTTCGGCTCGACGTCGATGCTGCAGCGCAAGCTGCGGGTCGGTTTCGCCAAGGCCGGCCGGCTCATGGACCTCATGGAGAGCCGCGGCATCGTCGGCCCGTCCGAGGGTTCCAAGGCGCGCGACGTGCTGGTCAAGCCCGACGAGCTCGAGTCGGTGATGTCCACCCTCCGCGGGACCGAGGGCTGAGCACGCCCTCCTCCTGGGCACGGCCTCCGGCAGGGTCCCGCCGCGAGCCGGCGGGGGGTGGGGATCCGTTCACCTACGATGGTGCGGTGACACCTCCGACCGGCCCTGCCCGAACCGTGGCGGTGGTGACCCTCGGGTGTGCCCGCAACGAGGTCGACTCGGAGGAGCTGGCCGGCCGGCTGGCCGTCGGCGGGTACCGCCTGGTCGAGGACGCCGAGGGCGCTGACGCCGTCCTGGTGAACACCTGCGGCTTCATCGAGTCCGCCAAGAAGGACTCCGTCGACGCCATCCTGGCCGCCACCGACTCCGGCGCCCGGGTGGTGGCGGTCGGCTGCATGGCCGAGCGGTACGGCTCCGAGCTGGCCGGCGCGCTGCCCGAGGCGACGGTCCTCGGCTTCGACGACTACGCGGCGATCGGCGACCGGCTCGACGACGTGCTCACCGGCCGGGCGCTCGTCCCGCACGACCCGCGCGACCGGCGCACCCTGCTGCCGATCAGCCCGGTCGAGCGCACGGCGGCGGTCGCCGCGGTCGACGCCCCGGTCATCCCCGGCCACGGCTGGCTGCAGCGGCGCCGGCTGGCCTCCGGTCCGTCGGCCGCGCTGAAGCTCGCCTCCGGCTGCGACCGTCGCTGCGCCTTCTGCGCCATCCCGGCCTTCCGCGGCTCGTTCGTCTCCCGGCCGCCCGCCGAGGTGCTCGGCGAGGCGGAGTGGCTGGCC
>DATAAV010000435.1:0-8144 GCA_036259935.1 Geodermatophilus sp. | reverse complement strand
GGCGTGGCGGTGGCCTGGTACGTGGGCGTCAGCCTGGTGAGCGAGAACGCGCTGTTCGACTCCATCACCGCACTCTCCCTGCTGATCGCGCTCTACTACGCGCTGACCGGCATCGCCTGCGCGGTGTGGTTCCGGCGACGGCTGACCCGCAGCGCCCGCGACCTCCTCCTGCTCGGCGTCGGGCCGCTCCTCGGCGCGGGGATGCTGCTCTGGCTGCTCGTGCTCTCCGTGCGCGACCTCGCCGACCCGGCCAACAGCTACACCGGCCAGGCCTGGTTCGGCGTGGGCCCGCCGCTGGTCATCGGCGCGGGGATCATGGCCGCCGGCGTCGTCCTCATGCTGCTGTGGCGCCGTCGCGACGCCACCTTCTGGCGCGAGCGGGCGGGCGTCGCCGAGGAGTTCGCCGGCTGAGGTCTCAGTGCGGACGGCGCCCCTCGGCGAGCATCTGCACGAGGGCGGCGATCCGCTTCGCACGGGTGGCCGGGCGGGCGGCGGTGTGCACCCGCCAGAGGACGGCGTACCGGTTGGCGGCGTCCAGCTGCTGGAACGCCTGCGCCGCGGCGGGCTCGGCGGCCAGCGCCGCGGCGAGGTCATCCGGGACGGTGATGGTCGCCGCCCCGGCGTAGGCCCGCTCCCACCGGCCGTCGGCCTTCGCCGCGTCGACCGCGGCCAGCCCGGCCGGACGCATCCGGCCGTCGGCGGTCAGCGCCTCCACCGCCGCGACGTTCTTCTGCGACCACACGCTCCTCCGCCGGCGCGGGGTCAGCCGCAGCAGGTAGAAGCGGTCGTCGACCGAGTGCGCCTTGCCGTCGATCCAGCCGAAGCACAGCGCCGACTCGACGACCTCCGGCGCGGTCACCGACGGCACGCCCGCGCCCTTCTTGGCGATCTTCACGTACACGCCCGGCGCGGACGCGTGGTGGATCTCCAGCCACGCCTCGAAGGCGGCCTGGTCGGGGAAGTGGAGCACGGGCAGGTCGGCGGGCAGCGCCACGCGCGCATCCTCGCCAGCCGGGGTCGCCGCCGTCCAGCGTCGGCGCCCGGCCTCCGGCAGCGGATGGGGCGGGTCGTACGTTGGCTCCCGACTGGACGACCGAGGAGGCCGGGATGAGCGGCGAGGTTCCTGCGACGGTGCAGGGCATCTACGACGAGGTGCTGCGACGCAACCGCGGTGAGGACGAGTTCCTGCAGGCGGTGCGCGAGGTGCTCGAGTCCCTCGCCGTCGTGCTCGACCGGCACAGCGAGTACGCCGAGATGAAGACCGTCCAGCGCATCTGCGAGCCCGAGCGGCAGATCATCTTCCGGGTGCCCTGGCAGGACGACCGCGGCGAGGTGCACATCAACCGCGGCTTCCGGGTCGAGTTCAACTCCGCGCTCGGCCCCTACAAGGGCGGGCTGCGCTTCCACCCGTCGGTGAACCTGGGCATCGTCAAGTTCCTGGGTTTCGAGCAGATCTTCAAGAACGCGCTCACCGGCATGCCGATCGGCGGGGGCAAGGGCGGCTCGGACTTCGACCCCAAGGGCCGCTCGGACGCCGAGGTGATGCGGTTCTGCCAGTCGTTCATGACCGAGCTCTACCGGCACCTGGGCGAGTACACCGACGTCCCGGCCGGGGACATCGGCGTCGGCGCCCGGGAGATCGGCTACCTGTTCGGCCAGTACAAGCGGATCACCAACCGCTACGAGTCCGGCGTGCTCACCGGCAAGGGGCTGGGCTGGGGCGGTGCCCAGGTGCGCACCGAGGCCACCGGCTACGGCGCGGCCTTCTTCGCCGACGCGATGATGAAGGTGCGCGGGGAGTCCTTCGACGGCCGCCGGGTCGTCGTCAGCGGCTCGGGCAACGTCGCCGTCTACGGCATCGAGAAGGTGCACCAGCTCGGCGGCACGGTCGTGGCCTGCTCCGACTCGGCCGGCTACGTCGTCGACGACAAGGGCATCGACCTGGAGGTCCTCAAGCAGGTCAAGGAGATCGAGCGGGGTCGGATCTCCGACTACGCCGAGCGGGTCGGCTCGGCGAGCTTCGTGGCCGACGGCAGCATCTGGGACGTCCCCTGCGACGTGGCCATCCCGAGCGCCACGCAGAACGAGCTGGACGGCGACGCCGCCGCCGGGCTGGTCCGCAACGGCTGCCGCTACGTCGTCGAGGGCGCGAACATGCCGGCCACCCCGGAGGCGGTGCGGGTGTTCCGTGAGGCCGACATCGCCTTCGCGCCGGGCAAGGCGGCCAACGCCGGCGGCGTGGCGACCTCGGCGCTGGAGATGCAGCAGAACGCCTCGCGGGACCGCTGGACCTTCGAGCACAGCGAGGTGCGGCTGGAGGAGATCATGCGCGACATCCACGCCCGCTGCCACGCCACCGCCGAGGAGTACGGCTCCCCCGGGGACCTGGTGCTCGGCGCCAACGTGGCCGGGTTCCTCCAGGTGGCCGAGGCGGTGCACGCCCACGGCCTGATCTGAGCCCCGCTGTCTCCCGGCGAGATCGGCGATCTCGCACGGTTCAGGCTCCCCAAGCGGGCGAGATCGCCGATCTCGCCGGGGAAGGGACGCCGGGTCAGAGCTCTGCGCGCAGGATCTCCGCGGCCGCGGCCAGCGAGCGCATCTTCCCCGCGGCCGAGGCGCGCGGCAGGTACTTCAGGCCGCAGTCGCTGGACAGCACCAGCTTGTCGACGTCGACGTCGTCCAGGGCGCGCCGGACGCGGTCGGCGATGACCTCGGGCGTCTCCACCTCGGGGGTGGACAGGTCCAGCACCCCCAGCGCGATGCCCTTGCCGCGCAGCGGCCGCAGCTGGGCCGGGTCCAGGCGCGACTGGGCGGTCTCCACCGACACGGTGCCCACCGGGGTGTCGGCGAGCTCGGGCAGGAACGAGTAGCCCGACGGCCGCTCGTGGACGATCGCCGCGTAGCCGAAGCACAGGTGCAGCGCGGTCGGCCCCGCCGCGCCGTCCAGGGCCCGCTCCAGCGCCTCGACGCCGTACTTCCGCGCCTCGTCGGGCCGGGCCTGCAGGTAGGGCTCGTCGATCTGCACGATGTCCGCGCCGGCGGCGAACAGGTCGGCGATCTCCTCGCGGACGACGTCGGCGTAGGCCAGGGCCAGCCGACGGGGATCGCCGTAGTGGTCGTCCTGGGCCTGCTGGGACATGGTGAACGGCCCGGGGACGGTCATCTTGACCGTGCGGTCGGTGTGCTCCCGGAGGAACCGCACGTCGCGGACCTGGACGGGAGCCGGCCGGGCGAGGTCGCCGACGACGCGTGGCACCGGGTTGGGCTGCCCGGACCGGTTGATCACGATCCCCGGGGAGTCGAGGTCCAGGCCGGCCAGCGCCGTGGCGAAGTGGTTGGAGTAGGACTCCCGGCGCTGCTCGCCGTCGGTGAGGATGTCCAGCCCCGCCTCCTCCTGGGCGCGGATGGCCAGCAGCGTCGCGTCGTCCTGCGCCTCCTCGAGGAACTCCGGGGGCACCCGCCACAGCTCGCGGGCCCGCACCCGCGGCGGGAAGCGGTGCGCCAGCCTCTCCCGGTCGATGAGCCAGTCGGGCTGGGGCAGGCTCCCGACGATCGAGGCGGGCAGCATCGGCAGAGGTGCGGGCACCCGAGCAGTGTGCCCCGTGCGCCGGACGGGTGCGTGGCGGGCGGCGCTGTGCTGGGGTGTGCCCGTGGCGGAGAACTACATCGCGGAACTCCCGTTCGGTGCACCGGTGATCGACGAGGAGGCGTTCGTGGCCCCGACGGCGGTCGTCGTGGGGGCGGTGACGGTAGGGGCCCGGTCGAGCATCTGGTACGGCGCGGTGGCCCGGGCCGACGCGGAGGTGATCGTGATCGGCTCCGACTCCAACGTCCAGGACGGCTGCATGCTGCACTCCGACGCCGGATTCCCGCTGTTGGTCGGCCACCGGGTCACCGTCGGTCACGGGGTGGTGCTGCACGGCGCCCAGATCGACGACGACGTCCTGGTCGGCATGGGCAGCGTGGTGATGAACGGCGTCCACATCGGATCGGGGTCGATCGTCGCCGCCGGTGCCGTCGTCACCCCCGGCACGCAGGTGCCGCCCGGTTCGGTCGTGGGCGGCGTGCCGGCCAAGGTGCTCCGCCGCACGACCGACGACGACCTGGCCCACATCCGGGGCAACGCGGCCAGCTACACCGACCGGCTGTCCGCGGCACGGAAGGTGCGGCCGGTCGTCCGCCAGCCGCTGCCGCCGGCGGGGCTGGTGCCCGGCGACGACTTCGAGTGAGCGACGCGGCGTCCCCGCCCCGGGCGCGCCGGGCATGACAGCCGTGGCCCCCGGTCACCTCTACGTCCCCCGGCTGCTCACCGACGACGCCATGGCCGAGCTCGGCCGGCTCGACCGGCCGGTCGTCGTCGGCGGGGAGGAACCGCCCTCGCGCGCCGAGCTGCTGCGCGGCGTGGCCGGCGCGGCGGCCGTCGTCTGCACGCTGACCGAGCGGATCGACGCCGGTGTGCTCGACGCCGCCGGCCCGCAGTTGCGCGTCGTGGCCAACACCGCCGTCGGCTACGACAACGTCGACGTCGCGGCCGCCCGGGAACGCGGCGTCGTCGTCACGAACACCCCCGGCGTGCTGGACCGCGCCACCGCCGATCTCGCCATGGGGCTGATCCTCGCCGCCGCCCGCCGGATCGCCGAGGGCGACCGCTTCCTCCGCGCCGGGACGCCGTGGGTGTGGGGCCCGCGGATGATGGTCGGCCTCGACCTGTCGGCCGGCGCCACCCTCGGCATCGTCGGCATGGGCCGCATCGGCCGGGCGGTCGCCCGGCGCGCGCGGGCGTTCGACATGCGGGTGCTGGCGACCCCGACCCGCGCCGAGCTGGACCCGGACGAGCGGTCCTCGACCGAGTTCGTCGACCTGCCCACGCTGCTCCGGCGCAGCGACGTCGTCTCGCTGCACTGCCCGCTCACGCCGCAGACCCGCCATCTGATCGACCGGGACGCCCTGCGGCTGATGAGGCCGACCGCGCTGCTGGTCAACACCGCCCGGGGCCCGGTGGTGAACACCGACGCGCTGGTGGCCGCACTCGAGGCGGGGGAGATCGGCGGGGCCGCTCTCGACGTCTTCGAGGACGAGCCGCAGGTCGACCCGCGGCTGCTCGCCTTCGAGCAGGTCGTGCTGACGCCGCACCTGGGCAGCGCCGCGGACGCCACCCGCAGCGCCATGTGCCGGATGGCGGTCGCCAACGCCGTCGCGGTGCTCGCGGGACGGCCCCCGCTCACCCCGGTCGGCTGAGCCCTTCCTCCCCGGCGAGATCGGCGATCTCGCACGCTTTGGGCCCCCATTCCGTGCGAGATCGGCGATCTCGGCGGCATCAACCGCTGATGGTGACGAGATCGGCGATCTCGCCGGGAAAGGGGAGGGTCAGCCCCCGAGCAGCTCGCGCACGAGCGCGCCGACGGCGTCGACCTCGATGAGGAACCCGTCGTGCCCGTACGGTGACGCGATCACCCGCAGCGGCACGTCCAGGACGTCGGCGACCTGCTGCTGCAGCGACAGGGGGTAGAGCCGGTCGCTGTCGACGCCGGCCACCACCGTCCGCGTGGTCACCCGGCGCAGGGCCGCCGCCACCCCGCCGCGACCGCGGCCGACGTCCCACCAGTTCATCGCCTCGGTGAGCGTCACGTAGCTGCCCGCGTCGAACCGGCGGGCGAGCTTGTCGGCGTGGTGGTCGAGGTAGGAGGCGACGGCGTAGCGGCCGTCGTCCTGCACGGCGGTGCCGAAACGTTCGTCCAGCTCGAAGCCGCTGCGGTAGGTGAGGTGGGCGATCCGGCGGGCGACGCCGAGCCCACCCACGGGCCCCTGCCCGGGGGGATAGTCACCGCCGGCCCAGGACGAGTCGGCGCGGATCGCGGCCTGCTGGGTGGTCTGGGTGCCGATCTGGTCGGCGGTGGCGGTGGCCCCGGAGGCCAGGAACAGCAGCGCGTCCACCCGCTCGGGCAGCGCCACCGCCCACTCCAGGGCCCGCATGCCGCCCATCGACCCGCCGAGCACCGCGGCCCACCGGTCCACGCCCAGCGCGTCGGCGAGCGCGGCCTCCACCCGGACCTGGTCGGAGACGGTGACGACGGGGAAGCGGGAGCCCCACGGGGCGCCGTCGGGCGCGGCCGACGACGGCCCGGTCGTGCCCTGGCAGCCGCCCAGCACGTTGGCGCAGACGACGAACATACGGTCGGTGTCCAGCGGCGCACCCGGGCCGACCAGGCCCTCCCACCAGCCGGCCGTGGGGTGGCCCGGAGCGGCCGGCCCGACGACGTGGCTGTCGCCGGTGAGCGCGTGCTCGACCAGGACGGCGTTGCCGCCGTCGGCAGCCAGGGTGCCCCACGTCTCGTAGGCCACCCGGACCGCCGGCAGCTCCCCGCCGCGCTCGAGCCGGAACGGTCCGTCCAGGTCGAGGAAGCGCCGGTCACCGACCGGGTCCCCCTCCAGCCAGCCGCCGAGGCGCGGCGGGGCCCAGGACGGCGGCCGGGTGTCCCGGATCGCGGCGTCCCGGGCCCCGCCCACGCTCAGGCGCCCTTCGCGGCGCGGAAGCCGGCCTCCAGGTCGGCGAGGATGTCGTCGATCCCCTCGAGGCCGACGGCGAGGCGCACCAGGCCCGGCGTGACGCCGGCGGTCAGCTGCTCCTCGGGGGTCAGCTGCGAGTGCGTCGTCGACGCCGGGTGGATGACCAGGCTGCGGACGTCGCCGATGTTGGCCACGTGGCTGTGCAGCTCCAGGGCCTCGACGAACCGCTTGCCCGCCTCAACGCCGCCGTGCAGCTCGAAGGTGAGCACCGCACCGGCGCCGCGGGGCGCGTACTTCTTCTGCGCCTCGTGCCACGGCGACGACGGCAGGCCGGGGTAGTTGACCCGGTCGACGGAGTCGTGGGCCTCGAGGAACTCCGCGACCCGCTGGGCGTTGGCCACGTGCCGCGCCATCCGCAGCGACAGCGTCTCGATGCCCTGGACGACGAGGAACGCGTTGAACGGGGAGATCGCCGGGCCCAGGTCGCGCAGCAGCTGCACCCGCGCCTTGAGCGCGTAGGCCGGTGCACCCAGGCCCGCGTAGACGACGCCGTGGTAGGTCGGGTCGGGCTCGGTGAAGCCGGGGAACTTGCCGCCGGTCCAGTCGAAGTTGCCCGAGTCGACGATGAGGCCGGCGATGGCGGTGCCGTGCCCGCCCAGGTACTTGGTCGCCGAGTGCACGACGACGTCGGCGCCGAACTCGATCGGCCGGATCAGGTACGGCGTGGCGATGGTGTTGTCGACGATCAGCGGGACGCCGTTGCGGTGGGCCACCTCGGCGATGGCGCTGATGTCGAGGATGTCGCCCTTGGGGTTGCCGATCGACTCGGCGAAGAACGCCTTGGTGTTCTCCTGCACCAGCGACTGCCAGTTCTCCGGGTCGTCGGGGTCCTCGACGAAGGAGACGGTGATGCCCAGCTTCGGCAGCGAGTGGTGCAGCAGGTTGTAGGTGCCGCCGTAGAGCGAGGCGGAGGCGACGACGTGGCTGCCGGCCTCGGCGATGTTGAGGATCGCCAGGGTCTCCGCCGCCATGCCGCTGGCCACGGCGAGCGCGGCCACCCCGCCCTCCAGGGACGCCACGCGCTGCTCGAGCGCGTCCTGGGTCGGGTTCATGATCCGCGTGTAGATGTTCCCCAGCTCGGCCAGCGCGAACAGGTCCGCGGCGTGCTGGCTGTCGCGGAACTGGTAGGCGGTGGTGGCGTAGATGGGCAGCGCCCGGGCGCCGGTGGCGGGGTCGGGGCTCGTGCCGGCGTGGATCTGCCGGGTCTCGAAGCTCCAGCTCTGCGGATCGGTCATGCGCGCCGTCTCCTCTCGCTCGCGGAGAACCCGCGGCGCGCAGGGAACTCCGTCCTTGTCGGGCGGCGGGCGCCGTCCGACCGGCTCTTCCCCTGGAGCACCTCAGACGGAGTAGAGGTTGCCGGGCAGCCAGCCAGGTGCTTTGCACTGCCTCTCGTGAGCCGCCGCGATCGTACGGGGCGGGCCGTCCCACCCGTCACAGGGGTCTCGGATCGATGCTGGTCAGGGGCCCTGCCGGGCGGGACGTCGGGGGACCCGCGCAGCCGCGGAACCCCTCCGGGAGAGGCTTGCCCGGTGCGCGCACTCGTGTTCGAGACCTTCGGCGGCCCGCTCACCGTGCAG
>DATAAV010000434.1:0-3050 GCA_036259935.1 Geodermatophilus sp. | reverse complement strand
GCTGGTGGTACGGCGGGCGGGGGGTGCGGCACGGGCACGCCACCAGCTGTCGCGTCCCGTCCCATGGGACACGCCGTCGGCCGCCCCGTCCCGTCCCACCGGCGCGTGCGGTGCAGGCAGAGGTCGCGAGACGGCGCGGTTCGTCGGGTTCCACCAGGCCGCACCCGCTGACACCGCACTGCCCGCTGCCTCGGGCGGCCCGGCACCAGCGTTCCCGGAGGTCACCGTGGCTCATCCGGACCCCGACGGCGTAGCGCAGGTCCATCCGCTCGCCGTCCACAGGGGGAACCGGAGTCACCGTGGCCGGCGGAGCCAGTCCCGCTCGATCTGCTCCCCGGTCGCCGGGCGGCCCAGGAGGAAGCCCTGGGCCTGCGGGCACCCCAGCTCCCGGAGCCGCTGCAGCTGCTCCTGCGTCTCCACGCCCTCGGCGGTGACCGTCGCGCCGAGGTGGCCAGCGAGCGCGAGCACGGCGGAGACGATCGCGTCGGTCGGGCGGTCGTCGGGCAGGCGCGCCACGAAGGAGCGGTCGAGCTTGAAGGCCTGCGGCGTCCGCTCGCGCAGCGCCGCGAAGCTCGAGTAGCCGGTGCCGAAGTCGTCCACGGCCAGCGTGACCCCGGCGGCGGTGAACCGCTCCAGGGCCACGCGCGCCCCCGGCTCCATGGCGCAGGACTCGGTCATCTCCAGCTCGAGGGCGTCCGGGGGCAGCCCGACGCGGTCCAGCATCGCCAGCACCCGGGGCGCGAAGTCGGCGGGGAGCAGCTGACGGGTCGACACGTTGACCGCCACGCGCGGGGCGGCGGCGCCGAAGGCCGCCCGCCACCGCGTGCCCTGCGTGCAGGCCTGCTCGAGCACCTGCATGCCCAGGTCGTGGATGAGCCCGGTCTCCTCGGCCGCGGTGATGAACTCCGCCGCCGGCACGTCCCCGCGCTCGGCGTCGTGCCACCGGGCCAGCACCTCGACGGTCGTGAGCCGGCCGTCGGCCACCCGCACGATCGGCTGGTAGGCGACGGTCACCGCGCCGGTCTCGACCGCACGGCGCAGCGCGGCCCGCAGCCCGAGCCGGTCGCGGGTCTGCCGGCGCAGCGGTTCGTTGAAGAGCTCGTAGCAGTGCCCCCCGCTCGCCTTGGCCCGCTGGAGGGCCATGTCGGCCGCCCGGAGCAGCTCCTCGCCGTGCCCGTCGTCGTCCGGCGCGGTCAGGCCCGTCCGCTCCTCGCGCAGCCGGGGTCCGGCCAGACCCTCGGCGTCGGCGACCGCCACCCCGACGCTGACCGTCACGACGACCTCCCGGCCGTCGACGTCGTACGGCTCGGCCAGCGCGGCGAGCAGCCGCTCGGCCACTCCTGCCGCCTCCTCGACGCCGGTCACGCCGTCGAGCAGCAGGGCCATCTCGTCCCCGCCCAGGCGACTGACCAGGTCGGCGGGTCGCACCGCCGCCTCCAGCCGGCGCGCGACCGCCACGAGCAGCTCGTCGCCGGCGTCGTGGCCGAGCTGGTCGTTGACGCCCTTGAACCCGTCCAGGTCGCAGTAGAGCACCGCGAACCGGGCGCCCGGACTGCGCTCGGCCCGGTGCGCCGCGGCCTCGACCCGGTCCATCAGCAGCACCCGGTTGGCCAGCCCGGTGAGCGGGTCGTGGACCGCCGCGTGCTCGGCGGCGGCGATGCTGGCCTGGCGCCCGGTGACCAGCGCGCCGAGGGTCAGGCCGGCCAGGGTGAGCGTCACCAGGCCGAGCTGCAGCCGCAGCGGGCTCTCCACGACCTCCCGCCCGACCAGCGCCACGGCGACGGCGTTGGCGGCCAGGACGGCGAACGCCGCCCGGGGCAGCCCGCCGCGGACGGCGATCCAGATCAGCGGCACGTACACCAGGTAGGCCAGGTCCAGCCCACCCACGGCCGGCTCGCCGTAGGCCAGGTACACCGTGAGCAGCAGCAGGGCGGCCTGGGCCACGGGTTCCAGCCGCTGGTCGAGCAGGCGGGCGACGAGCCGGCCGAGCCACCGCGGCCGCAGCGAGTCCGGCCACGACGCGTGCCCGTGCCCTCGGCCGAGCCGCACCGGCCGGGGGAGCGGCGGGCGGTCCCGCCAGAGTGCCGGCACCCGCCGGCTGGCGATGAGCAGGGCGGGCGCCAGCACCCCGACGCCCGTGGCGCGGCCGGACCAGAACCCGAGGACCCCGCGGAACAGCTCCCCCCAGGTCAGCAGCCCCGTGACGGTGTACTGCAGGACCTGGGCGACCGAGACCACCAGCGGGCCCGCGATCGCGGCCAGCCCCAGGAACCAGGCGACGTCACGCTGGCCGGGGAGGCGGGGGTCGATCCGGAGCCGCCGGAGCAGCAGCCAGGCCACGACCGTGTAGACGACGGTGCTCAGCACCCCGCTGAGCCAGACGCTGACCCAGCTGACGTCCGGACTGCTCACGACCAGCCCGTGCAGCGGGTCGGTCAGCAGCAGCAGCGGGGCGTACCGCAGCCCGAACACCAGCAGCAGCGCGAAGCTCAGCCCGGTGGGGGGGTACCAGAGCGACACCTCCTGCCGTGCCTGGAAGACGCTCGCGATGGCGTCGAGCCCCAGCCAGAGCGCCAGGTACACCACCGAGACGATCAACGGACCGCGCCACCGGCGCATGCTGGCCCCGCCCCCTCCTCGCAGGCCGGCCGGACGGGTACCGGCTGGGTCCCTCCCGTGCCCCGAGTCCGGGGGCCTACACCCCGCGGACCGGTCCCCGAGGGTGCGGGACCCGGACGGGCGCCTCCCTCCTACGCTGCCCCGGTGACGACCAGCTACCGGATCGCCGAGGCCGCGGGCCTGCTCGGTGTCAGCGACGACACGGTGCGCCGGTGGATCGACAGCGGCCGGCTGCCCGCCTCCCGGGACGGCGGAGGCCCCGCGCACGTCGACGGCGCCGACCTCGCCCAGCTCGCCACGCAGCTGCACGAGGCCCCCGAGCCCGGCACCACCCGCGGCTCCTCGGCGCGCAACCGGCTGACCGGCATCGTCACCCGCGTCGTCCGCGACACGGTGATGGCGCAGGTGGAGATCCAGGCCGGGCCGTTCCG
>DATAAV010000433.1:0-6038 GCA_036259935.1 Geodermatophilus sp. | reverse complement strand
CTGCCCCCCGGCCCCGTCCCGAGGCTCGCCCCGAGCGTGCGAGGGGTGAGGAGGACGGGGTCCTTCCACTGCAGCAGGGCCGTTCCAGCGACGAGGACGGCCGGGCCATCGCCGTCGTGCTCCGGCCGCTGGGGCTGGGGGACCTGCTCACCGGCGTCCCGGCGATCCGGGCGATCCGGGCCGCGGTTCCCGACCACCGGCTGGTGCTGGCGACGACGGCGGCGCTGGAGCCGCTGGCCGGGCTGATCGACGCCGTCGACGAGGTGCTGCCCGCGCGGGAGCTCGAGCCGCTGGACTGGTTCGGGCCGCCGCCGGAGCTCGCCGTCGACCTGCACGGCAAGGGGCCCGCCTCGCACGTCGTCGTCGCCGACCTCCGCCCCGCCCGGCTGCTGACCTTCGACAGCCCCGGCTATCCCGGGCCGGTGTGGCGTCCCGACGAGCACGAGGTGCGCCGCTGGTGCCGACTGGTCTCCGAGGGACTGGGCGTTCCCGCCGACCCGGACGCCCTCGACCTCGCGGTCCCGGCCGTGCCGCCGCCGGTGACCGGCGCGGCGGTGGTGCACCCCGGCGCGGCCTTTCCCGGCCGGCGGTGGCCGCCCGAGCGGTTCGCCGCGGTGGCCCGGCACCTGGCCGCGGCCGGGCACGACGTGCGGTTCACCGGGGGGCCGGCCGAGGTCGAGCTGGCCGGGCGCGTGGCCGCGGCGGCCGGGCTGGGGCCGGAGGCGGTGCTCGCCGGGCGGACGACGTCGCTGGAGCTGGCCGCGGTGATCGCCGCGGCGAGCGTGGTGGTCAGCGGCGACACGGGGGTGGCGCACCTGGCCACGGCCTACCGGCGGCCCTCGGTGGTGCTGTTCGGCCCGGTGTCTCCGGCGCTGTGGGGTCCGCCGCCGCGGCCGCAGCACGTCGTCCTCTGGCACGGGGACGGCCGGGGCGACCCGTGGGGCACCACCCTGGACCCGGCGCTGGCGAAGGTGACCGTCGAGGAGGTCACCGCCGCGCTCGACGCCCTGCTGGCGCGGGTCTGAACTTCTGTTCCGGATAGTCGTGCTCTGCGCCCGGAAGGCCCGCAGACCGGCGGGGTCGGTCAGCCGGCTTGCGCCGCGGCCGCCTCGCGCTGGGCGGCGAACCAGGCCACGGTCCGGCGCAGCCCCTCCTCCGAGGGCACGGTCGGCCGCCAGCCGAGCAGCTGCTCGGCGCGGGTGGTGTCCGGCCGCCGCACCTTGGGGTCGTCGACGGGCAGGTCGATGAACTCGATGCCGGACTCCGAGCCGGTGAGCTCGACGATCCAGCGGGCCAGGCTGAGCATCGACAGCTCGTCGGGATTGCCGATGTTCACCGGCCCGGCGTGCGAGGAGAACGCCATCGCGAGGATGCCCCGCACCGTGTCGTCGACGTAGCAGATCGACCGGGTCTGGGAGCCGTCACCGGCGACGGTCAGCGGCCGGCCGGACAGCGCCTGGCCGACGAATGCGGGGATGGCGCGGCCGTCGTCCGGGCGCATCCGCGGGCCGTAGGTGTTGAAGATCCGCACGATCCCCGTGTCGGTGCCCTTGGCCGTGCGGTAGGCGGTCGTCATGGCCTCGCTGAACCGCTTGGCCTCGTCGTAGACCCCGCGCGGACCCACCGGGTTGACGTTGCCCCAGTACTCCTCGTCCTGCGGATGCTTCAGCGGGTCGCCGTAGACCTCGGACGTGGAGGCCAGCACGTAGCGGGCGCCCTTCTCGTGCGCCAGGCCGAGGGTGTGCAGCGTGCCCAGGCTGCCGACCTTGAGCGTCTCGATCGGCATCTTGAGGTAGTCCAGCGGGCTGGCCGGCGAGGCGAAGTGCAGCACCAGATCCACCGGGCCGGGCACGTGCACGAAGTCGGTGACGTCGCAGCGGACCAGCCGGAACCCGGGCCGCTCCATCAGGTGGACGACGTTCTGCGGCGAGCCGGTGAGGAAGTTGTCCAGGCACACCACCTCGACGCCGCGGTCGAGCAGGTGCTCGCAGAGATGGGAGCCGAGGAACCCGGCCCCTCCGGTGACCACCGCACGCCGGACGGTCCGCGTCGCCTGCACCATCGCCCGCTCCCTCTCGCCCTCGACGCCCGCTGCCGGCGCGTCCCGCGCGCTCCTACCCGGGACGGGCCGCTCCACACACTTAGCGGTTTAAGTGTTTCCCCCGGTGCCACCGGAGGCCCGACAGCCGGCGGGCCGCCGGCCTCCTTCGCGCGCCGTTACTGCAGGTAGCCCTCGACCTGGGGCTCCGGCCGCGGCCGGGCCTCGTCGGGGTCCTCGCCGTACTGCCGCTTGGCGCGGCGCTGCCGGAGCAGGTCCCAGCACTGGTCGAGCTGGGCCTCCAGCTCGTTCATCCGGCCCCGCTGCTCGTCGGTGTGCTCGCCGCTCTCCCGCAGCTGGTGCTCCTCGTCGACGAGCGCGTGGATGCGGCTGAGGATGTCCTTCTCGTCCATGATCGCTCCCTGCCCGCCCACCCGGCCGGGGAAACGGTCAGCCGGGCTCGGGGAGCCAGCCCTCGACGAAGGCGGCCAGCCGCCGGGTCACCGCCCCGCCGGCGCGCCCGAGGGACAGCAGCGCGGCCCGCTCCAGCGGCACGCGCACCGGCCGGCGCCGCACCGTCGCCGTCCGCACCGCGTGCCCGGCGGCCACCAGCTCCGGCCACGGCCGGGCCAGCTGGGCCTGCACACGGGCCAGGGCGGCCGCCGTCGGCGCGGCGTTGCCCTCCACCATCGCGGTCACGAACGCCGGGTCGCTGCCGATCACCCGGGTGCCGTCGCGGAAGCTGCCCGCGGCCAGCGCCAGCGCCAGCGGGCCGGCCTCGCCGGCGGCGGCGGCCAGCGCCGCGGCCAGCAGGTGCGGCACGTGGCTGATCGCGGCGACGGCGTCGTCGTGCTCGGCGGCGGTCACCGGCACCACCTCGGCGCCCACGGCGAGGGCCAGTTCGGCGACCCGCAGCCAGCGCGCCAGATCGGTGTCGGGCTCCACGCAGAGCGCCCAGCGGGCCCCGGAGAACAGGGCGGGGTCGACGGCGTCGGGGCCGGAGCGCTCGGTGCCGCACATCGGGTGGCCCCCGACGAACCGCCGTCCGTAGGCGCGCCCCACCGAGGCCAGCACCGGAGCCTTCACCGACCCCAGGTCGGTGACGGTGGCATCCGGGTCGACGGCCAGGCCCTCCAGCGCCCCCGCCATGGCCGGCAACGGCACCGCGAGGACGACGACGCCCCGGAACTCGCGGCCGATCCGCACACCGCGCGCGGCCGCGGCGTCCCGGGCGGCGGAATCGACGTCCCAGCCGGTGACCGGCCGGCCGGCGGCGGTCAGCGCCGCGGCCAGTGACCCGCCGAGCTGGCCCAGGCCGACGACGCCGACCGGGGGAGCGGGCAGTGTCGGGACCGGAAAGGCCGGTGCGGCCCCCTCGTGTGCTGCGGCATCGGCCATGATCAGAGGCTATGACGCCGCGCTCGTTCCTCCTGACCCCGGAACTCGGGGACTACGTGCGGGCCTGCTCCGAACCGCTCGACGCCGTGGTGGCCGACCTCGTCGCCGAGACGGCCGCCATGGACGAGCGCGGAGAGGCGGTCGCGCGGATGCAGATCGGTCCCGACCAGGGGGCCTTCATGCGCCTGCTCGCCACCGCCGTCGGCGCCCGGCGGGCCATCGAGATCGGCACGTTCACCGGCCTCTCGGCGCTGTACGTGGCGCGCGGGCTCCCCGAGGACGGCTCGCTGCTGTGCCTGGACGTCAGCGAGGAGTGGACGGCGGTGGCCCGGCGGTACTGGGAGCGGGCCGGGGTGGCCGACCGGATCGAGCTGCGGCTGGGGGACGCCCACGAGAGCCTGCGGGCGCTGCCGGCCGAGCCGACCTTCGACTTCGCGTTCGTCGACGCGGACAAGGACGGGTACGCCGACTACGTCGACCAGCTGCACCCCCGGATGACGCCGAACGGCGTCGTGCTGCTGGACAACACCCTGGCCGAGGGGCGCGTGCTCGACCCGCGGACCCCCGACCAGCGGGCGATCGCCGCGCTCAACGCCGCGCTGGCCTCCGACCCGCGGTGGGAGACCGTGCTGCTGCCGCTGGCCGACGGCCTGACCCTGCTGCGCAGGCGATGAGCGGCGGGGAGGCTCCGGGCGTGCTGTCCAGTTACGCGGTGCGGGTGAGCCGGTCCGGTGGCCGGTGGCGGGTCGACCTGCTCGCCGAGGACGCCGGCGACGAGCTGCCGGTGCTCGAGCGGGCGCTCGGCGAGCCGGGGGCCGAGGGCTGGCCGGGGCCGTTCGTCGTCGTCGTCGACTCGCGGTTGTACTTCGTCGTGCTGCGGCACGGCCCCGGCGGCATGATCCGGGCACTGATCTCCGACGCGACCATGCAGGAGTGGGTGCTCGGTGCCGAGGTGGTGGAGCGCTACGGCATCGGCGTCGACACCGAGGGCGCCTTCGACGACGACGAGACCGGCTGGCCGGGAGGTGACCTCGATGTCTTCGCCGACGACGGCCTGCCGGCCGAGCAGCTGCGGACGATCGTCACCGCCGAGGACCTGTGGGCCGACGAGATGGTTGCCCGGATCGCCGAGCGACTGGGCTTCGGCGAGGAGCTGGCCGCGGTGGTGACGCAGTGAGCGGGCGGGTGAGCGCCGTCGTGTTCGACCTCGGCGGTGTGCTGACCGAGAGCCCGATGGGCGCCTTCGCCGCCTACGAGGCCGAGGCCGGCCTGCCCGAGGGGCTGATCCGCCGGCTGAACAGCATCGATCCCGACACCAACGCCTGGGCCCGGTACGAGCGCAGCGAGCTGGACGCCGCCGGGTTCATCGACGCCTTCGAGGCCGAGGCGCTGTCCGCCGGGCACCACCTCGACGCGCGGCGGGTGCTCGAGGCGCTCGCCGGCGACCTGCGCCCGCAGATGGTGTCGGCGGTGCGGCGGCTGCGCGCGGCCGGGATGCCGCTGGCCCTGCTGTCCAACAACGTCGCGCCGATGGAGCGCACCGGCCGGCTCGGGGAGCTGCTGGCCCTGTTCGACGCGGTGGTGGAGTCCTCGGTGGAGGGCGTGCGCAAGCCCGAGCCGGAGATCTACCGGCGGGCGCTGGCCCGGTTGTCGGAGGCGGTCGGCCGGCCGATCGAGGCCTCGGACTGCGCCTACCTCGACGACCTGGGCATCAACCTCAAGCCGGCCCGGGCGATGGGGATGCACACGATCAAGGTGGTCGACCCGGCCGAGGCGCTGGCCGAACTCTCCACCCTGGTCGGCTTCCCGCTGGACGGCCCGGAGCCGTGAGGCCGATCCGGGCCGCGCGTGGCCGGATCCGCGTCGCCGCGGCGCACCGTCCTGCCGGCGCGCTCGTGCTCTGCCCACGATGCCGGGCAGAGCACGAGCTTCCCGGCAGATGTGCGGACGCTCCCTCGTGCTCTGCCCACGATGCTGGGCAGAGCACGAGTTTCCGGGGGGTTCACCGGTGACCCCCGACCTGGACGCCGCGATGGGCCGGGCCCTGCAGCTCGCCGCCGCCGCCGAGGCGTGGGGCGACACGCCCATCGGTGCGGTCGTCCTCGGCCCCGACGGGACGGTGCTGGCCGAGGCGGCCAACGAGCGGGAGAAGCGCGGCGACCCCACCGCGCACGCGGAGATCCTCGCGCTGCGCGCCGCGGCCCAGGTCCACGGCGACGGGTGGCGGCTGACCGGCACCACACTGGTGGTCACCCTCGAGCCCTGCACCATGTGCGCCGGTGCCAGCGTGCTGGCCCGCGTCGCCCGCGTCGTCTACGGCGCAGACGACCCCAAGGCCGGGGCTGTCGGCTCGCTGTGGGACGTCGTCCGCGACCGGCGGCTCAACCACCGGCCCGAGGTCAGCGGCGGCCTGCGGGCGGAGGAGTCCGCCGCTCTCCTACGCGCGTTCTTCCGCCGTCATCGGGGCCTGTAGTCTCTTCGTCGGTGGCGTGTCCGAGCGGCCGAAGGAGCACGCCTCGAAAGCGTGTGAGGTGCAAGCCTCCGTGGGTTCAAATCCCACCGCCACCGCCCGAGAAATCGACGGCGGCGTCCGCCCGGGCCC
>DATAAV010000432.1:0-4817 GCA_036259935.1 Geodermatophilus sp. | reverse complement strand
CAGTCACCGGCTCGGCCGCCGGTACGGGTGCGCGGGACGCGGGTGGCGCCGGGGCGTCCGGTGCGGGGTGGCCGGCGGCCCGGTCGAGGACCGCCCGCAGCCGGGCGACGAGCTCCGCGGACTCGAAGGGCTTGGCCAGGTAGTCGTCCACCCCGGCGTCGAAGCCCTCCACCGCGGCCTCCTGCCCCGCCCGCGCGGTGAGCATCACCACGGGTACCGACCGGGTGGCCGGATCGGCGCGCAGCGCGCGGAGCAGGCCGAACCCGTCGACGCCGGGCATCATCACGTCGGTCAGGACCAGGTCCGGCCGGGTGCGGGCGACGCTGTCCAGCGCCTCCCGGCCGTTGGCGGCGGTGCGCACCGTCCAGTGCGGCGACAGCAGCCGGACCAGGTAGGCGCGCATGTCGGCGTTGTCGTCCACGACCAACACCGTGGTCCCGGCCGCGGTGTCCGCCGGGGTCCGCGCGGACCAGGCGAGGTCGTCGTCCCACGGGGTCACCGCCGCGCCGCGGGCCGCCTCGGAGGGCGCGGCCAGCCCGGGCGCTTCGGCGTCCGGGAAGCCGAACGGCAGGCGCACGGTGAAGGTGCTCCCGACGCCGGGCTCGCTCGCCACCTCGACGGTGCCGCCGTGCAGGCCGACGAGCTCGCGGACCAGGGCCAGTCCCAGGCCGGTGCCCTCGCGGCTGCGGGCCGGCGAGCCGGTCACCCGGTGGAAGCGCTCGAACAGGTTCGGCAGTTCGGCGGCGGGGATGCCCACCCCGGTGTCGGCGACCCGCAGCACCATCCGGTCGTCCTCGGCGCGCAGGGAGACGTCGATGCCGCCGACGAAGGTGTACTTCACCGCGTTGGCGACCAGGTTGACGACGATCTTCTCCCACATGGCCACGTCGACGTAGACCGGACGGCCCAGTGGCGGGCAGTCCACGGTCAGCCGCAGGCCGGCCCGTTCCGCGGCCGCCCGCAGCACCCCGGCCAGCTCCGTGGTGAACGCCGGGACGTCGGTCTCCACGCGGACCGCACTCGCCCGCCCGGCCTCGATGCGGACGAACTCCAGCAGGTCGTTGACCAGCCGCTGCAGGCGCTGGCCGTTGCGCAGCGCCAGGGTCAGCTGCTCCCGGACGGCGTCGGGCAGGTCCGCGTCGGCCAGCGCGTCGCCGATCGGTCCCAGCAGCAGGGTCAGAGGGGTGCGCAGCTCGTGGCTGACGTTGGCGAAGAACGTCGTCTTCGCCCGGTCCAGCTCGGCCAGCGCCTCGGCGCGCGTCCGCTCGGCGGTGTAGGCGCGGGCGTTGAGCACGGCCCCGGCGAACTGGGCGGCCAGCAGCTCGTGGAAGGAGCGGTACTCCTCGTCCAGCGCCCGGTTGGGGTTCACCCCGACCACCAGCGCCCCCACTGGCTCGGCACCGGCGCCGCCGGCGAGGGGCAGGACGACGGCGTCTGTGACCGGGTCGCCCCACGGGCCGCCGCGGATGCTCAGCTGCTCCACCGGCCGGGGCAGCAGCTCCGTCGTCGTCCCGGCGAGCTCGGGGAGGGCGTCGGGAGCGCAGCCGACCACCGCCACGCGCCGCAGCCGCGGATCGTCGGGCGCGCTGAGGTAGACGGCGGCGAACGGCACGTCCAGTGGGTCGCCGCCGACGGCGGCGCACATCTGGGTGACCGTGGCGGCGTCGTCGCCGAGCCGGCCGCCGGACATCGCCACCTCGTGCAGCAGCCGCTGGCGGCGCTCGGCGAGCACCTGGCGGGTCACCTCGGTGCAGACCGCGTGCATGCCGGCCACCTGGCCGTCGTCGCCGAAGGCGGGCGCGTGGGAGACGGTGAAGTAGGTCTCCTCCCGGTACCCGGCGCGCTCGAGGAGCAGCAGCAGCTGCGGCAGCCACGACGCCTCGCGTGCGGCCATCGCGTGCTCGACCGGCCCCTGCAGTGCCGGCCATCCCTCGGCGAGCGTGACCCGCAGGTCCTCGCCGATGGCGGCGGGGTGCTTGGCGCCGATCAGCTCGGCGTAGGCGTCGTTGTAGAACTGGGTGTAGCCCGGCCCCCCCACGCGAGGATCATCGGGAACCGCGAGGCCAGTACGGTGCGGACGGCGAACCGCAGGCTGGCCGGCCACGTCTGCACCGGACCGACCGGGGTCGTGGACCAGTCGAAGGCGGCCATGAGCCGGCCGTTCCGGCTGCCGCCGCCGAAGAGGTCCTCGTCACCGGGTCCCGAGGGGGGAACCGGGCCCACACGCACCTCCCCGCCGTGATCCGAGCGGGAGAGGCCCCGTGCCGCTCACCCGCGCGTGCACGGTACATGCGGTTCCTGAGGCCCCTTCGTCGCGGGCGAGCAGCTCCGGGTCCGGGTCGGCGCACGCGCGCGGTCCGGCGCGCAAGCGGCGGCGGGCGGCGCGCCCCCGCTCCCTAGACTCCCCGCCATGCTGCTGTCCGACCGCGACATCACGGCTGCGATCGCCGAGGGGCGGCTCGGCATCGAGCCCTACGACAAGGGGCTCGTGCAGCCCTCGAGCATCGACGTGCGGCTCGACCGCTACTTCCGGGTGTTCAACAACGCCCGGTACACCCACATCGACCCCGCGCAGCAGCAGGACGACCTCACGACGCTGGTGGAACCGGAGGGCGACGAGCCGTTCGTGCTGCACCCCGGTGAGTTCGTGCTGGGCTCCACGCTCGAGGTGGTGAGCATCCCCGACGACCTCGCGGCGAGGCTCGAGGGGAAATCGAGTCTAGGTCGTCTCGGATTGCTCACCCACTCCACTGCCGGCTTCGTCGACCCCGGCTTCTCCGGGCACATCACCCTGGAGCTGTCCAACGTGGCCAACCTGCCGATCACCCTGTGGCCTGGCATGAAGATCGGCCAGCTGTGCCTGTTCCGGCTCACGACCCCGGCCGAGCACCCGTACGGCTCGGCGATCTACGGCTCCCGCTACCAGGACCAGCGCGGCCCCACGCCGTCCCGGTCCTTCCGCAACTTCACCCGCGCGGAGACCCGCCGTCCCGTTCCGTGACGTGCACGGTGACCGGCGGCTCGGTGCCGGCGACCTCGAGCACGTCGGCGCAGCGCTCCCGTGAGGCCCAGCCGGGCACCTCGTCGTCGACGTACCGCTGCCGCGTCGCCAGCCAGCCGGTCGCGGTCAGCACCGCCACCCCGGCGAGGGCCAGGGCGAACATGCCGGCGTAGCTGCCGGTGCCCCCGCGCAGCACCCCGACCAGCAGCGGACCCGCCCCGGCGAGCAGGTATCCCGTGCCCTGGACGACGGTGGACAGGGCGGCGGTCGTCTCCGGGGTGCGGGCGCGCAGCCCCATGAGCGCGAGCACCATCGCGAACGTGCCCATGCCGACGGCGAGCAGGCCCATCCACAGCCAGGGCACCGTCCGCGGGGCCAGCAGCAGGCCCAGCCATCCGGCGACGTAGCAGGCCATGAACCCGAGCAGCATCGGCCGCTGCAGGCGCGGGCGGACCGTGAGGGCGGGGACGACGGCGTTGATCGGGATGACCACCACCGTGTTGACCCCCAGCAGCAGCCCGGCCGTCGCGGCGGACAGGCCGGAGTCGCGCAGGTACTGCGCCGTCCAGCCGATGATCACGTAGGCCTGCATCGCCTGGACGCCGAAGAAGACCGACAGCGCGATCGCCATGGGACTGCGGACCAGGGCGCGCATCCGGACCGGACGGTGGGTCGCCCGGGAGGCCCCCGGCCGCGCCGGAACGGCCAGCCACGGCAGGGCGGCGGCCAGGGCGAACACCGCCCAGACGCCGAGCGCCCACCGCCAGCCGTCGGCCCCGGTGGCGGCGGCGATCGGCGCGGCGGAGACCGAGGCGACGGCGCCGCCGACGGCCATCGCGGTGCTGTAGGCCCCGACCAGCAGCCCGGTGCGGGTGGGGAAGTACCGCTTGACCAGGCTGGGCAGCAGCACGTTGCCGAGCGCGCCGCCGGTCATCGCCAGCACGGTGCCCACCAGGAACAGCCAGAACCACCCGGCGGCGGCACGCAGGACCAGGCCCGCCGCCATGGCCAGCAGGGCGCCGGCGAGCACGTGCCCGTCGCGGAAGCGAGCGGCCAGCGGCGGGCCGGCGAAGCCGATGGCGGCGAAGCAGAGCACCGGCATGGTGGTCACCAGACCGGCCAGCCCGCTGGAGATGGCCAGGCCGGCCTGCAGCTCCTGCAGCACCGGCCCGACGCTGTTGACCGCCGTCCGCAGGTTGAGCGCGGTCAGCACGATCGCCACGCCGACGAGCACGAGGCCGCGCCGGCCGGTTCCGTGCGCCGAGCCGGGAACGGTGGACGGTTCGGCGGTGCGGGTCACCCGTCGATGGTCCTCCCGCGCCGCCGCGCAGGCGCAGCCGGGTGGTTCCGCGAGGCAACCATCGCCGGTCCCGGCCACGTCGTCGTCCTTGGTGCCGACGTCGGCGCCGGCCTCGGTGCCCGGTGCGCCGACCGGCGCCAGCGAGCGGAGCAGGATCTGGCTGACGTCGAGCACCTCGACGTGCTCGGCGGCCTCGCCGTTCTGCTTCTTGGTCGTGAGCGCGTCGCTGAGCATCGTGATGCAGAACGGGCAGGCGGTGGAGATGACGTCCGGGTCGAGGCCGAGCGCCTCCTCGGTGCGTTCCACGTTGATCCGCTTGCCGATCTTCTCCTCCATCCACATGCGGGCGCCGCCGGCGCCGCAGCAGAAGCCGCGGTCCTTGCAGCGGTGCATCTCCTGGGTGGAGAGGCCCTGGACGGACTCGAGGATCTCGCGCGGGGGCGTGTAGACCTTGTTGTGCCGGCCGAGGAAGCACGGGTCGTGGTAGGTGACCTTCCGGTCGACCGGCGTGACGGG
>DATAAV010000431.1:0-13840 GCA_036259935.1 Geodermatophilus sp. | reverse complement strand
CCCGCCAGCCACACCTGGGTGGCCCCGGCGTCCTTGAGCTCGGCGGCCAGGGCGGCGGCGGACTCGGCGTAGTCCTTGTCGGTGCCGCAGATGCAGGCGACGGTGGTCTTCGCCTTGCCGAACCCGCTCGCGCCGTCACCGGAGGGCGTCTCCAGGCCGCCGGTCTGGAACAGGTTGCCCGCGAAGGTGGCGCGGGCGGTGTGCCGGGCGATGGAGCCGATCGTGGCCAGGTAGACCGTCGGCCGCTTCCTGAGGGCCTCGGCGCGGTCGCGCAGCTGCTCGAACGCCTCGGCGGCGCGCACCCGCGGCAGGCCCTCCGGGGCGGCGGGCAGCACCTCGGCCGCCGGCTGCCGCTGCGGCAGCACCTCGCCGAGGTTGGGGAACTCGCTGACGCCGGTGATCGCGTCGGTGCGATGCGCCAGCCGCTCTTGCCGGGCCTTCCACGCGGCCGCGATCCGGTCGCGCACCAGCCCGGAGGAGAGCGCGGCGACCAGGCCCCCGGCCCGCTCGATCTCGGTGAACCAGTCCCAGGCCGCCTGCGCCAGGTCCTCGGTCAGCGACTCCACGTACCAGGAGCCGCCGCCGGGGTCGAGGACGCGGGCCAGGTGCCCCTCCTCGACCAGCAGGCTCTGCGTGTTGCGGGCGATCCGGCGGGAGAAGGAGTCGGGCAGGCCCAGCGCGGCGTCGAACGGCTGCACGGTGACGACGTCGGCGCCGCCCACGCCGGCGGCGAAGCAGGCCACCGTGGTGCGCAGCATGTTCACCCACGGGTCGCGCCGGGTGGTCATCACCGACGAGGTGACCGCATGCTGGCGCTGCGCCCGGACGTCGGCCGAGGCGCCGCTGACCTCGCCGACCCGGTCCCACAGGCGGCGGGCCACGCGCAGGCCGGCGATCGTCGTGAACTGGTCGACGCCGGCGGCGTAGCGGAACTCCAGCTGCCCGAACGCCTCGTCGACGGAGAGCCCGCCGTCGGTGAGCGCGCGCAGGTAGGCGACCCCGGCGGCCAGGGAGCAGCCGAGCTCCTCCACCGCGGAGGCGCCGGCGTCGTGGAACACCGTGCCGTCGACGACGACGGTGCGCAGCCCGGGATGGGCCGCCGCCCGGCGGGCCACGCCGGCCAGCCCGGAGAGGTCCTGCTCGCGGCCGGTGGTGGCGTGCAGGCTCAGCGGGTCCAGCCCCAGGGAACTGCCGGGCGCTATGGCCGGGTCACTGTCGGTGCGGCCCTCCACCAGGGAGAGGAACGCCTCGGCCGCCGGCAGGCCGCCCTGCACGGTGACCGGCGCCAGGTCGAGATAGACGTCGGAGAGCACCTCGGGCAGCGCGTCGACCGGGATCGCGCCGTCGGCGAGCACCAGCCACAGCGAGGTGACGCCGTTCTCTAGGTCGGCGGCGATCGCCTCCTTGGTGACGGCGACGTCGGGGTGGGCGTGCCGCTGCCGGACGTCCCAGGCGGCGGGCGCGCCCTGCCCGGGGACGCCGGCGCGCGCCCCGCGGACGAACGGCACCAGCCCGGGGACGCCGACGGCGGCGGGCAGGTCCCCGGCGTCCTCGGCGGTGTACAGGGGCGCGACCCTCACCCCGGTGGCCACGGTGCGGCGCAGCGCGTCCTCCACCGGGTCGGGGAGGTCGGTGCGGCCGCTCTTGCGCAGCACGCCGGCCACCAGCTCGCGCCACTGGTCGCGGGTCGGGGCGGGGAACTCGGCGGCGAACGAGAGCGTCTCGGGGACCGCGTGCTCCGCGGGCACCTCCACGTCGCCGGGGTGGCCGATCTGCTGTTCGGTGGGGCTCATCGTGGGGCTCCCGAATCGTCGACTCTTCAGGGAGTGTCTACCGCCGGTCGCCGGACCCCGAGCGGGCGGGGTTCGGCGAGGGTCCCGGCGGTGGCTTGCCGGCGTCCGCGGCCAGCGCGTGCAGTGCGGTGCGGGCGAGCAACCGCACCCCGACGCCGATGGCCCGCTCGTCGACGTCGAAGGTTCCCCGGTGCAGATCCAGCGGCGGCCCGCCGCCGTGGGTGCCCAGCCGGGCCAGGGCGATGGGCAGCACGTCGGCGAACCAGCCGAAATCCTCCCCGCCCATGCTCTGCGGGGACAACTGCACGCCCTCGTTGCCGACGGTCTCCAGCGCCGCCGTCCGCATCAGCGCGACCGACCGCGGGTCGTTGACCACCGGCGGCACGCCGCGCACGTAGTCGACCTCGACCCGTGCGCCGGTGGTGGCCGCCACCCGCTCGACCAGCGAGCGCAGCAGCGCCTCGGCCTCATGCCACATGTCGCGGTCGAGCACCCGTACGGTGCCCCGCAGCGAGCCGCGCTGGGGGATCGCATTGGCCGCGATGCCGGCGTTCACCGCGCCCCACACCAGCGACATGCCCGCCCGCGGGTCGACCTGCCGGGAGAGCAGGGAGGGCAGGTCGGTGATCAGCCGGCCGAGGGCATCGACGAGGTCGACGGTCAGCTGCGGGCGGGCGGTGTGCCCGCCGGGACCGGTGAGGGTGACGTCCATGCGGTCGCAGGCGGCGGTGATCGAGCCGGTGCGCAGCCCGATCGTGCCGGCCGGGATGGACGGGTCGCAGTGGATCGCGAAGGCGCGGCAGGCGCCGTCGAGCGCGCCGGCGGCGACCACCTCGGTCGCCCCGCCGGGAACGGTCTCCTCGGCCGGTTGGAACACGCAGCGCACCGTGCCGGGCACGCCGTCGACGGCGGCCAGCGCGAGGGCGACGCCGAGCACCACGGTCGTGTGCACGTCGTGCCCGCAGGCGTGGCAGACCCCCTCGCGAGTGGAGGCGTAGGGCACGTCCTTGAGGTCGGCCAGCGGCAGGGCGTCGATGTCGGCGCGCAGCACGACGATCGGCTCGCCCGCGCCCACCTCCACGACCAGGCCGGTGCCGGTCGGCAGGCGGCGCGGGTTGAGGCCGACGGACCGCAGCCGCTGCTCGAGGAAGGACGTGGTCTCGAACTCGGCGTAGGCCAGCTCGGGATGGGCGTGCAGGTGCCGGCGGAGGGCGACCAGGTGCTGCCCGCGCTCGTGGACCCACTCATCGACCGCGGTGCCCAGCTTCTCCGCGAACGCGGTCACGGCTTCACCTCGCCGGCGCCCGGTGCACCCGTGCCCGACGGTGCCCCGTACATGGGCGACCTCGCAAGCTCGGTCACGCTGCGTGGCCTCCCGCCGCGCCGGCGGGTCCGGTCGCCGGCAGGCCGTCGCGCATCTCGGCGAGCAGGCTGTCGACGACGGCCTGCAGGTTTCCGGGGTTGGCCGCGGCCACGGCGCGCTGCCGCTGGTAGGAGGCGCCGACGGCCAGGATCCGCTCGACGTCGGCGAGCTCCTTGTCGCAGCCCAGCCGGCGCGCGGTGGGCTCGAGGTCATCGGCGAGGTCGAGGATCGCCTGGCGCACCGGGCGGACGGTGCCCTTCTCGTCGACGACGATGTCGGCGTCGAGGCCGTAGCGGGAGGCGCGCCACTTGTTCTCGCGGATCACCCAGCCGGCCGGGGTGGGCAGCGTGTAGCCGCGGTCGAGCTGGGTGTCGAACTGCTCGACCAGGCACTGGGAGAGGGCCGCGACCGCGCCGATCTCGTCGAGGGTGGGCAGTCCGTCGCAGATGCGCAGCTCGACGGTGCCGAAGCCGGGGTGCGGCCGGATGTCCCACCACACCTCGCGCACGCTCTGGATGGAGTTGGTGGAGATCAGCGTCTCCATGTAGGTCTCGAACTCGTCCCAGCCGGAGAGCTGGTAGGGCAGCCCGGCGGTGGGCATGCCCTCGAAGACCTTGGTCCGCGCCGAGGCCAGCCCGGTGTCGCAGCCGACCCAGAACGGCGAGGACGCCGAGAGCGCCAGGAAGTGCGGCACGTACGCGCACAGCGCGTTGACCATGGGGATCGCCTTCTCCGGCGCGCGGACGCCGACGTGCACGTGCACCCCGAAGATCTGCAGCCGGCGGGCCAGCCACTGCATCCGCTCGACCAGCTGCAGGTAGCGCTCCTTGGGCGAGATGAGCTGTGTCTGCCAGTCGGTGAACGGGTGCGTGCCGGCGCACATCAGGCCCAGACCGTGGCCCTCGGCGGCGGCGCAGACCTCGGCGAGGGTGCGGGCGAGGTCGGCCTTCGCCTCGGCGACGGTGGTGCAGACGCCGGTGATGATCTCGATCGTCGACTGCAGCAGCTCGTGCTTGGCCTTGGGGTGCTCCTTGGCGCCGTCGGGCCGGATCTCCTCGAGGATCTCGATCGCGCCGGCGGTCAGCTCCCGGGTCTCGCGGTCGATGAGCTGCAGCTCCCACTCGACTCCCAGGCTGGCGCGCTCTGAGGAGCGGAAGGGGATCTTCACTCCCGGGAGTCTAGGGACGATCACCGCCGCCCACCGCCCGAGCGGAGCCGCCCCCGCCGTCCGCGCGAGCAGAGCCAGCGGGCCCGCGCGGCCTCAGCCGACCGGCACGGCCGGCCCTGCCGCCACCGCGGTCACGCGGGGCGGTTCGGTGAGCCAGAGGCGCTCGGGCACGTGCGCCCGGACCGCCTCGACGGCCCGGTGGCCGTAGAGGTCCTCGTGCACGACGGCGCTGCAGAGGTTGCGCCCGACGACGAACACGCCCTTGCCGTCGTCGAGCGGGACGGCGCCCTCCACCAGCTCCCACGGGATGCTGTGCACGTCGCCGTCGGCGTCGCGGTGCGCCAGTCCGGTCTCGGAGACGACCAGCGCGAGTCGGGACCGCCGGTCGAACAGGCGGGCCAGCAGCGGCGGGCGGAACATCGGGCCGGCCGGCAGCTGCGACGTCCGGGCGCACATGTACCGCCGCTCCACCGGAGCGCCGGGGCCTTCGTAGGCCACCTCCTCGGGCACGTAGAGGATCGCCGAGGCCCAGGCCCTCCGCAGCGCCGCCGCCACCTGCTCGGCGCCGGTCGATCGCCAGCTCTCGAGCACCTCCTGGACCGGGCGGAACGGCAGCCCGCTGACCGAGCAGTAGGCCGCGTCGGCCAGCTCGGACTCCACGACGGCGTCCTCCTCGGCGTCGAGTTCCTCCTCGAACCCCGCGACGGCGTGGGCGAGCTCCTCCTCGGTGGGCCCCTCGGCGCACAGCCGGCCGAACTGCTCCCACAGGATCCCGGCGACCTCGCCCTCCTGACCCTCCCGGGCGTCGACGACGACGGCGACCTCCCGGGAGTCGGCAGCGAGGTCCAGGCCCAGCGAGTCGACGTGGTAGCTCAGGCCGCGCGCGTGGCGGGCGGTGTCCCGGAGGCGCTCCTTGAGGACGTCGACGCCGACGCCGAGCGCGACGTCGCCGCCGCCGCCGCCGCCCGACGTCAGCAGCAGGCCGACGCCGGCGCCGTGTCCCTTGGTCCACACCGGGCCGGTCTGGGGCCGGGCAGCCGGCCGCACCCGGTCGGGCCGCGGCCCGGTGGGCAGCGGCAGCCGCAGCCCCTCGGGGAGCGCGCCGTGGCACCAGAGCGCGGCGTTCTCACGCACGAACCACCGCCGGGCGTGCGCCCGCACGACGTCCTCGGCCAGGTACTGGGGGCCGGGGCCGTCCGCGACGACCAGCCCGGGGCCGACGAGCCCGAAGCGGGCCGCCCAGAGAGCGCCGAGGGTGGAGTCGGCCGTCGAGCAGTGCTCCGCCTGCAGGATGCCGACCTCGAGGTCCATCCGGTCGGTCGGCAGGTCGGACAGGGCCCGGCAGACGCCTTCCAGGAAGCCGCGGACGGCCTCGGGCCGCCCGGTCGCGTAGAAGGCGGTCGAGTCGACGTCGGTCACCGCGTTGCACTTCAGGTGCGACTTGGGGAGCGATCCCATCACCAGGTGCTCGACGAGGTGGGTGACCTCGACGGTGGCGAAGGTCTCGTCCCGCAGTCCGACGCCGAAGACGAGGGCCGCGGTGATCCGGCCGGGCCCGGGAGCGGTGAAGACCGGGACGCCGTCGATCTCGATGCGCTGCACCCGGTCATGCTGCGGCGTCGGCGTGCCCGGCCCGGCGGACACGCCCGGCGCGGGACGGCTGAGGCGGATGAGGCCGCGTCGCCGTCCGGGCGTTAGCGTCCGTGCGTGAACCAGCCTCCTCCCGGGACCGACCCCGCCGCCCTGGCCCGCCGCGCCGCCGACGACCTCACCGCCGCGCTCGGCGACGGCCACGAGGCCGCCGTCGTCATGGGGTCGGGCTGGGCGCCGGCCGCCGACGCGTTCGGGGCCGCCGAGGCCGCGGTCGCCATCGGCGACCTGCCCGGGTTCGCGGCGCCGACCGCGGTGGGCCACGGCGGCGAGGTGCGCTCGGTGCGGGTGGGCGACCGGCGGGTGCTGCTCTTCCTCGGCCGCACGCACCTGTACGAGGGCCGCGGGGTGGCCGCGGTCGTCCACGGCGTCCGCACCGCCGCCGGGGCGGGCGTGCGCACCGTCGTCCTCACCAACGCCGCCGGGGGGCTGGCGCCCGAGCACCGGGTCGGGCAGGCGGTCCTGATCAGCGACCACCTCAACCTGACCGCGACCTCGCCGCTGGTCGGGGCGACCTTCGTGGACCTCACCGACCTCTACTCCGTCCGCCTCCGCGCGCTGGCCCGGGAGATCGACCCGGACCTCGCCGAGGGGGTGTACGCCGCCCTGCCCGGCCCGCACTACGAGACCCCGGCGGAGATCCGGATGCTGCGCACCCTGGGCGCCGACCTGGTGGGCATGTCCACGGCGCTGGAGGCGATCGCCGCCCGCGCCGCGGGGATGGAGGTGCTCGGGCTGTCGATGGTCACCAACGCCGCGGCCGGGATCACCGGGGAGGCCCTGGACCACGAGGAGGTGCTGCAGGCCGGCCGGGCCGCCGCCGGCCGGCTCGGCACGTTCCTGGTCGAGTTCCTGGAGCGGCTGCCGTGAGCGGACGGGGCGTGGGCCTCGCAGCGAGCGCTGCGATGGAGGAGCGGAGCGAACGGAGGGCACCGTGAGCGAGCTCGCGAGCTCACGCGATGGCACAGCAGCGACGCGAACGCGGCCGACGAGCGCCGGCGAGGAGGGCAAGTGAGCGGGCCGGTGCTGGTCACGGGGGCGGCCGGGCGGATCGGCACGGTGCTGCGCGGCGGTCTGCCCGAGCGCGGCTGGGCGGTGCGCTGCCTGGACGTCGTGCCGGTTCCTGACGTCCGCCCCGGCGAGGAGCACGTCGTCGCCGACGTCACCGACCTGGCGGCCGTGGTGGACGCGACCGAGGGCGCGGCCGCCGTCGTCCACCTGGCCGGCGTCTCCGGCGAGTCGACCTGTCCGGCGATCAGCTCCGCCAACATCGAGGGCACCTACTGCACGCTCGAGGCGGCCCGCCGGGCCGGGGTGCGGCGGGTGGTCCTGGCCAGCAGCAACCACGCCACCGGGTTCACCGAACGCCCTGCCGAGGGGCTGCTGCGCGAGGCCGAGGCCCCGCCGCGGCCGGACACCTACTACGGCGTCTCGAAGGTGGCCATGGAGGCGCTGGGCTCGCTGTACGTGGACCGGTACGGCATGGACGTCGTCTGCCTGCGCATCGGCAGCGCCTTCCCCGAGCCGCGGACGACCCGCATGCTGGCCACCTGGCTCTCCCCGGCCGACACGGTCTCGCTGGTCGACGCCGCGCTGCGCGCCCCCTCCCCCGGCTTCGCGGTGGTGTGGGGCGTCTCGGACAACACCCGCCGCTGGTGGGACCTCACTGCCGCGCGGGCGCTGGGCTACGAGCCGGTCGACGACGCGGAGGTCTACGCCGAGGCGCTGATCGAGGCCCACGGGCAGCCCGATCCCACCGATCCGGTCCACGCCCGGGTCGGCGGCGAGTACACGCTGCCGTCGTTCGACGCCGAGCAGATCGAGGCGCAGGTGGCCGCCCGGGAGGAGCGGCGGTGACCGACCTGCTGGCCACCGCCCGGGCCTGGGCCGACGCCGATCCGCATCCCGGCGACCGCGCCGAGATCGACGCGCTGATCGAGGCGGGCGACACCGCGGAGCTGACCCGCCGGTTCGCCGGTCCGCTCACCTTCGGGACGGCGGGGCTGCGCGGTCCGCTGCGCGCCGGCCCGGCCGGGATGAACGCCGCCGTGGTCATCCGTGCCGCCGCCGGACTGGCCCGGTACCTGCTGGACGAGGGGCACGCCGGCGGCGGCGTGGTGGTCGGCTTCGACGCCCGGCGCCGGTCGGACGAGTTCGCCCGGATCACCGCCGAGGTGCTGACCGGGGCGGGGTTCGCGGTGCAGGTCCTGCCGAAGGCGCTGCCTACGCCGGTGCTGTCCTTCGCCGTCCGCCATCTGGGCTGCGTGGCCGGGGTGATGGTGACCGCGAGCCACAACCCGCCCGCCGACAACGGCTACAAGATCTACCTCGGCGACGGCGCGCAGCTCGTGCCGCCGGCCGACCGGCGGATCGAGGCGGCGATCGCCGCGGTCGGCCCCGCGCGGGAGGTGCCGCGCAGCGACGGCTGGGGAACCCTCGGGGACGACGTCGAGGCCGACTACGTGGCCGCGGTGGAGCGGGCCCTGGAGCCCGACCGGGTGGACGTCGCGGCGCGCACCCATCTCACCGTCGCCTACACGGCGCTGCACGGTGTGGGCGCGGAGACGACCCGTGTGGCGTTCGCCGCGGCCGGGTTCCTCCCGCCGCACAGCGTGCACGAGCAGGAGAACCCGGACCCTGCCTTTCCGACGGTCGCCTTCCCCAACCCGGAGGAGCCGGGCGCCCTGGACCTGCTGAAGGCCCTCGCCGGGCGGGTCGACGCGGACGTGGCGATCGCCGAGGACCCCGACGGCGACCGCTGCGCGGTGGTCTGCCAGGGACGCCAGCTGACCGGGGACGAGGTGGGCGGGCTGCTGGCCGACTGGCTGCTGCGCCGCGGGGTGCGCGGCACCTACGCGGCCTCCCTGGTCAGCGGCTCGTTGGTGCACGCGCTCGCCGGCGCCCACGGCGTCCGGTTCGCCGAGACGCCCACCGGCTTCAAGTGGATCATCCGGGCCGGCACCGACGAGGAGCCGCTGGTCTTCGGCTACGAGGAGGCCCTCGGTTACGCGGTGACCCCGACGGTGGTGCGGGACAAGGACGGCATCTCCGCCGCGCTGGCCGTCGCATTGCTCGCCGCCGAGCTGAAGGCGACCGGCCGCACGCTGCTCGACCGGCTCGACGAGCTGGCGGTCGAGCACGGGCTGTTCGTGACCGGGCAGCTGGCGGTTCGGGTGGAGGACCTCTCGCTGATCACCGGTGCCATGGCCCGGCTGCGGGCGCACCCGCCGGCCCGGCTGCTCGGCCGGGAGGTGGCGTTCACCGACCTCGCCGCGGAGGACCCCCCGGTCGACGCCGTCCGGCTGCTCGGCGACGGCATCCGGGTGATCGTGCGGCCCAGCGGCACCGAACCGAAGCTCAAGGCCTACCTGGAGACCGTCGTGCCGGTGCACGACGACGCCGGGGTGATCGCCGCGCGCGGCCGCGGCGAGGAGGAGCTCGACCAGCTGCGGGCCGAGATGGCCCGGGCGCTCGGGCTGTAGCCGTGGCGGTCCGCGCGCTGGTGTTCGACGTGTTCGGCACCGTGGTCGACTGGCGCGCCGGCGTGGCCCGGGAGGTGCGCCGGCTGCTCGGCGCGGACGTCGACGCCGAGGCGGTGGCCGACGCCTGGCGGGCCCGCTACGCGCCGTCCATGGAGCGGGTGCGCACCGGCGAGCTGCCCTGGACGCCCCTGGACGAGCTGCACCGGGCCTCCCTGGACGAGGTGCTCGCGGAGTTCGGCCGGCCCGACGTCGACCCGGCGACCCGCGCGGAGCTGGTGCTCGCCTGGCACCGGCTGGACCCATGGCCAGACGTGCTGCCCGGCCTGACCAGGCTGCGGCGGTCCCACGTGCTCGCGCCGATGTCCAACGGCAACGTGGCGCTGATCGTGGACATGGCCCGGCGGGCCGGGCTGCCGTGGGACCTCGTGCTCGGCGCGGAGATCGTCGGGCACTACAAGCCGGACCCGGAGGTCTACGACGCCGCGCCCCGGCTGCTGGCGCTGGCGCCGGAGCAGGTGCTCATGGTCGCCGCGCACGT
Source organism: Geodermatophilus sp. (assembly GCA_036259935.1). Lineage (GTDB taxonomy): Bacteria > Actinomycetota > Actinomycetes > Mycobacteriales > Geodermatophilaceae > Geodermatophilus. The sequence goes on along the minus strand of DATAAV010000431.1, from coordinate 3,846 downwards.
CGAGGACCTGGCGGCGGCCCGCGGCCGGGGGCTGCGCACCGCGTACGTGCACCGGCCCGACGAGTTCGGTAGGCGCACCGTCCCGCCGGCCGCCGACCCCGAGGCCGACCTGTCGGTGGGGTCCTTCCTCGAACTGGCCGCGCGCCTGGGCTGCTGAACGGAGTGGCAGGGGCGCACTTTCCGCGCCGTGGCACTCTGCTCAGGAGGGAACCGGCTCCCGGCAGCCGGAGGCCAGCGCGCGCTCCGCGGCGGCGAGCACGACGACGACGTCGCGGGCGAACCCGACGTCGCAGGGGTGGGTGCCGCCGGTGAGCGCGGCGGCCCGGAGCTCGTCGACGGCGACCCGCAGCGCGTCGACCGGGTGGTCGCTGTCGGGCAGCAGCACCAGCCGGCCGGCGTCCCCGTGCACGAAGAACTCCACGCCGGTCGACATCTGGACCACGGTGTGCGACAGCGTCAGGGTGCTGGCGACGCCCCCGGCGTGGTGCAGCACGAGGTGGACGGTGTCGCCCAGCCCGCCGCCGGCCTGGACGCCGGTCACCGGCCCCAGCGCCGGCATCAGCAGGGACAGCGCGTGCGGGCCGAGGTCCCACAGCGCCCCGTGCTGCCGGCGCCAGGCCGAGTCGAAGGGGCTGCCGGCCAGCGCACTGAGCCACGTGCCCGCGCCGCCGGCCAGCCGCATCCGCGCCGCCTGGGTCAGCCAGGTCGACGTCGCGGTCTGGAAGCGGAAGGTGAAGAAGACGACCGAGGCCACGCCGGCGGCCCGCACGGCCGCGGTGACCCGGTCGGCCTCGGCCACCGACAGCCCGATCGGCTTCTCCAGCAGCAGGTGCTTGCCCGCGGCGGCCGCGCGCTCGGCCAGCGGCGCCTGCACGTCCGGCGGGACGGCGACCGCCACGGCGTCGACGGCGCCGAGCAGCGCGTCCAGGTCGTCGTAGCCGGGCACGTCGAACTCGGCGCCGACCGCCCGGGCTTTGTCTGCGTCGCGGCCCCACACCCCCACCAGCTCAGCGTCCGGGTGCCCGGCCAGCGCCGCCACGTGCACGGTGCGGGCCCAGTGGCCGGTGCCCAGGACGCCGAAGCGCATCAGACGGCCCCGAACTGACGGTCCCCCGCGTCGCCGAGGCCGGGCACGATGTAGGCCTTCTCGTTGAGGCCCTCGTCGACGCTGGCGGTGAACACCCGCAGCGGCAGACCGCTCTCCTCCAGCCGGGCGATGCCCTGCGGCGCGGCCAGCGCGCACAGCACGGTGATCGAGGTGGCCCCGCGCGCGGTCAGCAGGCCGCAGCAGTGCACCAGCGAGCCGCCGGTGGCCAGCATCGGGTCGAGGACGAGCACCTCCCGGCCCACCAGCGACTCCGGCAGCGAGGCCATGTAGGCCTCCGGCTGGAAGGTCACCTCGTTGCGGGCCAGGCCGACGAAGCCCATCTGCGACTCCGGCAGCATCCCGTGCGCGGTGTCGGCCATGCCCAGCCCGGCCCGCAGCACCGGGACGATCAGCGGCGGCGCGGCCAGGCGGTAGCCGGTCGTCGTCGTCACCGGCGTGGTGATCGGCTCCTCGGCCACCTTCAAGTCACGGGTGGCCTCGTAGACCAGCATCTGGGTCAGCTCGCGCAGCGCCGCGCGGAACATGGCGTTGTCGGTGCGCTCGTCCCGCATGCGGGACAGGCGGGCGCGGGCCAGCGGATGGTCGACGACGGTGAGCTGCACGCGCGCCACGGTAGCGGCCGGGGTCGCGGGCCTCCGGGGGAGAATGCCGGCATGACCCACCTGCTCGACCGCGACGCGCTGCCGGCGGAGCCCCGGCCGGGCACCGCGCCGCCGGACCCGTTCGGCGACGTCACCCGCTCCGGCGCCGCCTTCCGGACGTTCCTCCACGGCCTGCCCGGCGTCGACCAGGTGGGGGCCGAGGCACGGGTGGCCGTCCTCGGCACCCGGTCGATCAAGACCACCGCGAAGGCCTGGGCGATCGACACCGCGATCGCGATGGTCGACCTCACCACCCTGGAGGGCGCCGACACGCCGGGGAAGGTGCGCTCGCTGGCCGCCCGGGCGCGCCGGCCCGACCCGGCCGACCCCTCCTGCCCGCAGGTGGCCGCGGTCTGCGTCTACGGCGACCTCGCCGGCGTCGCCCGGGAGGCGCTCGACGGGTCGGGCGTCCACGTCGCCGCGGTCGCCACCGCCTTCCCCAGCGGGCGGGCGGGCCGGGCGGTGAAGCTGGCCGACGTCGGCGAGGCGGTGGCCAACGGCGCCGACGAGATCGACATGGTCCTCGACCGTGGCGCGTTCCTCGCCGGGCACTACCTCGACGTCTACGACGAGATCGTCGCGGTCAAGGAGGCCTGCGGGGACGCCCACCTCAAGGTCATCCTCGAGACGGGCGAACTGGTCACCCTCGACAACGTCCGCCGCGCCTCCTGGCTGGCGATGCTCGCCGGCGGCGACTTCATCAAGACCTCCACCGGCAAGATCTCCCCCGCCGCCACCCTGCCGGTCTGCCTGGTGATGCTCGAGGCGGTCCGCGACTTCCGGGCGGCCACCGGCCGCCAGGTCGGGGTCAAGCCCGCCGGCGGCATCCGGACGACGAAGGACGCGATCAAGCACCTGGTGCTGGTGAACGAGGTCGCCGGCCCCGACTGGCTCTCCCCCGACTGGTTCCGCTTCGGCGCCTCCACCCTGCTCAACGACCTGCTCCTGCAGCGCCACAAGCTGCGCACCGGCCACTACAGCGGCCCCGACCACGTGACGGTGGACTGAGGCGATGACCGACAACCCGTTCCAGTACGCGCCGGCGCCCGAGTCGCGCTCGATCGTCGACATCGCGCCGTCCTACGGCCTGTTCGTCGACGGCGAGTTCGTCGACGGCTCGGGCGAGTCGTTCAAGACGGTCAACCCGGCGACCGAGGAGGTGCTGTCGGAGGTCGCGGCCGGCACCGAGGCCGACGTCGACCGCGCGGTGAAGGCCGCCCGCCGGGCGTTCACCCGGGTGTGGGGGCCGATGCGCCCGGCCGACCGGGGCAAGTACCTGTTCCGGATCGCCCGGCTGCTGCAGGAGCGGGCCCGGGAGTTCGCCGTGCTGGAGTCCCTGGACAACGGCAAGCCGATCCGGGAGTCCCGCGACGTCGACGTCCCGCTGGCCGCGGCGCACTTCTTCTACCACGCGGGGTGGGCCGACAAGCTGGAGTACGCCGGCCTCGGCCCGGACCCGCGACCCCTCGGCGTCGCCGGCCAGGTCATCCCCTGGAACTTCCCGCTGCTCATGCTGGCCTGGAAGATCGCCCCGGCGCTGGCGACCGGTAACACCGTCGTCCTCAAGCCGGCCGAGACCACGCCGCTGTCGGCGCTGCTGTTCGCCGAGGTGTGCCAGCAGGCCGACCTGCCCCCGGGCGTGGTCAACATCGTGACCGGCGCCGGCGACACCGGGTGGGCGGTCGTGGAGCACGACGACGTCGACAAGGTGGCGTTCACCGGCTCGACCGAGGTGGGGAAGTCGATCGCCCGCGCGGTCGCCGGCACCCGCAAGTCGCTCACCCTCGAGCTCGGCGGCAAGGCGGCCAACATCGTCTTCGACGACGCCCCGATCGACCAGGCCGTCGAGGGCATCGTGCAGGGCATCTTCTTCAACCAGGGGCACGTGTGCTGCGCGGGCAGCCGGCTGCTGGTGCAGGAGAACGTGCACGACGAGGTGATCGCCTCGCTGCAGCGGCGCATCGGCACGCTGCGCCTGGGCGACCCGCTGGACAAGAACACCGACATCGGCGCGATCAACTCCGCCGAGCAGCTGGCGCGGATCCGGGAGCTGTCCGACGCCGGCGAGGCCGAGGGCGCGCACCGCTGGCAGCCGGC
>DATAAV010000430.1:0-6027 GCA_036259935.1 Geodermatophilus sp. | reverse complement strand
CGAGGAGTGGCACCGCGCCGGCATGCGCGAGCGCAAGCAGAACGTGTTCGACGACTTCGCCGCCGCCGCCGGGCACCTGGTGGCGCAGGGCTGGACGACCCACCGGCAACTGGCGGTCATGGGCGGGTCCAACGGCGGCCTTTTGGTGGGGGTGACGCTCACCCAGCGGCCCGACCTCGCTGCGGCCGTCGTCTGCAGCGCTCCGCTGCTCGACATGGTCCGCTACGAGCGCTTCGGCCTCGGCCGTACCTGGAACGACGAGTACGGCACCGCCGAGGACCCCACCGAGCTCGGCTGGCTGCTCGGCTACTCGCCCTACCACGCGGTCCGCGAGGGCACCGCCTATCCGGCGGTGCTGTTCACGACCTTCGAGTCCGACACCCGGGTCGATCCGCTGCACGCCCGCAAGCTCGCCGCGGCCCTGCAGCACGCGACCGCCTCGGACGCCCCGGTGGTGCTGCGGCGGGAGACCTCGGTCGGGCACGGGGCACGGGCGGTGAGCCGCACGGTGGGCCTGGCCGCCGACCAGCTCGCCTTCCTGGCGGCGCACACGGGATTGTCGCGTCCGTCTCACTGATCCCAGCCCCCGAACCTGCGAGTATGGGTAGTGATGAGTAGTTCACTGTCCGTGTCGGCTGCGGCCGGCCGGGGCCGGGCGGCGGCCGACGCCCGGGCGCTGATCGCCGGGCCGGCCGAGACGCTGCTCATCACCCGCGTGCCTGCCGGCCTCCGCACGCCCCTCCCGCTGCTCGGCGGTGTGTCCGGCGTCGGGGCGGGGGTCCGCTGACGGGCCCCGCGCCGGTCGGGTCAGACCCGGCCGGCGCCGCACCGATCCGCCAGGCCCGCTTCCGCGAGGTGTTCGCCGAGCGGGAGTTCCGGCCGCTGTTCGGCAGCTTCCTGCTCTCGACGGTCGGCGACGAACTGGCGCGCGTGGCGCTGACCGTGCTGGTGTACCAGCGCACCTCCTCCCCGCTGCTGTCCGCGATCACCTTCGGCATCAGCTACCTGCCCTGGCTCCTCGGCGGGCCGCTGCTGTCGACGGTGGCCGACCGCCTGCCGCGACACCGGGTGCTCATCGCCGCCGACGTCGCCCGCGCCGTCCTGGTGGCCGGCATGGCGATCCCCGGCACGCCGCTGCCGGTGCTGCTGGTGCTGATGCTGCTCGTGGCGCTGTGCGCGCCCCCGTTCGAGGCGGCGCGCTCGGCGCTCATGGCCGACGTCCTCGAGGGCGACCGGTACGCGGTGGCGACGTCGTTGTCGAACGTCGGCACGCAGGTGGCCCAGGTCGTCGGGTTCGTGCTCGCCGGCGCCCTGGTGGCGCTGCTGAGCCCCTCCTCCGTGCTGCTCGTGGACGCCGCGACGTTCGTGCTCTCGGCGCTGTGGCTGTGGGCTCGGCTGTAGCGGCGCCCCGCGCCGGCCGGGACCGGCGACGCCGGCCCGCGGTCCTTGTGGCGGGACGCCGGCGACGGGCTGCGGCTGATCGGCCGGACGCCGCGGCTGCGGGCCATCATCGGGCTGGCCTGGGTGGCCACGCTGTTCGTCAACGCCGCCGAGGGCATCGCCACCCCGCTGACCGACGAACTCGGGCAGGGCGCGACGGAGATCGGCGTCCTGCTGGCCGCCAATCCGCTCGGGGTGACCCTCGGCGGCCTGGTGATCGCCCGGCTGGTGGCCCCCCACCGGCGGGAACGGCTGGTGCCGGCCCTGGTGCTGATGTCGCTGGCGCCGGTCCTGCTGGCCGGGCTGGTGGCGATGACCGCCGGCCCGGGACGGGGGGCCTACGTCCTGGTCGTCGCCCTGATGTTCGTGTCCGGCCTGGGTGCGGCCTGGTCGATCCCGCTCAACGTGGCCTTCGTGCAGGCGGTGCCGGCGGCCTTCCGCGGGCGGGCCTTCGGCGTGGCCGTGAGCGGCCTCTACGGCGTGCAGGGTCTGGGGGTGCTCGGGGCCGGACTCGCGGCGGAGGGGACCGCACCGAGCGTGGTGGTGGCGCTCATCGGCGGCATCGGCATGGTGGCCGTCGCCCCGGTCCTGATCGCCCACGCACGTACCCAGGGTCACGTGGCAGCGGGCCGCCCGACTGCGGGACCATCGACTTCGTGAGCGAGTCCAGCCGGTCCCTGCCCTCGGCGCGGACCTTCTACGAGGAGGTCGGCGGCGCGGCGACCTTCGCGCGGCTGGTGTCCCGCTTCTACGCCGGCGTCCGCTCCGACCCGGTGCTGGCGCCGCTCTACCCGCAGGACGACTGGGAGGGCGCCGAGGCCCGCCTGCGCATGTTCCTGGAGCAGTACTGGGGCGGGCCCACGACCTACTCCCAGCAGCGCGGGCACCCCCGGCTGCGGATGCGGCACGCCCCCTTCGCCATCGGCCCGGTCGAGCGCGAGGCGTGGCTGACGCACATGCGCGAGGCGGTCGACAGCCTGGAACTGTCCCCCGAGCAGGACGCGACCCTGTGGGGCTATCTGCAGATGGCCGCCCGCAGCATGCAGAACCGCTGGCCCGACGACATCGCCGGCGACCTCTCCCCCGCCTGACCCGCCACCTGCCCTCCGGGCCCCTCGGTGCAGTCGCTGTACCGACGTGGCCGGCGTGGTGGGCTGCCCGGGCGTGCGCGGCCGGGCGCGGCGGTGTGGTCGGCGGCCCGCCCGGCCGGACTCCGAGGATGCTGGCTCGGGTAACTTCCGCCACTGAACGGGGGCCGACGACCTCCGCTCGTCCGCGCAGCCGCGCCCGCCTCCGGGAGATCATCGTGAAGACCAGGGACCTCGCCTACATCGCGCTCTTCGCGGCCATCGTGGCCGTGCTGGGGCTGCTGCCGCCGGTTCCCGTGCCGGGGATCCCCGTGCCGATCACCGCCCAGACGCTGGGCGTCATGCTGGCCGGGTCGGTTCTCGGCGCCTACCGCGGCGGCGCGGCCCTGCTGGTGTTCCTGGCCGTGGTCGCGCTCGGTGCGCCGATCCTGGCCGGCGGCCGGGGTGGGCTCAGCGTCTTCTTCGGTCCCTCGGCCGGCTACCTCTACAGCTGGCCGATCGCCGCGTTCGTCATCGGCCTGCTGACCCAGCTGTTCTGGCGGCGGCTCAACCTCGCCTGGGCGCTGGTGGCCAATCTGATCGGCGGCATCGTCGTCATCTACGCGCTCGGGATCCCGTTCACCAGCTTCTACGCCGACATCCCGCTCTCGGCGGCGGCCACCGGCTCGCTGGCGTTCATCCCCGGTGACCTGGTGAAGGTGGTGGCCGCCTCGGTCGTCGCCGTGGCCGTGCGGCGCGCCTACCCGGTGATCGAGCTGCCGACGCGGCGGCCCGCGGCCGGCTGAGGCGTCCGGGAGCGGAGCGAGGCATGCGGTGGGGACGGCGCGGCGCCGACGTGGCCGCCGCGGTCACCCTGCCGCGGACGGCGATCGAGCTGCGCGACGTCGGCCACGCCTACGGCGACCGCACCGTGCTGGCTGACGTCTCCCTGACCCTCACCGAGACCCGGGTCGGGGTGATCGGCGCCAACGGCTCGGGGAAGAGCACCTTCGCCCGGCTGCTCAACGGGCTGGTGGTGCCGACGTCGGGCACCGTGCTCGTCGACGGGCTGGACACCCGGACCCAGCTGCGGGAGGTCCGCCGGCGGGTGGGGTTCGTCTTCCAGGACCCCGACGCGCAGATCGTGCACCCCACCGTCGCCGAGGACGTCGCGTTCGGCCTGGCCAACCTGGGCGTGCCGGCCGAGGAGAGCGCCCGGCGGGTCGAGGAGGTGCTGGCCCGCTACGGCCTGGCCGGGCACCGCGACCACCCCGCCCACCTGCTCAGCGGCGGGCAGAAGCAACTGCTGGCGATCGCCGGGGTGCTGGTCATGCAGCCGCAGCGGGTGGTCTTCGACGAGCCGACGACGCTGCTGGACCTGACCAACACCCGGCGCATCGCTCGGGCGATCGGCGAACTGGAGCAGGACGTCGTCGTGGTGACCCACCACCTCGACCTCCTCGACGGCTTCGACCGGGTGCTCGTGTTCGAGGACGGCCGGGTGGTCGCCGACGGCTCGCCGGCCGAGACGGTGCCCTGGTACGTGGCGAGGATGTCGTGACGCTGTCGCTGTACGTGCCCGGCCGCAGCGTCGTCCACCGGGCTCCGGCGGGGTTGAAGCTGGCCGTGCTGGCCGGGCTGGGGGTGCTGCTGTTCGCCGTCGACCGGCTCGACCTGGTGGCCGGGACGGCGGCGCTCGTGTTCGCCGCCGGGCTGGCCGCGGCCCGGCTGCCGTTCGGCGAGCTGTGGGCGCAGGTGCGCCCCGTGTGGCCCTGGCTGGCGGCGCTGCTCGTCTTCCACCTCGTGGTCACCGACCTGCGCACCGGCACGGTCGCGGTGCTGCGGCTGCTCGCGCTGGTGACGGCCGCCGCGGTGGTCACCGCCACCACACGGGTCACCGCGCTGGTCGCGGTGGTGGAGTGGCTGGCCCGGCCGCTGCAGGTGTTCGGCGTGCGACCGGCACGGATCGGCCTGGTGATCGCCATGACGCTGCGGTTCATCCCGCTGGTGGCCGAGCGGGCGGCCCGGATCCGCGAGGCGCAGGCCGCGCGCGGCGCCGTCCGGCCCCAGCTGGTCATGATCGTCCCGCTGCTGGTGCAGGTGCTGCGACTGGCGGCCACGCTCAGCGAGGCGCTCGACGCCCGGGGAGCCGACGCCCCGCCGGCCCGCTCCGCCCGTCGGCGCGCCTCGACCGGCTCCGCCCCGGGCGTCGGATGACGACGCCGTCCCCCGGTCTGGTCACCGAGATCTGGCTGACCGCCGCAGCGGCGGCACCGATGCGGCGGGTGCCCTCGGCACGGCTGCTGGCCGGCCGGGGGCTGGAGGGGGACCGCTACGCCCTCGGCGGCGGCACCTGGGCGCAGTACCCGGATCTCGAGAAGCAGCTGACGCTGATCGACCGCGACGACGTCGCCGCCGTCGCCGCGGAGACCGGCACGCGGCTGACCCCCGGGGACACCCGCCGCAACCTCGTCACCACCGGGATCGCGCTGCCCTCACTGGTCGGGTGCTGGTTCGCCGTCGGGGACGCGCTGCTGTTCGGGATGAAGCGCTGCCCGCCGTGCACACACCTGGAGCGGCTGACCGGCGCGCGGCTGGTCAAGGCGATGGTGCACCGCGGCGGCATCAACGCCGCGGTCTTCGTGGGTGCGCCGATCGCCGAGGGCGCGCCGGTGCGGCCGGTGTCGGAGGAGGAGGCGCGGCGCCGGGGCGCACCGACCGGAGCCGGCCGGCCGGTGCCGCGGATCGTCGGGTCCTGACCGCCGAGCGCGCCGGCCACCCGGCCCGACCGCCGGGTACCTGTTCCGCCGTCAGTCGTGCTCTGCGTGCGCTGGGCACTCAGAGCACGAGGTTCCGCGGAACACATCGCCGTCCCCGCCGACAGGGCCCCGTACGGACGGCCCCGCGGTCGGAGGCCGGCCCGCTCGCGCCGCCCGGCTACCTGTCCCGCGGAACGTCGTGCACTGCCCACCATGGTGGGCAGAGCACGACGTCTGGCGCACCAGGTCCTCCGCCGTCAGTCGGCCCGCTGCTCGTCGGTGTAGCGCGTCAGGAAGTCCTGCTCCCCGGGGGTGAGCCGGCGGGGCCGGTTCAGGGCGAAGTCGAACGGGACCAGCATGGTGTTGCCGGTGACGGCGAGCCGGCCGTGGTCGAAGACCTCGTAATGGCAGAGGAAGGACGCCGCCCGGATCGCGGAGACCCAGATCTGCACCTCCAGCGGCTCGGCGTCGTAGACCACCGAGCGCTTGTACTGGATCTCATGGGAGGCGACCACCAGCCCCCGGCGCATGCCGGTGCGCTCGTCGTGCGTGGGGTGTTCGAAGAACAGGTTCACGCGCGCCATCTCGAAGTAGCCCAGGAAGGCCACGTTGTTGATGTGCTGGTAGGCGTCCATGTCCGACCAGCGCATCGGGACGCGCACGGTGTGCCTCACGGCCGACACCCTGCCGTACCGCCCGCCGCCGGGCGCACCGACCCCGCGGGGCCGGCCCGGCCCCGCGCGGGCGGACGACCAGCGGGC
>DATAAV010000429.1:0-2008 GCA_036259935.1 Geodermatophilus sp. | reverse complement strand
GAGAAGGCGATGCAGATCCCGGTGAAGGTGATCTTCCCGCTGATCCTCTGCATCCTGCCGACGCTGTTCATCGTGCTGCTCGGCCCCGCCGCGATGGACATCGTCGAGGCCTTCAGCAAGTGATCACCGATCCGCCGACCCCTGCGAACCGTGGTGATCAGCCGCTGACGGCCACGAGTTCGCAGGACTCGGGGATCGGGAGGGGCGTGGAGCCCGCGGGTGGGACGGTCACTGCCCGCCGAAGGCCTCCGCGATGTCCAGGACGGCGGGGCCCAGCAGCACGATGAACAGCGTCGGCAGGATGCAGAGGATCAGCGGGAAGATCACCTTCACCGGGATCTGCATCGCCTTCTCCTCGGCCCGCTGCCGGCGCTTGAGCCGCATCTCGGCGGCCTGGGTGCGCAGCACGTCGGCGATCGAGACGCCGTACGCGTCGGCCTGCACCACGGCGCGGATGAAGCGGCGCAGGTCGGGCACCGCCGTCCGCTCGGCCAGCGCCAGGTAGGCCTCGCGGCGGGGCTGGCCGACGGCGATGTCCTGCAGCGTGCGCACCAGCTCCTCGGCGAGCGGGCCGCGGCCGTTGCGCCCGGCCCGCGCCATCGCCGCCTCGAAGCCGAGCCCGGCCTCCACCGCGATGGTCATCTGGTCGAGGGTGTCGGCGAGCTCCAGCGCGATCGCCTGCTGCCGCTCCTGCCCGCGGCTGTGGAGCAGCAGCTCCGGGACGACGTAGGCCACCCCGGTCACGACGACGGCCATCAGCACGGTCAGTGGCCCCGGCCTGGCCGTCACCACCAGCACCCCGAGCGCCGCGGCGACCAGGGCGAGCACGAGCTTGGCCGCCACCAGGCGGGACACCGGCCACTCCGCCGGACGCCCCGCCGCACCGGCCAGCCGGTTGAGCCGGGCGATCGTGCCGGCCGGGGTGAGCGCGCGGGCGAGGCGGGGCAGCAGCCGGGCCCGCGGACGGGCGGCGGCCGCGCCGGGCAGGTCCAGGCCGCGGGTGAGGTTGGCGCGGGTACGGGCGGCGGCGTCCTGCGGGCGGGCCAGCAGCGCCCAGCCCAGCAGCGGGACGGCGAGGGCGACGGCCAGCGCGGCCGCGAGCACGGGGGTCGGCAGCATCAGAACCGGATCGCCACGGTCTTCTTCAGCCACAGCCCGCCGACGACCAGCAGGACGACGACCGTCGCCGTCATGCACCAGCCGACCAGGGTGGTGGTGAAGGGGGCCAGGTAGGCCGGGTTGCTGACCATGAGGAACGCGACGATGCCGAAGGGCAGGGCCATCAGCACGACCGCGGACAGCTTGCCCTCGGCCGACAGCGCCTTGACCTGACGGCGGATGGCGTTGCGCTCCCGGATGGTGTGGCCGACGGTGTCGAGCACCTCGGCCAGGTTGCCGCCGACCTCGCGGTGGATCCCGATCGCCTGCGCGACCCAGCGGAAGTCGTCGCTGGCCATCCGCTCGGCCACCTCGTCGAGGGCGTCGCCGAGGTCGCGGCCCACCCGGGTCTCGTTGACGATGCGGGCGAACTCCTCCGCGGTCGGGGCCGCGGCCTCCTGCGACACCGAGTCGACCGCGCGCAGCAGGCTGTGCCCGGCGCGCAGGCTGGAGGCCATCAGCTGCAGCGAGTCGTCGAGCTGGTCGGCGAAGGCCGCCTGCCGCCGTCCCCGCCGCAGCCCGAGCAGCACCTTCGTGCCCAGCGGGGCCAGCGCCGCGAACAGCAGCGCGAGCAGCACCCCACCGAGCAGCAGGCCCAGTGCGCCGAGCACGACGGCGCCCAGGCCCACCAGCAGGACGACGTCCGGCAGCGCGGTCGCCACCCCGGCCCGCTCCAGCGCGGCGGTGCCGCGGGCCACCAGCCCGCGCCGTACGAGCACCCGCTCCACCGCCGCGCCGGCCGCTGCCGAGGCGCCGGCCAGCGCGGACGCCGGCGGCACCACGGTGGGGTCCAGCCGGGACAGCGGCACCCGCCGCGGCCCCGCCGGCAGCACGACGAGGGCGACCAGCA
>DATAAV010000428.1:0-2278 GCA_036259935.1 Geodermatophilus sp. | reverse complement strand
CGTCGACCGCTCCACCCGGGTCGCCGCCGTCCTCTCCCGTCGCTCCGGGGCGCTCGGGCCAGGGCAGGGCCGCGCCGTAGACGTTGGCCGGGTCGGTGGCCGCGAGGACCACCGCCCCGCTGGGCACGCGGTTCGGCGACGCGAAGCTGCGCAGCCGGTCGACCGAGCCCGGGGTGCCGAACTGTGCGGCGCCGAGGGTCTCCACGAAGTAGCCGCGCCGGGCCCGGCCGTTCTCCTCGAAGGCCCGCAGCACCGGGTACACCGCAGAGAAGCCGCCGGTGACCTGCTCGGCCACCACGGCCCCGCGGGTGAGCACGCCGTGCCGCTCGAGCAACGCCTCGGCACGGGCCGTCGTCCGCTTCGTGGCGTTGGCCTCGCGGTCGGGGAGCCGGGACCAGCGGCCGGCCATGGTGGGCGGCCCGCTGCGGGTCGGCATCGCCGGCCGGCCCAGCCGGGTGCGCCCGTAACGGCTGCGGTCGAGCCGGGCCCGGGGCGGGGCGGGCTGGCGCTTGTGCGTGCCGCCCCCGGACAGCCGGGTGCGCAGCGGCGCCAGGGTGTCGTTGGTCAGCACGCCGGACCACACGAGGTCCCACACGAGGTCGGCGAAGGCCGTGTCGTCGGTGGAGCCGGCCAGGTCGGAGAGGCCGCGGAAGAACAGCGCCTGCCCACCGGCCAGGTGCTCGAGCACCGCGGGACCGGCCTCGGGCAGCTCCAGCGGCTCGGGCAGCAGCAGCGGGGCCAGGTCGGCCGGCACGAGGCTGACCCAGCCGTCGCCACCGGGCAGCCCGCCCGCGCCCGCCCACAGCACCTCGCCGGCGCTGGTCAGCTCGTCGAGCATCGCGGGGGAGTAGTCACGGACCCGGGCCGGCAGCACCAGTGACTCCAGCGCGCTGGCGGGGACGAGCGCCCCGGCCAGCTGCTCGACGACCGCGAGCACGCCGTCCGGCCCCCGCATCCGGCTGCCCACCGACTGCCAGGAAGGGGTGAACCGGGCCAGCGTGTCGACGGGCACCGGCTCGACCTCCTGGCGCAACCGGGCCAGGCTGCGCCGGCGCACCGACCGCAGCACGTCGGCGTCGCACCACTCCTGGCCGGTGCCGCCGGGGCGGAACTCCCCGGTCACCAGCCGGCCGGTGCCGACGAGCCGCTGCACCGTCGCGGTCACCACCGCGACGCCCAGCCCCAGGCGCTGCGCCACCTCTCCGGGCTGGAAGGGCCCGTGGGTGCGGGCGTAGCGGCCGACCAGGTCGCCGAGCGGGTCGGGCACCGGCTCGGTGAAGGCCTCGGGCACCCCGACCGGCAACGCGGTGCCGAGGGCGTCCCGCAGCCGGCCGGCGTCCTCGATCGCCACGTACCGCTCCTCACCGGCGATGCGCACCACCAGCGCGCGGCGGGCGGCCACCAGCTCGTCGAGCCACTCCCGGCCCACCCCGCGCGCGGCGGCCTCCGCGGGGGTGAGGTCGCCGACGATGCGCAGCAGGTCGGCGGCGGCGTCCGGGTCACGGGGGTGGCGGTCGGCCGGCAGCCGTTGCAGCTCGGCCTCGACCTCGGTGAGCGCCTCGGCGTCGAGCAGCTCGCGCAGCTCGGAGCGGCCGAGCAGCTCGGCGAGCAGGCCGGTGTCGAGGGCCAGGGCCTGCGCCCGGCGCTCGGCCAACGGGGCGTCGCCCTCGTAGAGGAACTGCCCGACGTAACCGAACAGCAGCGACTGGGCGAACGGCGAGGCCGCTTGGGTCTGCACGTCGACCACCCGCACCCGCCGGGAGCGGACGTCGCGCATCAGCTCGACCAGGCCGGGCACGTCGTAGACGTCCTGCAGCACCTCGCGGGCGGCCTCCAGCGTGATGGGGAAGCTGGAGAACTCGCTGGCCACCGAGAGCAGCTGGGCGGCCCGCTGCCGTTGCTGCCACAGCGGGGTTCGCCGGCGCGGGTCGCGACGGGGGAGCAGCAGCGCCCGCGCGGCGCACTCGCGGAACCGGCTCGCGAACAGGGCCGAGCTGCCGACCTCGGCGGTCACCTCGCGCTCGACGTCGTCCGGGTCGAGGACGGCGAGGTCGGCCTCCGGCGGCTCCCCGGTGGTGTCGGGCAGGCGCAGCACGATGCCGTCGTCGGAGTGCATCGAGGCGACGTCGACGCCGTAGCGCTCCCGCAGCCGGGCGGCCAGCACCAGTGCCCACGGCGCGTTGACCTGCGCGCCGAACGGGGAGTGGACGACCAGTCGCCAGTCGCCGAGCTCGTCGCGGAAGCGCTCGACCAGGAGCGTGCGGTCGTCGGGCAGGTG